>NZ_JBITJU010000003.1:0-514077 GCF_044460355.1 Kribbella sp. NPDC050124
GCCGCATCACCCTCGACCCCTGGCGCATCGGCGCCATCACACAAGCCGCACTCGTCCTACTTCAACTACAAAGACCAGCCCGGTGAGAAAACCTCGCTATACCGCTCATCACGCGGAGCGGACGAGCCTGGGTGGGGAACGGCCCCTGGGCGTTCGCGGGATCCTTTACCTGTAAAGCTTTCGCTCATCACCGGTAAGCGGTGATCACTTTGCCGACCATCCGCGTCGGCGTTACATCAGAGGAGGGCGGCGGCTACGAGGTGCTTTTCGACCTGGGCGATTTCGTCCGTGTCGAGCGGGATCTGGGGTGGGGCCATCACGCCGTGCTCGATCACGCCGCGCAGTTGCAGTGCTGCCTTGAAGGCTCCTAGGGCGGAGGAACTCATGCCCATCCGGGCCGGGTCGCCGACTCCGATCAGTTCGAAGAGACGCACCAGCCGTTCCTGCTCGGTGCGCGCGTCCTCCCACTCACCGGCGGCCGCGTGATCGAAGAGCTTGACGTAGCCGTGGGGGTCGACGTTGCCGAGCCCTGGGACCACTCCGTCGGCTCCCATCCACAGCGCGTTGTCGACGGTCAGTTCGGAACCGGTGAGCACGCTGAAGTCGGTGATGTCGCCCCGGTCGCGCGCCCGAAGGATGACGTTGCGCAGACCGCCCTCGTCACCGCTGGAATCCTTCAGACCCGCCAGTACGCCGTCGGCCGCGAGCTGCAGCACCAGGTCGGCACCAAGCTTGGAGTGCACCGATACGGGCAGGTCGTACGCGAACACCGGGAGCCCACCGGCCGCCGCGACCATCCGGAAGTGTCGGTCGATCTCGGCCGGATGGGTGCGGGTGTAGAAGGGCGCGGTGACGACGATTCCGTCCACACCGGCCGCAACGGCCGTCCGGACGTGGTCGATCACCCGCAGGGTCGCCATGTCGATGACGCCTGCCAGCACCGGCAACCGGCCCGCCACGTGGCCCACGACGGTGTCGAGCACGACCTGGCGGTGCCCGTCCGGCAGGTACGCCACCTCGGAGGTGGAGCCGAGGACGAACAGTCCGCTCACACCGCCGTCGATCAGGTGGTCGACCAGCCGGACCAGGGAGGCGGTGTCCACCTGGTGATCCGGCGTGAACGGCGTACAGACAGGTGGGATGACGCCGGTCAGGCGGGCAGGCAAGGTCATGAACGCTCCAATGCTTGGGTGATCAGGTCACCGGTGGAGTCTCGCGTGGCCACGGGGTGGTAGCAGCGGAACAGATGCGCTGGGTCGGCGGCATCGGACTCGAACTCGGGCATCGAACCGGCGCAGTCGTCGTCGGCCTTCCAGCAGCGGGTCCGGAACGGGCAGCCGGTCGGCGGCCGGGTGGCCGACGGCACCGGCCCGGCCAGCGGGATCGGCTCGATCGGCGAGATCAGGCCGGGGGTCGCCGAGAACAGCGCGCGGGTGTACGGATGCCGCGCCTGACCGGCGATGCCGGCGGCCGGTGCCTGCTCGACGATCCGGCCGAGGTACATGGTGACCACCCGGTCACTCATCCGGCGTACGGTCTGGATGTCGTGCGAGACGAACACCATGGCCAGGCCGAGGCGTTCCTTGAGGTCCAGCAGCAAGTTGAGGATCTGCGCCCGGACGGAGACGTCGAGCGCGCTGGTCGGCTCGTCGGCGACCAGGAGCGACGGTTCGAGTGCGAGCGCGCGGGCGATCGCGACGCGCTGCCGCTGGCCGCCGGACAACTGGCCGGGCAGGGCATCGGCGACGCTCCGGGGCAGACCCACCAACGCCATCAGCTCCCGGACGCGTTCGTTGCGCTGGGCAATGGTTCCGCGACGGTGCACGTCGAGCGGGTCCCGCAGTACGCGATGAACGGGCAGCCGGCGGTTCAGGGCGGTCGACGGGTCCTGGAAGATCATCCCGGTCCCGGTGCCGATGGCCTCGCGGCGTTCGGCCGGTTTCATCGACCAGATGTCCCGGCCCCGGAACGCCGCCGTGCCCTCGGTCGGTTGCTGGACGCCGACCAGGACCTTGGCCAACGTGGACTTCCCGCAGCCGGACTCGCCGACCACGCCGACGGTCTCACCGGCGGCGACGGTCAGATCAGCCCCGGTCAGCGCGTACACCCGGTCCCTGCTGAAGAGACCACCGGACCGGGCCCGGTGTACGACGTGCACGTCCGAAAGCTCGAGCACCGTCTCTGTCATCGCACCGCTTCCTTCTCCAGGGGCTCGAGGACAAGTGCCGGATGATGGCAAGCGACCAGGTGCTGCGAAGCTCGGCCGGTCAGCTCGGGTGCTGTGCTGCGGCACAGGTCGGTGACCATCGGGCACCGGTCGGCGAACCGGCAGCCTGCGGGGAAGTCGGCCGGCGAGGGTACGACGCCGCGGATCTGGGTCAGCCGGGCCGCGCCGGACTCCAGCGACAGGACCGAACCGAGCAGGCCACGGGCGTAGTGGTGCGCGGGCTCGCCGACCAGGTCTGCCGTGACACCGGCCTCGACGATCTGGCCGCCGTACATCACCACGACCCGGTCGGTGACGTCGGCAACCAGCGCCAGGTCGTGTGATACCAGGATGAGGGCGAAGCCGAGTTCGGCGCGCAGCCGCAGCAGCAGTTGGATCACCTGTGCCTGCACGGTGACGTCGAGTGCCGTGGTCGGCTCGTCGGCGACGATCAACTTCGGCTCCCGGGACAGTGCCATCGCGATCAGCACACGCTGACGCTGGCCACCGGACAGTTCGTGCGGATAGCTGGTCAGCGTCCGCTCGGGATCCAGCCCGACCAGTTCGAGCAGCTCTGTCGGCGTATGCCGTCCGCCGCGGCGAACGACCTGCTTCAACTGCGCCTTGATCGTCATCGCCGGGTTCAGCGAGGACAGAGCGTCCTGGTAGATCATCGCCATGTCGTGTCCGAGCAGCCGTCGCCGTTCGGAACGCCGCATGTTCAGCAGGTCCTTGCCGTCGAAGCGGATCCGGCCGCGGATCCGGGCGCCGCGCGGCTCCAGCCCCATCACGGTGAGTGCAGTCAGCGACTTGCCGCAACCGGACTCGCCGACCAGGCCGAGCACCTCGCCGGGCCGTACGTCGAAGCTGATCCCGTCGACGACGTCGACCCCGTCGTGCCGGCCTTCGAAGCCGATCGCCAACTGCTGCACGGACAGCACGGGTTCACCGTCCGGCAAGGGGCGCGCTCGTTCCCGCAGCCGCATCGCCGCCAGGTCCAGACCGGGAAGCTCGACCAGTTCACCGGAGCCCGGGCGTGCGGTCTCCAGCAGGTCCTTGTCCTGCTTCTTGCTCTCCGCCCGGCGTCCGCCCGGCGCCGCCCAGGCGTCGGAGACGGCCTCGGACAGGATGTTCAGCGACAGCACGGTGATCAGGATCAGCAGTCCCGGGAACACCGTCGCCCACCAGCCGCCCAGCAGCACCATGTTCTTGCCGTCGGCAATCACCGAGCCCCAGGACGGTTCCGGCGGCCGGACTCCGGCGCCGATGAAGGACAGCGACGCCTCGAAGACGATGGCATCGGCAACCATCACCGTGCAGAACACCAGCACCGGAGCGGCGCAGTTGATCGCGACATGCCGGAGCAGGATGTGCGGACTGCGGGCGCCGATGATCTTCTCCGCGACCACGTAGTCCTCGCCGTACTGCGCGAGCACGTTGGCGCGGACCACCCGTGCCACGGGTGGCGTGTAGAGGAAGGCGATCGCGATCACGAGCACCGGGATGGATCCACCGAACACCGCGACCAGCACGGCGGCGAGTGCGATCCCCGGGAACGCCATCACGACGTCGAGGCACCGCATCACCGTCTCGTCGACCCCCTTGCGGGAGGTCGCCGCGACAGCGCCGATGATCGCGCCCGCGGTCAGTGCGAGCGCGGTCGCGCCAAGGCCGATCATCAGCGACCAGCGGGCGCCGTACACGAGCCGGGTGAAGATGTCCCGGTTCGCGCTGTCCAGCCCGAACCAGTGCGCCCCCGATGGCCCGCCGCCGGCGTCCTCCTGCGTCAGGATGTCGTACGGCGTCAGCAGCGGAGCCAGGATCGCGGCCAGGATCACCACCGCGAGGACCGCGACCGCGATCCAGGCCGCCGGCGACAGCCGCTTGAAGTTGATCCCGGGCCGGGAGAGCCGCTGGGCCAGTCGTGCACGCATCAGGCGGCGCTCCTCAATCGCGGGTTGACCAGCAGGTACAGCACATCGACGACCAGGTTGACCACTACGAAGCCGATCGCGATCGTCAGTACGACGCCCTGCACGACAGCCGGATCACCGTCGCGGACGGCGTTGATCATCAGCGTGCCCATGCCCGGCAGGGTGAAGATCTGCTCGATCACGACAGCTCCGCCGAGCAGGTATCCGATTCGCAGACCGAGCACGGTGAGCGGGTTGATCAGTGCGTTCCGCAGTACGTTGCGTCCGACCACCACGACCGGCGGCAGACCGCTGCCGATGGCGGTCCGGACGTAGTCCTTGTCGAGTTCCTCGACGACCGACGTACGAATGATCCGGGTCAGCTGAGCGGCCACCGGCAACGACAGCGCCAGCGCCGGCAGCGCCATCGTCCGCAGCCACGGGACGGTCCCGTCGGCCGGATTCACGTACCCGCTCGGCGGAAACCAGCCGCGGTCGACGGCGAGGTACTGGATCATCAGGAGCGCCAGCCAGAACGAAGGCGCGGCCACACCGATCAGCGAGACCAGCCGGATCACCTGGTCCGGCCAGCGGTCCCTGAAGATCGCGGCGGTGACACCGAGGACCAAGGCCAGCACCAGTGCGATCAGCAACCCCAGCAGGGTGAGCTGGAACGTCAGCGGCATGGCGGTGGTGACCGACTGCAGTACGGGCGCCTTGGTCAGCACACTGGTGCCGAGGTCGCCGTGCAGCAGGTCACCGACGAAGTGCACATAGCGCAGCGGCAGCGGGTCCAGCAGGCCGTTCTCCTGCCGGAACTGGTGCAACTGCTCCTCGGTCGGGTTGGCGCCCTGGAAGTACGCGACCGCGGGATCGTTGTTGGAGAATCGCATCACCAGGAAGACGAACGCGATGATGCCGAGCAGCAACGGAACCAGCAGCAACAGCCGGCGAACCAGCATTCTGATGATGACGGCCACAATCGGTGACCTCAGGCCCGCTTGGCCTGCAGCAGGTTGATCCCCGGATAGGGCTGCGCCTTGATCCCGCCCAGCTTCTTGGCGTCCCAGGCCGTCATCAGCTCGGTGTGGACGACGGGATACAGCACCGCCTGCTCGGCGACCAGGTCGAGGTACTCGTGGGTCAGTTCGAGCCTGGTGTCCGCGTCGGTGGCCCGGACCGCCTCGTCCATCTTCGCGAAGATCATCTTGGCGCCGGCGCTGTTCTCCCAGCGCGTGTACTTCATCCACGACCCGCCCTGGGTGTAGTTGTAGCGCAGGATCAGGTCGGCGTCGGCGCCGAACTGGTTCGGGTTCGACGCCGCCGCGACCACCTGGTAGTCGGCGTTCTGGTCCATCTTGGTGAACACCGCGGCGGTGTCCTGCGGCTCCAGCGTCGTCTTCACGCCGATCGCGTTCCACGACGCGGCGATGGTCGGCAGGCAGTCGACGATCCAGCTCACGTTCACCGCGAGCAGATTGATCGACAGGTTCGTCACGCCGGCCTCGGCCAGCAGCGCCTTGGCCTTCGCCGGGTCGTAGCTGTAGACCGTCTTCGCCTTGGCATAGGCGGGGTTCGCCTCGTTCAGGAACGACGTACTCGCCGTGCCGCGGCCCTTGAGCGCGACCTCGATCATCTTCTGGGTGTCGATCGCGGTGAACAGCGCCTGCCGGACCCGCACGTCGTCGAACGGCTTGTTCGCGGTGTTGAACATCAGGAACAGATGGTTCATCCCCTTGCCGCCCTCGACCGTGAGGCCCGAGCTCTTCAGCTGCTCGATGTTGGCGTACGGGATGTTGTCGGAAATCTGCGCCTCGGCACTACCTCCGGAGATCTTCGCGACCCGGGCGGAGGAATCGACGATGCTCAGCCAGTTCATCTTCTTGAACGCCGCCGGGCGGGGGCCGTTGTAGTCGGCGAAAGCCTCGAACGTGGTGTTCGACTTCGGCTGGTGCGAGACCTGCTTGTACGGGCCGGACCCGACCGCCTTGCCGTTCTTGGCCTGGTCCCAGGCACCCGCCTGGGAGAAGACGTGCTTGGGCATGATCTTCGCGATCGTCAGCCGCGGCGCGCCGTCGGGGAACGGGAAGTTCAGCACCAACTCGACGGACTTCTCGTCGACCTTCTTGACCTCCTTCAACCAGCTGGCGAAGAAGTTGTAGGTGAGCACCTTCAGCTTCGGGTCGAGGATCCGCTGGAAGGTGAAGACGACGTCATCGGCGGTCACCGGCTGGCCGTCGTGCCATTTCGCCCCGTCCCGCAGGGTGAACTTCCAGGACGTGGCGTTCAGGTCGGACGGCACTTCCTTGCCGAGCGCGGCGTACGGCTGCCGGGTGATCGGGTCGGTGTCGAGCAGGCCCTCGTAAATGTGCTGCATCGCCGCCATCGTGAAGGCGGAGGCACTCATGGTCGGATCCCAGCTCTGATTGTTCCCGTAGCCGATCACCGCGGTGACCAGGCCGGTGTCCGCGCCGGCGCCGACGGCTCCGGTCGAGGCCGGACCGCTGCTGCAGGCCGACAATCCACCAGTGATCGTCGCGGCTGCGCCCAGCACTCCGGAGTACTTCAGGAACGAGCGGCGGTCGAACCCGGTTTGGTTCACGATGCCTCCAGCGGCAGGGGGTGTAATAGAGCTTCACAGGAGGTAGGTTGTGGGACATCCTACGTCCTATGAGTGCCGACCTTAGGAGTCTGTCTCCGGTCGGTCAAGACCGGAGGCGATGCCGATGGCTCCACCCCGCGGGACCCAGCACGTGCAGGACCAGATCAAGAACCCGATCCCGCGGCTCGACCTGTCCGCCGGTGAAACGAGGCCGACCGCGGCCGAGCTCGCCGATGTCCGGAGCCGGCTGACCTCGGACGTAGGATGTGGGACCATACCGGAGCGGAAGACTGGGAGTGCGTCGTGGCAGTGACGCGGCCGAAACGCAGCGACGAACTCGCCAACGCGATCGCCGACCTGATCATCGAGCGCAACCTGGAACCCGGCGCCCCGCTGCCGGCCGAGAACGTGCTGATGGCCGAGTTCCAGGTCAGCCGCAACTCGGTCCGCGAGTCGCTCAAAGCCCTGCAGGCACTCGGGATCGTCGAGATCCGGCACGGCTACGGCATGTTCGTCGGCTCGGCCAACTCGGCAGCGCTGCACCCGTGGTTGCTGTTCCGCACCCGGTCGTCCGGCAGCAGCACCGAGCGGCTCAGTGAGCTGCTCGAGGTCCGGGAGATCCTGGAGACCGAGCTCACCCGCCGGGTCGCCGGCACCGACAGCGGCGAACTGCGGCAGAAGCTGTCCGGCTGTGTCGAACGGATGCGTGCCGACGGTCAGGACGCGGCCACCGCGGACCGCGAGTTCCACGAGCACATCTGCGACGCCGCCGGGGTCCCGCTGGCCCGGGAGCTGGTCGGTCTGTTCTGGGACGTCTATCGGGCCGTCGAGACCGATCTGGAGACGTTGATCTCCTCACCGGCCGAGACCGCAGCGCGGCATCAGGCGGTGGTCGACGCGATCGGCTCCGGCGACGCCGAACAGGCCGAGAACGCCGTACACGCGCACTTCGGCGAGGTCCGCGACCGCCTCGGCACCGGCCCCTACCGAAGCCCGCGGCGCCCAACTGCAACCAGTCTCGCCGACCAGGCCCACTAGACACCATGGCGCCGGTAGCGGTTGGTGGCTATGTGAGGAAGGCTTTCCAGTGTCCTTCGGAGATGATCTCGATGGTGCCGTCGGTCACTTTGATGGCGGTCTGGTCGTCGATGGCGTAGGCCGGAGCTGCGATGTCGGCGGCCCATCTTTCCGCGTCGGCCATGGTGTTGCCTGGCATGAGTTCGTGGTCCAGGTGCGGGTAGATCGAGAAGTCGACGACTCCGAGCGTGCGGTCGTCCGGCGCGGAAGGCCAGTTGACGAAGTCGGCGCCGATGCGCGGTGTCATCACCATGCTGCCGGCGCTGAGGCCTACCCAGACCGTCTCGGGTAGCGACGAGATGACGTCCGACAGCCCTGACTGCCGCATCCAGTGGTACAGGTACGTCGCGTCGCCGCCGTCCACCAGGAACACGTCCGCTTCTCGGACCCACGGCACCCATCGGTCCTGGCCGATGCTGGGCAGCGCGGTGAGTTCGAGGACGCCCACGGATGCCCAGCCCAGGCTGGTCATGAGCCGTGGCGGCTCGCCGGTGACGAAGCCCCGCACCGAGGCGGGCCCGAGCATCGGGTGGCCCCACTGTGCCGTGGGGATGCAGAGCGCACGGGACTCGGAGATCGGTTTACCCAGCAGATCGAGCAGCGCATCGCGGATGCTCTCGTTCGTGACGCCTCCGGAGGTGAGAAGGAGCTTCACACCGCCTCCCGAGTTGAGTGCGACGGATTCGTGTGACCTAGGCACCGCGGACGCGTCATCGCCTGACTCCCTTGCCCTGTGGCGCCCTCGACTGGGGCACCATTCACCTGTTCAACGAACACTACGTTCCGGATCCGACAACTGGAGTCGAGCTCATCTGGACGATGCCGCCGGCAGTTGTGGCGTCCAGGCGGCGGGCTAGGCGGTGGAGGTTGGTGGTGGTCAAGGGTGATTCCAGGGTGGCGGTGTGGCGAAAGGTTCTTGGGGGTGTGCCGTAAGTGGCTCGGAATCTGCGGGAGAAGTGGAGGGGGTCGGAGAAGCCGCAGGCGTGGGCTATTTGGGTGATGGTCAGGTTGCTGCGGGACAGCAACGACTCGGCGCGGGCCAGTCGGACCAGTTCCAGGGCGGTGATCATGCCGGTGCCGAACTGCTTCCCGAAGAGGCGGGCAAGATGTGCGCGCGACGTGCCGGCTGCGGCGGCCAGCTCGGCGAGCGTAAAGGGTCTCAGCTGGTCCGCCCACTGCGTGCGGACGTGATCCAGGGCGGCCGCCAGGGCCGGCGGTTCGGCCGGGCCGTCGTCAGCGGGCAGTGGGCCATCGATGAACAGGCGCATGATCAGGGCCAGCACGTCCGCCGCGCGGCACGCCCATGTCGGGTCTGGCTCGTCTGCCAGCCACAGCAGGTACTGCAGTAGGCCGGCCAGCGGTCCTGGCTCCGCAACCGGCCGAACGAGCGGCGGCAGAACCGGTGCCGGGTCGATGTCGAAGTGGACGTAGCCGTGCCGGGTCGGCCGCCGTTCGTCCCAGCGGTACTCGTCGCGCATGCCCGGGCGGGTCAGCAGCAACATGCCCGGGACGAGCTCCAGCTCCCGCCGGCCGCCGGCCTTGTCGGTGTGCCACACCCACGTCACGCTGCCGGACAGCAACCACATCAGCTCGTACGACGGGACCACCCGAGGGCCATAGGTCGAGCCGGGCGGATAGTCGGCGACCGCAGGCCGGAAGTCGCCGAGTGACACGATGGAGGAGGTCACGATCCGCCATGTTTTCGCATCTGCCAGCCATAGGCAACGGGTGCCGGCGGTGGCAGGTTCGACGCATGACCGGCACGACGAGTCAGATCGCCACCGACATCCGTGACCGTTATCAGGACGACGGCTACGTCATCCTCGACCGAGCCCTCTCCCCCACAGAGGTCGACGAGCTGCGCGCGGAAGCACTGCGCGCCTGCCGCGGTGAGCTCGGCGCCATCGGGGGCCACGAGCTGCCGCCACCCGGCGAGGCCGACGACGAGACCATTCGCCGGTACCTCTGCATCCACTTCCCACACAAGATCTCGGCCCTGTTCCGGGCGACACTTGCCCACCCGGCGATCACCGACGTACTGACCCAGCTCATCGGGCCGAACGTCAAGGCGATGCAGTCCATGCTGTTCACCAAGGGCGAGGGCAAACCGGGACAGGCCTGGCACCAGGACGAGTTCTTCATCCCGACCAGGGACCGGTCGCTGACCGCCGCGTGGATCGCCCTGGACGACGCGACGGTCGAGAACGGCTGCCTCTGGGCGCTGCCCGGCTCGCACCGCAGGGGCGTCCTGTACCCCGACCGGGAGCACGACGACGAGCGCTTCGACTGCACCAACGAGGCGTACGACTTCCCGTACCGCGAAGAGGACGCGGTCGCGCTGGAGGTCCCCGCCGGATCGGTCGTCGTGTTCAACGGCTACCTGCTGCACCGGTCGCTGCCCAACACCGGCGGACACGGCCTGCGGCGGGCCCTGGCCAACCACTACATGAGCGCGGAATCACTGTTGCCGTGGCAGGAAAAGCCGGAGGGGATCCACAGCGGCGCATGGGACTACCGCGACGTGGTACAGGTCGCCGGCCAGGATCCCTACGCGTACAAGGGGACCAGCGACATCGCCGTACCGCACATCCGGCGCGACCGGGACGGAGGCTGCGCCAAGTGAACCACCACTCAGCACCGAGCGCCCGGTCTGCGGCGTTCAAGATGGACACGGCGACCGAGTTCGACTATCCCGGCGATCTGTACCGGTTCGACAAGCCGGCCACCTTCGTGGAATCGATCGATGCGGTCGGCGAAGCCGAGATCGAGAGGTTCGCGGTGGAGGGCTACCTTGCCGTGCGCAACGTCCTGGAACCGGGCGAGATCACCGATGTCTTGGCTGCCCTGTCGCACGTGCTGACCAGACCGGGACAGGCGCAGATCGAGTACGAGTCATGGGCGGCGGCGCTCGTGGACACCGCGACCGGAACCGAGCGCATGGACCTCGTTCGGAAGTTCATGTGGTTCGTCAACGAGGACTCTCGGCTGCGCACACTGGCGACCAACGAGCGAATCCTGCGAGTTGTTCGTCAGTTGACCGGCAGTCAGGACCTCACGATGTTCCAGGACATGGCGTTGCTGAAGCCGCCCGGCGGCGGGCGGGAGAAGCCGTGGCATCAGGACAATGCCTTCTTCGCCTACGAGCCCGGGACGCCGATCATCGGGGTGTGGATCGCCCTGGATCCTGCGACCCCAGAGAACGGCTGCATGCATGTGATCCCAGGCAGCCACGCCGAAGGGCCCGTGGTGCACTTCAAGCGTCGCGACTGGCAGTTGTGCGACGACGAGGTCGAGGTATCCCGCGACACCGTCGTTCCGCTCGCGCCGGGTGGGGCGCTCTTCTTTCACGGATTGCTGCACCACGGAACTCCGGCCAACCGCACCGACACCCGCCGGCGCGCGGTCCAGCTGCACTACCAGCCGACCAGAACACCGGGCATCCCGCAAGAACGCCGACTCGAGATCTTCGGCAGCGAAGGCAAAGACGTCACCTGCTGATCGGGGTTGGTGCCGGACGGACCGGAGTGGGTGGTGTGCCGATCGGAGCGGGGAGCGCATGCTGTCCACATGACGGCACGCAGGTGGTCTCTGCCACTACTGCTGTCTGCTCTGCTGGCGGCGATTTTCTGCTGCGTACCCGATCGGGCGGCGGCCGCGGGCCCGCAGGACGATGGCGCCGCCAAGGTGCTGGCCGAGCGCTACTCCCCCGTCGTCAGATTGCAGCAAGATGCGTCCAACTGCGAGGACGGCGAGCAGTTCCAGCCGACCGACGTGGAGGCCGTCCTGGGCGACCAGCAGGTTGCGCTCCGCGGACCCTGGCGACCTCCTGACCTGATCAAGCCCGAACCCGAGGGCTCCGATCTTCGCCGTGGGCTCCCTGGTCACTTCCTGGACTTCCCCGGCGATCCGCTGCGGCCCGGCTGCGACTACGCCGAGTGGTCGGCGCGCATCAACGCCTCGCAGCCGGCCACCGTCTACGCGCACGTCGCCGCGGACCCCGGCTTTCCGGGGCAGCTCTCCCTGGAGTACTGGTTCTTCTACGTCTTCAACGACTACAACAACACCCACGAAGGCGACTGGGAGTCGATCCGGCTCGTCTTCGAGGCGGCGACACCGGCGGCTGCGCTGACCACCGAGCCGATCGCCGTGGGCTTCAGCCAGCACGGCGGCGGCGAGCGGGCGCGGTGGGGAGACGACAAGCTCGAGATCGTCGACGGAACACATCCGGTCGTCTATCCGGCGGCGGGTTCGCACGCCAACAAGTTCGGCCGGCGGCTGTACCTCGGTCGCGGCTCGGAGGGACTGGGGTGCGACGACACGACGAGACCGGGTGCAGACCTGAGACCACGGGTCGCCTATGTGCCGATGGCCCGCGCCGACTACCTGCAGCAGTATCCATGGCTGGCTTTCGAGGGACGCTGGGGCGAACGGCAACGATCCTTCTTCGACGGACCGACCGGGCCGAACATGAAACCCTCCTGGACCGCCCCCGTCCAGGACGCCGAGGAGACCTGGCGGGACGACAGCACCACGGTGCCGGGCGGCACGGTGCTGGGCCCGAGTGGCACCGACGCATTCTGTACGGCGGTCGCGACCGGATCGAATCTGGTCCGCGAGACGCTCGACCGGCCCTGGCTGCTCGTCCTGCTGCTCGCCGCCGTCGCCGGATTGATCTGGTACGCGGCGAGCCGGACGCGCTGGAGTGACGCCGAACCGCTGCCGGCCCGGCGGCCGCGGGCCTGGGGCCAGGCCGTGGTCTCCGCGCTGCGGTTGTTCCGGCTCCGACCGGGCCTGTTCACCGGCTTCGCCGCAGCCTTCGTCGTGCTCGGCTTGGTGACAGCCGTCCTGGCCAGGGTTCAGGTGGCCAGGCGCGACGCTCCGGCGGATCTCGGCGCGCCGACCGAGACGGCTACCGGCTTCTGGGCGTCCGTCGTCGCCTTGGCCGTCGCGTTCGTCACGATGGCGACGTACCTCGCCCTGCTGGCGATCGTCGCAGCAACCCTCGACCGACTGGACCGCGGCGACCAAGTGACGTCAGCCGTCCTGATGCGCCAGTTGGTGTCGGGCTGGAAGCCACTGACCCGAGCTGCTCTCCAGTACTTCGTCGTTTGCGCCGTCCTCCTGGCCTTCGTCACGACGATCCCGTTCGCGATCTACTACGCGGTCAGCCGCGCGTTCGCCGTACCGGTAGCTGTCGCCGAGCGCTGTTCCGGCGCTGCAGCGCTGAAGCGCAGCCGGACGCTGACGAAGGGCCGATGGTGGCGAACCGCTGTCCCGCTCGCGATCATCGTCGGGCTCGGCCTGGCTGTGGGACCGGTCCTAGGGATCACCTTGCTGCTCGGCACCGACCTCTCGCCGACGCTGATCAACGTGCTGTCCTCGATGCTCTTCGCCCTGGCGATGCCGGTCGCAGCCGTGGCCGTGGTGTACCTCTACTTCGACCGCGTGGCCGCGTCGCCGCCGGGCGAGGTGCACCCGGTCATGCTGGGTCCGCGGCCGCTCGACAGTAGCGCCGGCCAATGAGCTCACCGTTCGGTTTGGGTTTGGAGGGCTGTGGTCAGGGTGGTGGACCAGGTGTTGATGGTGGTGGGGGTGAAGAGGGCGGTGCTGTATTCGAGGTCGAGGGTGAAGGTGGTGTCGGTCAGGGTGAAGACGACGTAGAGCTCGGTTCGGGCCTGGTCTGGGGAGGGGAGGGAGTGGACCGGGAAGGTGCCGGTGGGGAGGTCGAGGGTCGCGGGTGGAGTGGTGATGACGGTGAACAGGACTGCTGGGTAAGGGGATTGCGCCTCGGCGGGGAGGGCGGTCCGGACGACTTCGGCCAAGGGCAGGGTCTCGTGGTCCAGGGCGGCGTACAGGGCTCTGGCTGTTTCGGCGAGGAGGTTGTCGGTGTCCAGCCTGACCCGGACCAGCACCGCTTCGCCGATGTAGCCCAGGACGCCGTCGTACTCGGACCGTCGGCGGCGGGCGCTGGACACTGGCAGGACGACCTCGTCGTGACCGCAGAGGTCCCCCAGCCAGCGGGCGAAGGCGGCGGCGATCACCAGGTACGGCGTGGTTCCGGCGGCTGCAGCCGCGGACCTGATCCGGTCGGCGAGCTCAGGCGGCAGATCCACGTGGTGGGTGGATCCGAGTCCGTCGAGGACCTCCGGGCGAGGGTGATCGATCGGCAAGGCCGGACGAAGCGAGGCGCCGGCGAGTTCGTCGCGCCAGAACGTCTCCAGCTTGGCGCGGGTGCTGCCGGTGAGGCTGGCGCGTTCCCAGCGGGCGTAGTCGGTGTACTGAGCGGAGGGCGGTGGCAGCTCGGCACCGCGGTACAGCGCCGACAGGTCCTCCCAGAACAGCCGCGCCGACCAGCCGTCGTTGATCAGGTGATGTACGGCGACCACCAGCACCCACCGGTTCGCCGACACTCGGCCGAGCCGCACGCGCCAGAGCGGTGCCTGCGTGGGCTCCAGAGCCGGTCGGGCGGTCTCGGCACACCAGGCGTGGATCTGGTCCTCGTCGTCCGGCAGATCCGTCACCGGCAGCGCAACCTCGACGGCATCCAACACCTCCTGCCGATCCTCGAACACTCTGGTCCGCAAGGCGCCATGCCGCTGCACCACGCCCTGCAACGCGTCCCGCAGTGCCTCGGGGTCGAGCGGCCCGGTCACGTCGACCCGGCTGAGGCTGTTGTAGACCGACGCGTCCCGCCGCGCCCGATGCCGGCCGAGCGCCCGCTGCTGGGCGAACGTCAGTGGTGCAACGTCGACGACAGGCCCCTCCCCCGCAACTGGTTCGGAGACCTGTCCTGCCGCGGGAACCACCGCAGCCTGCCCCAGCGCAGCAACGGCGCGTACGGTCGGAGCACGGAAGAACTCGGTCAGGGTGAGGTCGATGCCGGTGGCTTCGCGGATCCGGTTCAGCAGCCGGACCGCGAGCAGCGAATGTCCGCCGAGCTCGAAGAACGAGTCGGTCACCCCCAGCTCCATCCGTTCCAGCACGTCGCACCACACGTCGCGCACCACGCGTTCCAGCGGCGTGGCTGGAGCGACCGCCGAACGCGCCTCCGCCGGAGCCGGCAACGCGGACCGGGCGAGCTTGCCGGTGGTTGTCAGCGGCAACCGATCCAGCCGGACCCAGCGCCGCGGGACGAGGTACTGCGGCAGTCGCATCGCAAGGTACTCCGTCAGCTCGGCATGCTCGACCGAGCCGACCGTGTACCCGACCAACTCACCGTCATTCACCACCACGGCGGCATCCTCGATCGCCGGGTGATCGAGGACAGCCGCCCGGATCTCGCCGGGCTCGACCCGGATCCCGCGGAGCTGAACCTGGTCGTCGGCGCGGCCGTGGAACTCGAGCTCGCCACTGGAGCGCCACCGGCCGAGATCACCAGTCGCGTACCAGTTCGGCGCGAAGAAGGCAGTCGCCGTCTCCTCCGGCCGGTTCAGGTACCCGTCGGTGACACACACGCCCTCGACACAGATCTCGCCGATGGCACCGGGCGGCACCGGGCGACGATCCGCGTCGAGCAACCGGATCCGCACTCCCCGGATCGGCCGGCCGATCGGCGGGCGCGTGTCCCCTCGAGCAACTAGTTGCTCGGTCACCACAATCGACGTCTCGGTCGGCCCGTAGCCGTTGTAGAGAACGCAGTCCGGGTGTGCGGCGAGGAACTCGTGCTCGACCGCGGACGGCGTCGTCGCCTCCCCCGCCGAGTAGATCTCCCGCAAGGACGGCAGCTGTGGACGAGTCGCCAGCAGCGAGTGCACAGCGCTGAACGGCATCGCGATCCGCTGGATCTCGTACCGGCGGATCTGCGCAGCCAGTTCCGCCGGGTCGTACCGGCCGGCGTCCTCGATCAGCACCAGCGTCCGGCCGGTCGCGAAGGTCGTGAAGATCTCGTGCATGCTGACGTCGAAGGTCGGCGACACCCACTGCAGCGTTCGCGTGGGCTCATGGGCGGCGACGTACTCGAGGACGTGGTTGACCGGACCGCGATGCGGCACCAGCACACCCTTCGGCAAGCCGGTCGATCCCGACGTGTACATGCAGTAGGCCAGGTCATCGGCGGTCACGTTCACCTCCGGCCGGTACGGCGTACCTGGCCCGAGCAGATCCAGTCGCAGCGTCGGCCGGTCACCGAGATCGGGCATGCCCTCCCGCGTGACGAGGAGGACCGCGTCCGAATCGTCGAACAGGAACCGCAGCCGCTCCACCGGGGCCGCCGGATCCAGCGGCAGATAGCCGGCGCCAGCCTTCAGTACGCCGAGGAGTACGGCGACCTGTTCGGGCCCACGTGGTAGGCAACTCCCGACCAGCCGGCCCCGCTCGACGCCGAGTGAGATCAGCTCAGCGGCCACCCAGTTGGACCGCTGGTCGAGCTCGGCGTAGGTCAGGTCGCCGAAGTCCCCGGTGAGCGCAAGGGCGTCCGGATGCAGGTCGGCCTGCCGTTCGAACAACTCCTGCAGGCACTCGGTCGGTGCTGGGCCGGGCTCACCTTCCAGCCGGGACAGGAGTTGATCGTCCTCGGCGGTGAGCACCGCCAACTCCGCCGGCGGGACATTGTCGGCTCTGGTCGCCAGGTCGAGGGTGAGCTCGAGGTAGCGAAGCAGCCGCCTGATCGTGGATTCGTCGAACAGGTCCGTGTCGTACTCGGCCACGCATTGTACGCCTGACGGCGCGTAGGTCAGATACAGCAACAGGTCGAGCGGCGCCCGCTCGCTGGGCAGGTCGAGCAACGTGGCGGACACCGCCGGCGGCGCGAAGGCCACCTCGTCGGCGAGGTTCTCGAACTCGACCATGACGCCGAACAGCGGATTGCGCCCGGTCGACCGGTCCGGGTTGAGCTTCGCGACGATCTCCTCGAACGGCAGGTCGCGATGGTCGACCGCGTCCATCAGCGACAGGCCGAGGGATCGGGCCAGGGCGGCGAGATCGGTGTCTTCCGGCAGCCGGATCCGCAGCGGCAGGGTGTCGACGAACATCCCGACGGCTTCGGACGCGGCCTTCCCACGGCCGGAGACGCCCGTACCGATGACGAAGTCGCGCTGTCCGCTGAACCGGGACAGCACCACGCTGAGCCCGGCGAGCAAGGTGCTGAACACCGTGACGCCCGCGCGTCCCGCGAAGGCACTGAGCCGGCTGGTCAGCGCCTCGTCCATCTCCTGGGTCACCGACCGGCCCTTGCCACTCCAGGACCTCGGCCTCGGGCGGTCAGTGGGCAGCCGCAGCTCAGGTGCATCGGCGAGCTCCGCGAGCCAGAAGTCACGGTGCTCGAGACCGAGGCCGCCTGTCGGGCTGTCGTCCGGGAGAGCGTCCACAGCGGGCGGCAAGCCCGGGTCTGCGGGCCAGGACCGGTAGTACGCTCCGAGGTCGCGCGTCACGACCGGGGTCGAGGCGGAGTCGAAGACGATGTGATGTCCTACCAGCAACAGCACGTGGTGGTCGTCGGCGAGCCGGACCAGCCGGGCTCGCAGCAGCGGCGCCGTACTCAGCTCGAGCTCGCCCAGCCGGACATCACGCAGCAGCTCCTGGAAGTCATTGCCCTCGGCATCGACCAGCTCGCACTCGATCCGCACGCCGGACCGGACGAACGCGCGCGGCTCACCGTCGATCTCCCGGTACTCCGTCCGCAGTGCGGGGTGCCGGTCGACCACCCGCTGCAGGGCGCCGCGCAGCGCATCCTGGTCCAGCGGTCCGCGCAGTTCGATCGCCTTCGGCTCGTGATAGGTGTTCGCACCGGGATCGAGCTGCTCCAGGAACCAGATCCGCTTCTCCGGAGGCGTCAGCCGCCGCCCACGATCCACTGGCGCCTGCAGGTACTCCGCCCGGAGTTGGTCGACCGCGGTCAGACTCTGCATCACCTGGTCCGGCGCGAGACCGAAGTCCACGAAGCAGGCGAGCTCGTTCGCCCCGGCAGCGAGCATCGCGTCGACGATCTCGCGGCAGCTCTCCCGGGTGCCGATGAGGGCCCGGGACTCGCAATACCGTCGATAGGCCTGGCCGAGCAGGAAGTCGACGTCGTCCGGCGCCGTCTTGTCGAGATCGATCTGGAAGCCGAGGCTGTTGGTCACCTGGCCGAACAGCGACAGCGACGAGCGGAGATAGTCGCAGAACGGCTGGTACGCCTCGGCCCGGACCGTCTCCAGGTCCTCGCCGACGTAGGTGTGCAGCAGGACCACCACCCGCCCGGCGTCGGGGTCCAGCCCGTGCTCGGCGCGCGTCGAGCGGTACAGCGCGAGGTTCCTGGCGAGGTCCTCGACGGACTGCGCCATCAGGTTGGTGACGATGCCGAGGCCGTGGCGGGCCGCGAGCTTGTACGACTCGGGATTGCCGACAACCGCGGTGAACAGCGGTGGCTCGTCCTGGATCGGGCTGGGATGGAGCCGTACCTCGGTCGGCTCGCCGTTCCCGGCGGTCGCGGTGATCGTCTCACCGGCCCAGAGTTTGCGGACGGTGTCGAGCCGCTCGTACATGTCGGTGCGGTGGTTCCCGTACGCGTCCGGCGCGAGCACGAAGTCGCGGGCATGCCAGCCGCTGGCGACACAAATCCCGGCCCGGCCGCCGGACAGGTTGTCGACCACCGACCATTCCTCGGCGACGCGGATCGGGTGGTGCAGCGGAAGGACCACCGAACCTGCGTGCAGCCGGATCTGCCGGGTCCGGGTGGCGAGCGCCGCGGCCAGCACGGACGGGTTCGGGAACAGGGCGCCGAAGGAGTGGAAGTGCCGTTCGGGCAGCCAGACAGTGTGGAATCCCTGCTGGTCGGCGAACTCGGTCGCGCGCAGGATCAGGCCGTACTTGTCCGTCGCGGCGGAGTCGGGGTAGTCGCCGAAGAAGTACAGGCTGAAGTCGCACTTGGCCGACGAGGCCGGCGCCGGGTCGCGGTGCTCCCGCGGCTCATCCACCCGGACAGGACGCGAGACCGGGACCGAGACCGCGGCCGGGGCCGGGATCGGGATGGGGACCGGGACCGGGGTCGGCTCGGCCGTTTGCGACGGCGAGCTGGCAGACCGGCCGAGCAGGTCGGCGAGTTTGGCCGGGGTGTCGACGTCTTCGAACAAGCTGCGCACGGGTACGGCGACGCCGAAGGTCTCCTCCAGATCCCCGACCAGCCGCATCAGCGACAGCGAGTCCGCCCCGAGACTGAGGAACGGAACCTCCGCCGGCACATCAGCCGCCACCATGCCCAGCGACGGCGCGACGAGTTCCCGGACCCGGTCCAGCAGGTCGCCCGAAACCTGCCGTGCCGGCACCGCGGCAGGCGGCTCCTCAGCGGTTCGTCGGGTCAGCGGATGACCGGGGAGCGGGATCCGGCGACCGGTCGACAGCGGCGCCCAGTTGATGTCGGTACCCGCCCGGTACAACTCGGCCACCGCCTCGGCGAACTGTTGCCCCGATCCGCGGCGCTGGCTCGCGACCCAACTGGTGCCAGGTGACATCCGCCGGCCGAGTGGCGTGAGGACGACGTCGGGTCCGACCTCGAGGAACCGGCTCGCGCCGCGACTCTGGGCGGCGGCGACAGCGAGGTCGAAGCGAACCGGCCGGCGGGCGTGATCGACGACGTACTGGCTGCTGACGCTGGTCAGCAACGAACCGTCCAGCCCGCTGACGAACGGCAGACCGAAGGGCTGGAAGCTGATCCGGTCGGCGTACGCGCTGAGCTCGTCGAGCACCGGTTCGACCATCACAGAGTGGAACGCCCGGTCCACCGCCATCCGCCGCCAGGTGACGCCCTCCCGGTCGAGGACCTCGGCCACGCGGGCCATCGCCGGCTCCGGGCCGGACAGCACCTGCCGGTCCGGTCCGTTGCTGACAGCAACTTCCACTCCACACTCGGCGGCGATCCGCTCGGCCGTGGCCCGATCGGCGACCACCGCCACCATCGCCCCAGGTTGCAGACCGGCCCGCATCAGCTCGCCCCGCCGAGCCGTGAGTCGCGCGCCGTCTTCCAACGACAGCGCACCGGCCGCGTACAGCGCCGCGTACTCGCCGACGCTGTGCCCGACAACCAGGTCCGGTACGACGCCCAGCGACCGCCAGACCTCGGTCCAGGCCACCTGGTTGGCGAACAAGCCGACCTGAGTCAGCTCACCCGCTTCCCCGCCGATCACCCGCCCGACCTCGTCGAACACCTTCCTCGCCGGCTCGAACGTCCGGCTCAGCCAGTCGGACATCCCCAGGTACGCCGCTCCCTGTCCCGAGTACGCGAACACCAACGGGCCCTCGCTCGACGACCCACTCTGGGTCACCTGGTCCAGGGCCGCCGTCAACGCGCCGACGCCGACGCCGGCCACCGCCTGACGGAATGGGTGATGCCGTCGGCCGAGAGCCAGCGTGGTCGCGACGTCGGCCGGTGCGAGTCCGGGGTTGGCCGCAAGGTGGTCGCGCAGCGAGCCGATCAGCTCGCGCAGTGCGGACTCCGACTTTGCCGAGACCGGCAGGACCACCGGCTCGTCCGCTCGCGAACGCGGCTCCGCGGGCTCGGGTGGTTGTTCGAGAACGACATGAGCGTTGGTGCCGCCAACGCCGAGCGCACTGACCCCGGCCCGACGCGGCGCTCCCGCCCCGTTCCACTCTCGCGACTGCGTGACCAGCTCGAACGGGCTGTTCTCGATGCGCAGGTCAGGATGCGGCCGGTTCAGGTTGAGCGTCGGCACCAGACGCCCGTACTGCAGCATCAGGATTGCCTTGACCAACCCGGCCATCCCGGCACACGAGTCGAGGTGTCCCACGTTCGCCTTCACCGAACCCAGCGCACACTTCGCCGCTCGCGCATCCGCCGGGCCGAACACCCGCGACAGCGCCTCGAACTCGATCGGATCGCCTAGCGCGGTCCCGGTTCCGTGCGCCTCGACGTACGACACGGTCTCCGCGCCCACGCCGGCGCGCTGCAAGGCCCGCCGTACGACGTCCACCTGGCCGGCCACGCTCGGCGCAGTGAAACCGACCTTGCTGGTCCCGTCGTTGTTCACCGCACTGCCGAGGATCACGGCGTGGATGGTGTCGCCGTCGGCGAGCGCACGATCCAACCGCTTCAGCAGGACCGCGGCCACCCCGTTGCCGCCGACCGTGCCGTCCGCGTCGGCGTCGAACGGTCTGCAGCGCCCGGTGCGGGACAGGATCGAGCCGGGCACGTACTCGTACCCGGCGTCCTGCGGCAGCCGGATCGCCGCGGCCCCGGCGATGGCCAGGTCTGCGTCACCGGTGAGCAGTCCCTGAACAGCCAGGTGGACCGCGACGAGCGAGGTCGAGCAAGCCGTCTGTACGCCGATCGCCGGCCCGGTCAGCCCGAGCCGGTACGCGACCCGGCTGGCCAGGAAGTCCGAGGTCTCGCCGATCGTGGCTTGCATCGCGGTCGGTACGTCGCCGAGCGCGTTCGGTGCGGACGGGTTCATCCGGTCCTGATGTCCGTAGAGGTTCATCCCGGCGCCGGCGTACACACCGATCCGAACGGTGTCCGCGGCCGCGTAACCACCGTGTTCCAAGGCCTGGTGCGCGACTTCGAGGAACTGCCGGTGGGCCGCGTCGGTGAGCGTGGCCTCCTTCGGGGACAGGCCGAAGAACTCGGCGTCGAAGCCCTCTGCGTCGTCGAGCACTCCGCCCGCGAGTACCTGATCCGGCCTGGATGCGCCAGTGAAGGAGGACACGCTGTCCACTCCCCCGCACAGGTTCGCCCAGAACTCGTCGACCGACCGCGCTCCTGGGAATCGCGCCGCCATCCCGACGACGGCCACCCGCCGGTCGAGCCCTTCAACCCTCACCTCGCCACCGCCCGAGCCGACCTGAATCGCCGCACTGGTGCCAACGGCGTCCGTCAGCCAGGCGGTCAAGGCGGCGGCGGTCGGGTGCTCGAACGGGACGGTGGCCGGTACGTCGATCCCGAACCGGTCCGCCAACGCCGCCCGCAAACGCACCAGCTTGATCGAAGTCAATCCCAGTTCGTAGAACGGGACGTCCGCGCCGACGGGCCCACCGGCGAGCTCGGACAGCAGGCGACGCACCTCTTCCGCCACTTCACCAGCCGCGGGGATCCGTGCGCCACGAGCCGCGGCGTCGTACCAGCCCTGTTGGTACCGCTCGCGTAGTTCGTTGCGCCGGACCTTGCCGCTCGCGGTGCGCGGGAACTCGCCGGATGGCACCCGGACAACGTCGGTCGCCGTCAGCCGAAGCCGGCGGAACAGCTCCGCCTTCACCGCCGGCACCAGCTCGTCTCCGCCGCTGCCGTCGTCCTCGAGGAACACCACGAGGTCCTCGGTACCGGTCGCGGCATTCGGCACCCCGCACGCGCCGATGCCTCGCAGGCTGAGCCCTTCGACGCCCCCTGCAACCTCCTCGATCTCGTGACAGAAAACGGTGTTCCCGTTGACGATGACGGTGTCTCCCTCGCGGCCGGTGATCACCACCTGGCCGCCGGACACGAACGCCAAATCGCCCGTCCGCAACCACTCGCCGTCCGGCAACGCGGCCGCGGTGGCCGGCTCGTTGTTCACGTACCCGGCGGTGATCCGGTTCGACCGGACCTGCAGCCGCCCGATCCGCAGCTCGGGCAGGACCTGGTCGTCCTCGTCGACCACCCGGATCGATGCCCCCGGCGCCGGCCCGCCGACCGCGACGAACGTCGTACAGTCTGCTTCCGGTGTGTCCGGCGGCGCGATCACGAGCTGACCGGCTACTGACGACTTGAGCACTCGCAAGACGCCGCCGTCATCCGTGAGCCGCCCGATAGTGATCGCGGTCGCCGTCTCGGCCATCCCCCAGGCCGGCCGGAAGCACGTCCGGTCCAGTCCTGACGACGCGGTCGCCGCGAAGAACCGTTCCACTACCGGCAGGACGATCTGCTCACCGCCCGACACGACCGAGCGCACTGCACCGAGCTCCAGCTCGTCCCGCATCAGCTCGGCCGTCAGCTGCAGCCCGAAGGTCGGCGCCCAGATGTGGTGTGCCTGGTGCTCGGCGGCTTTCTCCAACCACAGCAGCGGATTCGCCAACACGTCACTCGTCGGAAGGTGCACGTTGGTGGACCCGGTGAACACGGGCAGGACGTGGTACAGCAGCAAGGCGCCGCTGTGGTCCACCGGCAGCCAGTTGAGCATCGTCTCGCCCGGACGGACGTCGAGCTGGCGGCGCGCACCGGCGGCGAACTCGGCAATGCCTCGATGGGTAAGGGCCGCCGCCTTGGGTGCGCCCGTACTGCCGGACGACAACATCAGTAGGGCCACGTCGCCCTGGTCCGGCTCGTGCAGTTCCTCAGCTGGCGCGTGCTCTGCCAAGTCGTTGACGATCGCTACCTGATAGCCGGTCAGCTGACCTGCATTCGCGGGATCGGTCAGCACAAGCGGCGACTCCAGCAGCTCGCAGGTGTGCCGCAGCCGGTCCATCGCAGGCGATCTGGCCGTCACCGGCTCGCTGATCACCGCGGGCCGCATCCCGCCGAGCACGCAGGCCCAGAACGCCGGGAAGAAGTCGTCCAGGGACAACCCCAGCACGACCACCGCGTCGCCGTCGGACGCTCCCCGGGCGCGAAGACCGGTCAGGATCCGCCGGGCCCGGGCAAGCAACTCCGGATATGCGAGCAGTCCGGCAGGTGTCCGCACCCCGGCGGCGGGATGCTCAGTCGCGGCACGGCGCAGCGCCCGAACCGCGTCAGCCGGATCATCCTCGGTCAGCGCCAGCCGGGGACCGTGACTGATCGATGTGTTCGCCATGGCGCCTCCTCGAGAGCAACAGAAAGACCAGTACGCCGGTCACCGCGATCCCGTGCAGCCCGCCGACCACAGGCAACACCGGCAGGACGTCGAGCAAGCCGGCCGCGATCACCATGCCGCCGGCGAAGGCCGAGTTCTCCACGCTCGCGGACAACCCGAAGACCCGGGTGCGTTCCTGCTCGGGCCCGGTCTGCAACGTGGACAGGTAGCCGATCTCGCTCACCCCGTCGGCAACCCCGGCCAGCAGGCACACCACGACCAGCCAGTACGGCGGAAGCCCGGTGAAGGCGAGCACGAAACACACCGACATCGCGCAGGTCGCAATCGCGAACGTCCTGTGGTCGACGCGCTTCACGAGCCTGCTGACCAGTTGATGAGCGCTCATGCTGCCGATCGCCCAAGCCGTCCAGAACTGGGTGCTGACGGCAGCCGGATGGTCAGGTGCCGTCAGGCTCGCGTAGATCGGTAACGCGACGTTGTGACCGGCCGAAGCGAGCGCATCGACGCCGCGGACCACGACCATGCCGGCGATCAGCGGCGGCAGGTACCGCCAGAGCGACCTGCTGCCGCGCGGGCTCGACGACACCGGGAGCTGCCCGGACTTCGGCCACATCACGAACGCCAGCGCCGACGCGGAAACGACGAACGAGCCCGCGTTCAACAGGAATGCCGCGGTGTAGCCACCGAACTCGATCACCAGCGCCGCCGTGCCGAAGCCGAGCACGCTGGCCATCGAACGCGCCGTCACCAGGCGCCCGTTCGCCCGGGTCCGGCCGTCCGGCGGCACGAGATCCGGGATCCCGCTCCGCAGCGCGACAACCAGCGTGGTGTTGCCCGCCCCGAGAACGACCGCGACCAGAAGGAGGACAACCAGGCTTGGCGCCAGCACCAGGACCACCATGGCCGTTGCCTGCATCAGGTCCAGCCCGATCAGCAACGGCCGGCGCGCCACCCGCAGCAGCAAGCGGCCGGAGACCAGCCCGGTCACGAACCCCGTCCCGAGCCGGATCGCCATGATCGCGCCGGTGGCCCAGGTGCTGCCGGTCCACTGATAGCTGAACAGGCCGAGCGCGATCAGGTTCAGGTAGTTCCCGTACGACGACACGGCGTAGCCACCCAGCAACAGCCAGAAATCGCGGGGCGGACGCGACATCGAGGGACCCTCCCTGGATCGCCGGGATGGGCGGAAACCCGACGCCAGTAGCAGCTTAGAAAGATTTTCACCGCGACAGCAGCCACACCGGAGAGTCGCCCGCGGCGACCAGCCGGCGTGACCTCCGACGAGCTACGCAGCCGGAGGGTAGGGACCGGCCTGCGGTGGCCTGGTCGGCGCGGTCGTGGTCGCGCTCCGGGCTGTGCTGCTCACGAGCGAGCCGATGGTCACGCCGATGGCCAGGTTGATGACAGCTGTCGCCACGGCCTCCCAGGAGCGTTCAGCGGCGAACGGCGCAAGCATCGCGGCCAACGTGGCGAGAGTGATGACCCATCTGAAGAACCGGAGCGGACTGGGCGTGGACAGGATCAGCAAGTGCGCGAGTCCGGTGGCGACGAGGGCAGCGGCGGCCGCGCAGCCCGCGTACGTCCAGGTGTCGGCGTCGCCCCAGACACCTTCGCCCTCGGGGGCCAGCACGGCCAGGTCGAAGACACTGCGGGCGAGCAGGATCCCCACGACTGCGACGAGTGCGGCCACGACAGCCGTGGCCGCCCCGCCTGCCCACAGGCGGGCGGCGTTCACCCGCGGCGCTCTGTCGGCTGCGTGCGACGGCAGCGGCATGGTCATGCGTCGGCCTCCTGTCCGGCGACGTTCTCCAGACCTTGGCCAGTCCGCCGGTCCCGCGGCATCACCCGGCAGGGATGATTCGCCGCGCGCCGGGTGAAAGGCCCCGGGCCCGTTCACCCGGTGGGGATGAGGCGGTCGCCTCGCCGTCGGCCGAGGCTGCAGGTGACGTACCGACCGATCCAAGGAGCACACGATGGCGACACTGACGGTGTGGAAGTTCGAAAGCCCGACGGCAGCCGACGACGCGGTCACCACGTTGGAGTCACTGGCCAAGCAGGAACTCATCCAGTTGCACGACGCGGCGACGGTGTCGTGGGAGCCGGGCAAGAAGAAGCCCAAGACGCGGCAACTGCACAACCTGGCCGGCGCCGGGGCGATGGGCGGCATGTTCTGGGGAATGCTCTTCGGGCTGATCTTCTTCGTGCCGCTGTTCGGCGCGGCCATCGGCGCGGCGACCGGTGCACTGGCCGGATCGATGAGCGACGTCGGCATCGACGACGACTTCATCAAGTCCGCCCGCGACAAGATCACTCCCGGAACCTCGGCGTTGTTCGTGATGTCGAGCCAGGCGGTACCGGAGAAGGTGAAGGCCGCGTTCGCCGACCGTGGAGTCCATGCCGAGCTCATCCAGTCCAACCTCTCGGCCGAGCAGGAGGCGGAGCTTCGGGATCTGCTCGCACAGTAACGACTGCGGGCGACCCGGTCATACCTCAGGGATGACGACACACCCCCTGCAGCAGCGGTGCGATGGTCCCTATGTCGCTGACGACGTACGAGATCCGCGTTGTCGGACCGGTGCCGGAGGAGCTTCTGCCACAGCTCGGGGACGTCACGATCACGACCCTGGAGATGCGGACAGTGCTGACCGGCATGTTCACCGACCAGGCCGCGTTGCACGGGTTCCTGCAGCGGCTGCGGGCCTATGGGCTCGATCTGGTCGAGGTGCGATCCGTGGTGGCTCCGGAGGACGAGGACCAGCCGGCCGACACCGAACCCGGCGAGGAGGGACCGTGATCGCGCACCGGAAAGCCTGTACGGCGTACGAGTTCACGGTCGTCGGCCCGATGGGCCCGTTGTTGCGGGCGGCCTTCCCCGGACAGCGGATCACCGCGATGGAGCCGTGCACGGTGATTCGGGTGGAGGTCCCCGCCGACCGGGTGCTGGACCTGGTGGACCTGATCGGCTTGTTCGAGTCCGCCGGAGTGGTTGTCGAGGATCTCTACCGCTCGTCCGCGCCGGAACCGAGCCGCCCGGGAGCGGCGGAATGACCTCACCGGCGCCTTCCGCCCGGCGATCGGAGCTCGCCGGGCGGCTTGCCCATGGGGTGCGGCACCGGCGGTGGTACTCGTCGCTGGCGTCGGCAGTGCTGTGGCTGGTGGCCACGTGGCTGGCGGTCCTGCTCGCCGACGCGATCGTGCCCGGATTCCATGCGGACCGGCCACTCGGTCCGCTCGGATTCGCCGTCGTACTGGGGATCGCGGGTCTCGCGCTGCAGCCGCTGCTGGTGGCGGGAGCCGTGCGGCTCGGCTGGATCGGCGTACTGCTCCTCGCGCTCGTCGGACAGGCGTTGATCGTCCTGGTGGCCGCGTGGCTGCTGCCGGGAGCGCATGTCGACAGCTTCTGGGACGCGTTCTTCGTCGCCTGGATCGTCGGCATCGTCGGCACGGTCGTCGGCTGGCTCAGCACGTCCGGCACCGACGAAGCCCTGGTCGAGCGGCTCGTGGCGTCCGGCCGCCGGCGCCCGGTGAAGCTCGACGACGCCGACGTGGACGGCGTGGTCTTCGTGCAGCTGGACGGCGTACCGTTCCCGGTCCTGCAGATGGCGGTCACGGCGGGGACAGTGCCGACGCTGACGCGCTGGATCCGCTCGGGCAGTCACCGGCTGCACGAGTGGACGCCGAAGCTGCCGGCCACGACACCGGCCAGTCAGATGGGCATCCTGCACGGTGTGATCGACGGGATCCCCGCGTTCCGCTGGTACGACCGTGCCAACGACAGGGTCCTGGTGGCGAACCGCCCGGCCGACGCCGCCGTGATCGAGGCGGCTCTGACGACCGGGCGTGGTCTACTCGTGGACGGCGGTGTCAGCATCAGCAACCTGTTCACCGGCGATGCTCCGCAGGCGGCCCTGACGATGAGCCGGCGAGCCGGCCGCGGTGAGATCACCAGGTCGGCTGTCGCCCAGTTCGTCGTCAGCCCGACCGGCCTGACCCGAGGTCTGTCCCGCTCGATCTCGGAGCTGCTGCGCGACCGGTTCCAGGCTCGTCGCGGCGTACGGCGCGACCTCCGTCCGCGCTGCCACCGATCCTGGACGACGGCAGCCCTGCGCGCGGTGACCAATGGCGCGCTGCGCGACCTCAACACCGCGCTGGTCGCACAGCACATGCTGCGCGGCACCAGATCGATCTACGTCGACTACGTGGACTACGACGAGGTCGCCCACCACGCGGGACTCCTGCGCCCGGAAAGCCTCGAGGCACTGGAGTCGGTGGACCGCGTACTCCATCAGCTCGAGCTGATCGCATCCGTCGCGCCGCGCCGCTACCGCTTCGTCATCCTGTCCGACCACGGCCAGGCGCAGGGAACGGTCTTCGCGGACCGGTACGGCGAGGAACTTGCCGTCGTCGTCTCGCGCCTGGCCGCGGCTGATGTCGCGGTTTCGTCCGACCCGGTCGAGGGGTGGGGCCGGACCCGGATCCTGGTGGACGAGCTGGCGACCGGGAGCGGAGTCAGCGGCCGGACGATGCGCAACGCCTCCGAGGCCATGCAGCGCCGCGGCCACGACGAGGCGGACGCGGTCGACGCGGGCGGCAGCCGCCGTACGGGGAAGGCCGAGGGCGACGAGGAGTTCCATGTGTTCGGGTCCGGCAACCTCGGACTCATCTACGTCCGCGGTGCACGGCAGCGACTGAGCCGGGGTCAGCTCGACGAGCGGTATCCCGCACTGGTGGCCGGGCTTGTCACGCATCCGGGCATCGGCTTCGTCGTCGTACTCGACGAGGTCGCCGGACCGGTCGCGCTGGGCGCCGCGGGCAGGCACCGGCTGAACGACGGTCGCGTCGACGGAGTCGACCCGCTGGCGCCGTTCGGGCCGAACGCCCCGGCCTTCGTCCGCCGGGTGGCACTGCGACCCGAAGCCCCCGACATCTACGTCAACAGCCTGGTGGAACCCGGCACCGAGGAGGTCGCCGCCTTCGAGGGCCTGGTCGGGTGCCACGGCGGGCTGGGTGGCTGGCAGGACCGCGCGTTCGTCGCCGTTCCGGTCGACGTGCCGTTCCCGACCGAACGGGTGGTCGGAGCCGACGCCCTGCACGTCGCCCTGACAGACATCCTCAAGTTCTGCGGGCAGCGAGCGAACCTGCCGCGAGGCACCCAGTCCACCGCGACGTCGGGAACCTGATCGGCGGCAGGCTACAAACCGCTCTCGGCCTCCAGCCGGCCACTCTTCACGGCGTCCAGGAACAGCTGGTAGTCGCGTTCGTTCTGGTCGGCGTACGCCTCCGCGTACTCGGCCATCGCTTCGGGGAACGCGTCATCGCTGTTCAGGTACGTCGCCAGCGCGATGCGGTCACCGGATCGCGCATGGGCCCGGGCCAGCGTCCATCCGCACAGCTGGCCGTACATCATCATCCCGACCGGGTCCATCTTCTCGACCACAGCCGGCCCCTTCATGTCCCGCAGTTGCCGGACGTAGAAGTCACGGGTCTGCCCGTCGATGCCTTCGACCCGCTGCCAGCCGAGGAAGATGTCACCGGCCGCCTGCAGGAGGCGCTGCCCCACCACTACCCGCTCCCCGTGGTTGCGGGGGGCGGACCGTTGCCTGAGTGCGGTGGGCACCTTCGACTTGAGGACGGACGGCCCGGCCTCCTTGATCTGCAGGAAGAGCGGATCGCCGTCGTCCCGGCCGCGCAGCAGCACGGCCCAGCACCGGGTGCCGACGCTGCCGACCCCGACCATCTTGCGGGCCAGGTCGACGAACTCGAACTGGTCGAACAGCATCCGGGGCTCGACCGGCAGCGACCGGCGGTACAGGCTCAGCAGGTTCTTGATCCCGGTCTCGAGCTCTTCGCGACCGGCGTCGGGCAGCAGCTCGGCGATCGGCACCAGCAAGTCCGGATCAGCCTTGATCCGGACCCCGTCGTCGGTCATCTCGGTCAGCTTCGCGAAGGACTTGAGCCTCCCGCTGCCGCGCGCCTTCAGCAGCGACTGGTCGACGTTCTTGCGCCGGCTCGAGCTCATCTTGGCGCGCAGCATCTCCTGGACCTCGTCGATGTCGGCGCGGGCGTACCAGACGTCGAGCGCCCGCATGGTCGCGAACTCGGCGCCGGCGTCGCGGTAGCGGCGTACCGTCTCCAGCACGCACTTGCGGCGCTCCTTCCGGGAGAAACCGTTGCTCCGGCCCGCGACGACCAGGCTCGCGGACAGGCGTTTGACGTCCCACTCCCACGGACCGCCGATGGTCTCGTCGAAGTCGTTGACGTCGAAGAGCAGGCGCCGTTCGGGCGATCCGAAGACCCCGAAGTTCGACAGGTGGGCGTCACCGCACAGCTGCACCCCGAGGCCGGACACCGGCGCCACGGCGAGGTCGGTCGCCATCCCGAGCACGTTGCCGCGGTAGAAGGCGAAGGGCGACGCCATCATCCGGCCGTGCCGCACCGGCACGAGCTCGGGAATGCGGGACCGGGCCTGCTCCTCGAGCAGCGAGACCGGGTCCGGACGGTCCGCGGGCAGAACCAGCTCGGCCTGCTCGCGCGGCGGCAGCGCTGCCCGCGCCGCAAGTCCCAACCGGGCATGGTCGGACGGAGTGAGACGACGAACGGCGTAGGCCGATCCACGGTTGGCAGGGGCGGACCTAGTCGTGCGCGTGGCGGTCGCTGCAGTCACCATCGGCGTCGATCCACTCATGCTGCCTTCCCCCTCCAGCCTGGGTCGACCCACGCAATCCGGCTCTGCTGGGTGAAAGCTCCACCGAACACCGGAGACGACCCAACCAGCATCACCCCCGCCGGATGAACCACCCGCGCCGAGTCCGGGCTTGACTTGACGTGTGAAAGGAGCCGAGACCGACTACCGGCAGCTCTCCCCGCGGAGCCGCCGCCGGCTCGCCACGAGATCGCTGATGCGTTCCCTGCTGGTGTCCGTGGTCATCGTCGCGGGCTACTTCCTGCTGCCGATGCGGGTCGACAGCGCCCTCCCCCTGGCCGCCCTGGCCGGCGGGCTGGTCGTCGTCGGACTCGTGCTGGGCTGGCAGATCCTCGACATCGCCCGCTCGCCCTACCCTCGGGTCCGGGCGATCGGCGCGCTGGCGACGTCGGTGCCGCTGTTCCTCGCGATCTTCGCGACCACCTACTACCTGATGGCCGACGCCGACCCGGCGAGCTTCTCCCAGCCGATCAACCGGCTCGATTCGGCGTACTTCACCGTGACCGTCTTCGCGACCGTCGGCTTCGGGGACATCGTGGCCGTGTCCGGACCGGCGCGCGCGGTGTGCATCATCCAGATGTTCGGTGACCTCATCCTGGTCGGCCTGGTGGCGCGCATCCTGCTCGGCGCCGTCCAGCACAACCTCAGTCGCCGGGAGTGACCGGCTGCCGCTGCAGGCGCACCATCCGGAACGAGTTCACCAGGCCGGCGAGCCCGGCCAGAATCGGGATGCACAACGCCACCTGCAGGGCGATCGGGCGCGCGGTGGTGTTGATGTCGATGATCTCCGCGCGCGTCTCCGGCGGCTGCGTGGCGAGCAGCTCCTCGAGCTGGGTGTTGGTCATCACCTCCGCGTCCTCCTCCAGCGCGGCTGCGACCTGCTCCTGCTGCGCCGGCTGCAGGACGGTGCTCGACTCCGCCAGGTTGGTGAAGGTGAAGGACAGCGTTGCGAGCATGATCGCGCCGGCGAACGCCAGACCGAAGGAGAGTCCGAACGAGCCCGCCGCGGAGTTGACGCCGGCCGCCTCGCTGACTCGTTCCTGGGAGATCGGCGACAGCGTGTAGTTGTTGAGCTGGGACACGAGCAGGCCCAGACCGGTGCCCGCGAGCAGCAGCGGCCCGACGAGGGCCCAGCCGGAGTCGGCCCGGGGCACGATCGGGAGCAGCAGCACCAGGCCGATGGTCAGGAGCGTGAATCCCCACCTGACGATGGTGCCCGGCGGGCGCCGTCCCGCCCGCTTCTCGGCGAGGATCGCCATCCCGAACATGCTGAGCGAGAGCGGCGCGATGGAAAGACCGGCTTCCATCGCGTTGTACTCCAGGACCATCTGCAGATAGATCGGCAGCGCGATCATCACGCCGCCCAGCGCGATCTGCTGGAGCATCTGCTGAGAGACGCCCAGCTTGAAGACGACGGAGCTGAAGAGTCCCGGGTCGAGGAGCGTCGGCTTGCCCTGGCGCTTGCGTCGCACCAGCCACCAGGCGAGCGAGGTGAGCCCGACCACGCCGATGGCCAGGATCAGGCCGACCCACTCGCCGCCTTCCTGCCACACCAGGATGCCCAGCACGATGCCGCCCATCCCCACCACCGACAGGAAGGCGCCGACCACGTCCACCTTTCGTGATCCGGTGTACGGCGCGTCATGGATGAGCCCCTGCCCGATGAGCACGACCGCGATCACCACGGCCTCGAGCAGGAACGCCACCCGCCAGGACAGGAAGGTGGTGATGAAACCTCCGAGCAGCGGCCCGATCGCGGCAGCCAGCGCGGCGGCGGCGCCGACCAGGGCGTAGGCCTTCGTCTGCGCCGAGCCTTCGAAGTTGCCGTGGATCAGCGACTGCATGGCGGGCAGCAGCAGCGACGCCCCGATACCACCCACCAGGGCCCAGAAGACGACGATCGCCCAGAGGCTCTGCGCCAGGGTCATGGCCAGGGCGCCGACCGCGTACCCGCACAGTCCGAGCAGGTACGCCCGCTTGCGGCCGATCAGGTCACCGACCTTGCTCCCGATCAGGATGAACGCCGCGGAGACCAGTGCCTCGAGGGCGATCGCCGACTGGACACCGCTCACCGTCGTGTCGAGGTCCCGGACCACCGCGGAGATCGAGACGTTCATCAACGAGGTGTCGACGACGAGCACGAACATCGCCATCGCGAGCAGGATCGCAAGCCGCGGGTTGGCCTTCGTGCCGGCCGGAACACCACCCGCTTCCTCGGCCATGATGTCAGCCGGCGAGGATCTTGGCCTTCTGCGCCTCGAACTCCGCGTCGGTGAGAACACCGGACTGCTTGAGCTCGCCCAGGCTCTTGAGCTGCTCCAGACGGTCGGACGTGCCCGACGGCGCGGGGGCAGGCGGGGGCGCGGCGGCGGGGGGCGGCGCCATCTGGTCGGCGTAGGCCTGGTTCCGCGCCGCTGCCGTGTCGGCGTCGCGCTGCGCGAATTTCTCGTCCTGACGCCGTTGGACCCGGCCATGGACCGCCGTGGCGGTGCCTGCGACGGCAGCGGTCCGTACTATTCCTCGCAACAGACCTGGCATGTCAGGCTCCTCAACTCGTGGTTTCCATGGCTTCCACGGCCTCGAGGGCGTCGAGTGCCGCCATCACGTCCTCGGCCGGAATGCGGCCGCCGGCGATCAGCTGGCCACCCGACTCGAGTGCCGCCGCGACGAACGGGATCGCCCAGGTGTTCTCGTAGACGATCATCGCGGCCAGGGTGCCCGGCTCCATCGCGGCCGCCACCTCGGCGAGGTCGTCATCGGCCAGGATCCCCGACCGGGCGCCGCTGAGGTCCGCGAACCCACCGGCCGGACCCGACGACTCGGCCAGATCGACCATGTAAGTGGATCCGGACGCATCCTTGCCGACCAGCATCACGTCGTACACGTGGACGATGCCGCGCTCGACGAGCTTCACGAGTTCCTCGGCCGCGCGACCGGTCAGCCGGTTGCCGGTGAACTCGAGGAGCACGTAGTCGATGGGTCCGTGAACGTCTACCTCTGGCATGACTCTCCACCCCTCCACGAGGGTCTGGCGACCCCGGCGTCCTGTTCGTCGCCACACTGCCGCCGACGGGGCACGCGGTCATCACCCGCGCGGGATGAACTCAGCCGGGCACGGTGGCGGACATGGTCGCGGGGATCGCGAGCTCGGCCGGCGTGACCTGCCGGATGCTCAGGATCAGCAGCCCCGCGGCCTGCAGCATCGCGACCAGATCCGCGATGCCCTGGTCCTCGCGGACTCGCATCCGGAAGGCTCCGGACGTCTGGTGATCGGCCAGCGGACCGGCGCAGAACGCCAGCAGAGCAGGCTTCAGCTCGCCTTGAACGACGACCTGGTACGACGGGCGGCAGCGCTCACGCCTTGCTGTCATCGTCTTCCTTCCCCGGATCGACGTCGATCCACTCTGTCGTGGTCGCGGAAGGGTCCAGCACCCGGCGGACCTCGACGACCTCGATGCCCAGGGCCCGGAGTCTGGCCAGCAGACCGTAGAGCGCGGCCTGGTCCGGGATGCTGTAGACGACGGTGTTCACCTGGTCGACCGCCAGCGTCTCCGCGCGCATGTCTCGGAGGTCCTGCTCGGGTACTGCGCCGGCCACGCGGATCTCGTATGTCGCATCGACCATCGAAACCACTCCGTTCCCCACCCCTGTGCGTTTCGACGCTCGCAAACGTCCGATGCCGCGGCGTCACCCCTGTGGGGTGAACCTGTCCACCGGAGTTCGGCCCGGCCCTGCAATCGGGTACCGCATCGTCTCGAATGTTCGGCAATCGGACAGAAAACGCTGGTTTTATGGGCGTTTCCGTGATTCCGTCGAAGGGTGCGACCCGCTTCGCACGCCCTCCCCAGCGTTTTGGTGATGCCGTCGCACATCGCTAGGAGGGGACATGCCGAGCGATCAGCACGAAGGGGTGGGAAGCAGACAACGCACTTCACCGGACGCACCGTCGGGTCGCCTCGCGGCCACGACGATGGCTTCGGTGATCCCGCGCGGAACTGTGCCACGCCCGCGGCTCGTCGACCGGTTGGACCTCGGGGTTCAGCGGCCGCTCACGTTGATCAGCGCACCTGCCGGGTTCGGCAAGACGATCCTGGTGCAGTCGTGGGCACAGCAGTACCAGGGGTCGGCGGTGGTCAGGCGGATTGCCTTGGCTGCCGGCAGCGAACCCGCGGACGTCCTTGACCACGTCCGGCACGGGCCACATCGCAGCGGTCAGCAGGCACTGGTGCTCGTGGTGGACTGCGGCGACCTGACGATCACGCCGGAGATCGGGCAGAGCCTGCACCGCCTCATCCGCGGCGACGCCGGACGGGTCCGGGTGGTGCTGGTGACGCGATCCGATCCGCCGCTCCCCTTGCACCTCTATCGGCTGGCAGACACGATCGCGGAGATCCACGCCGCCGACCTGGCCTTCACGGTGGACGAGACCACGGCGCTGATGCGCACGTTCAAACTCGACCTGACCGACGCGCAGGTCGCCGAGATCCGCGCCCGGACCGACGGCTGGCCGGTCGGCCTGATGTTCGCGGCGATGAACCTCGCCGGGAAGTCCGATCCCGAGCAGGTCATCCGGGAGTTCCGCGGTGACACCGGCAACGTGGCGGCGTACCTGATGACGGAGGTGCTCGACGCGCAACCGCCGGAGCTGCGGAAGTTCCTACTCCGGACCAGCCTCGTCGAAGTGGTCCGGCCCGGGCTGGCCGAAGCGCTGACGGGACGTCCCTGTGACCTCCGGTCGCTGCAGTTCCTCTCGCACGGCAACTCGTTCATCCAGCCGGTGCCGGGGACGGCGGACTGCTACAGCTACCAGCCGCTGTTCCGCGAGTTCCTGCGCGCGGAGATGTTGTTCGAGATGCCTGCGGTCGCCACCACGCTGCACCGTGCGGCCGCCGCCTGGTTCGCCAGAAACGGTCAGCCGTTGGAGGCGATCCATCATGCTGTCACGGCCGGTGACTGGTCCCACGCGGCCCAGTACCTGGTGGCCGATCTCGACTGCGCCGCGCTCCTCGTCGGGCACGGCAGCCGGCAGCTGACTTCTTTGTTCGCCGAGTTCCCCGACGACCTCGAGGGCCCCGAGGCGGCGGTCGTCCGGGCCACGCTGGAGCTCGGCGAGTTCGAGGTCGACCGGAGTACGTCGGAGCTGGCCAAGGCCAGGACCTGGCTGGACCACGAAGTCTCCGCGCGAAGCCAGGCCGTCGAACTGGCCATCGGCGTACTGCAGGCCGTCTGCGCCAGCCTCGACGGGGATACAGAGACCGGACTGAGCGTAGTCCTGGCCGCAGAGACCAGGCTCCGGGCTGCAGCACCGGATTCAGCGGTCGCCCATCCGGAAGCCAGGCTGCTGATCGTCGGCTGCAAGGGCCGGGCGCTGCTCCGGCGCGGCGACTTCCCGGCGGCCCTGGACGCCTTCAACGAAGGTATTGCGATCGCGGAAAACAGCGGCGCCCACGAGGCCCTGGCCGAGTTCCTCGGTATGGCCGCGCTGGTCGAGGCGATCCGGGGACGCCTGCGCCGAGCCGGCGAGGTCGTCGCGCAGGCGACCGCGCTCGCGGAATCGGGCGCGCAGCCGGACCTCCCCCAGGCCACGCTCGTGGCCGAGGCCTGGATGCGTACCGACCAGGGCGATCTGCCCGGCGCCGAAGACCTGGTGCACCGTGCCGCCGAGGCTGCCGTTCCCACCCACGACACGCGAGTCGTCGCCGCTGCACTCGCTCTGGTTCGGGCCAGGCTGCTGCGGGCGGGTGGCGATCTCGATCTGGCCGCTGCGGAGCTGCGAGCCGCGCGCGGCAGCTACGGCTCACAGGGTGGCTGGCTCAGCCAGGCGCTGATCGTCGACCAGGCGAAGCTGCTGGTGTCGCAACACCTGCCGCAGGAGGCCATCAGGGTGATCGAGCAGTCGGAGGGCCGCGACCAAGCCGCGTCCCTCCTGGTGCTGCAACGCGCAGCGGCCGAAGCAGGCCAGCGACCGCCCGCTCAGTCACGCGTGGCCACCGATCGCACCGAGCCGCTCGAGATTCAGGTGGACGGCTGGCTGGTCCAAGCCGCGGAGTCGATCAGCGCCGGGAACACCGGCCGTGGCGGACTCTGCCTGGAACGCGCCCTCAGAATGGCGGCGCCTGAGCAGCTCCGACGTCCGTTCACGGAGGCGCCGCCGTCGCTGCGGACGCTGCTCCAGCCGAGCGGCGACCTGATGAGACAGCACCCCTGGCTGCGCGGTCCGTCCCATCGGGGCCGCGGCCGCGCCGCCGATCGCTGGGGAGTGCCACGGTCCGAGCTGGTCATCACCACATCACTGACCAGCAAGGAGCAGGAGGTCCTCGAGTACCTCGCCGAGCTCCTGACCACCGAGGAGATCGCCGGCACCATGTACGTCTCGGTCAACACGGTCCGGAGCCATGTCCGGAGCATCCTGCGCAAGCTGGGCGCATCACGCCGGAACGAGGCCGTACGGCGAGCCTGGGAGCTGGGCCTCCTGCCCTCGCGGCCCGAGGGCTAGGCTCGCCAGTCGTAGATTACCGACGTGCGCAGGACCAGATCCTGGAGCGAGCTGTGCCGGCGGCCGCCGGCACAGAACAGGAGTCCGATCGGGAACGCGACACACAAGATCGCCCGCGCCAGCGCGACGATTGGCCGCACTCGCCTGCCACCGCGGCCCACCACGCGCAGTGCCATGACATGGCAGCCGTAGGTCCGGCCGGTGAGCGACCACGCGACGAAGAAGTAGCCCGTGAGCACCACCAGCCCCGTCGTCACGCTGAGCAGCGGCGATGCCTCGCTGAACTGGAAGCCCCGTGGATCGATGAGGAACAGCAGCCCGTTGACGCCCACGTAGCCGGCCACCAGCGCCACCACCACGACGATCCCGTCGATCACACCGGCGATCGACCGGGTGACGAGACCCGCTCGTCGTCCCTGGTACGGCTGCGCCTCCCTCGGGACGATCGGCAAGGTCACGTCTGTCCTCATGTCGTCGCGGGAGTCATCACGGGTGCTGCCCGGCGGCGCCACCTCAGCCGCGCCACCACGCGGCCGACGGCCTCATCGCCGGAAATGCCCTGCAGCCGTACGCCGCGGACAGTGTCGGAGGCGACGGATCCGGTGGACTGCCGGATGATCTCGGCGAGATCGACCTCGGCGATGATCCCCTCGGCCATCCCGGCCACGTCGACCCGCTTCAGCACCTCCGCCGCCACCGCGGGAACCATCCGGTCCAGCGCGGCCGACAGCTGACGCGTCAGCTCCGCACGTCCTTGGCCCCCGCGCCGGGCCAGCTCTGCGAGCCAGGTGGCGGCCTGGTACCGCTCCGCCACCATCGGCGGCCGCAGGATCACGACGGCGACCGGGCTGAGCGCTCCACCGACCCGGCGTCCGACCGGGCTGAGCACCTCCCCGACCTGGCGTCCGACCGTCTGCGCGACGGCCACTGCCAGCACGGAGGCCCCGACTGCCGCGTCCAGCACGAGGATCGCGTCCAGGCCCTGCGACGCCGGCGCGTCCGCCGGGTTCTCGGCACCAGGCGGGATCTCGGACTGCTCTGCTGTACCCACGCGACCATGCTGCGTCCGGCCGTCTGGCCTCACCTCATCCACCGTGGGTGAGAGCGTCACCGCTCGGCCTCGGTCCGGTCGACGGACTGCTTGCGGTAGCCGGCGATCGGGCGGTACCGGTCGTACAGCGTGATGAGGATGCTGAACAGGAACACGAAGAAGAGCGCGTCCGCCAACTCCATCCGCCCGGGTCCCCGGGACAGCAATACGTCGGCCAGCACGACCAGTACGACGTTCGTCGCGAAAACGACCGCGAACGAGACCACCGCGGAGTTCCAGGAGTAGCCTCGCCGCGCCGCCCACAGCCCGATCGCCGAGTTGATCACCACGAAGACGGCGATCCCGAGGAACATCCGGAGGCTGGTCGTCTCGACGCCGGGCAGCAGCTCACCGAAGATCACGCTGATCAGGCCGATCAGGAAGACCTTCTCCAGGGTCGTGGTGTCGAACACCTTCCGGTGCGCGGCCTGGTACGCGGCGCGCTCCTGGGCCTCGTCGATCCCCTCGGGCAGCGGGTCGGCGCGGAACCGCCAGGACCAGTCGGGCGGGCTCAGTCGCGGGCGAACGACGAAGTACAGGACCGCGAGCAGCGCGAGTACGGCGACCGCGAGCGCCGGCAGGAACCAGGACACGTCCCGGATCGTGTCGGTCAGGTCCAGCTGGGCGATGTGGATCCAGTACTCCTGCGGCAGCTTGACGAAGATCCAGATCCCGCCGGCCACCAGAATCCAGAACTTCAGCGCGTAGCGCAGCGGGTTCCGCCGGGTGCGAACCCCTTCGTAGGCGATGAAGTAGTACTCGAACGTGTTCGGGAACAGCAGCAGCAGGAACCGCGCGCCGGTGAGCTCGAAGGCCACCACGCCGATCTGGCGGTAGAAGAACAGGAAGCGGCTGACCCGGACGGCCGAGGGGTTGGTCCAGTTCCGCAGGCTGGCCAGGTACGCGATGGACAGGTAGAAGACGTCCATCGCCTTGTCGTAGCTCTGGTAGAACGGCGGGTCGTACCCGAACAGCTGGAAGATCGTCTGGTCGACACCGTCGAGCAGCAGGCAGGCGAGGATCGCCGGCAGCGGGAACGACGGGATCAGCAGCGGCAGCGCGAAGCGCGCCAGGACGACGCACCAGAACAGCACCTCGGCGCCCACGTCGGAACTCCCCATGTCAGAACTCCCCACGCCGGCGCATCCGACGCGGACGGCCGTCGGGGTCGTAGATCACCCGGTAGAGCGGCTCCGCCCAGAACGCCTGGAACCGGGACACGGGTTGGGTCACGTGCGGGCGGATGTGCCCGGGTGGCCGTGCGCCCTTGCGGCCTCCGGCGTACCAGGCGTCGAGGTCGGCCGCGGTCCGCTGCCACAGGTCGAAGCCGGCCTGCGCGTCGAGCTTCGCCAGGCTGCGCCGGGTCCGGCCGAGGTGCTCCGACCACACCTCCAGCCGCAGCTCCCGCGGGAGCCGCCGGGTGCCGTCGGCAACGAGGTCGCCGTGCTCGACCGTCGAGTCCAGGACGGCGCAGGTGAGTTCGCTGTCGCTGGTCCAGGACCGGCGGTTGAAGTTGTCCGAGCCACAGGTGAACCAGACGTCGTCGACGATGCAGATCTTCGAGTGGACGTAGATCGGCGCCCCCGCGTCGTTCTCCAGGTTGTAGATCCCGACCCGCCCGGGCGCGGTCCGCCGCAGCATCCGCACGGCGCGCAACTGGCCGAAGCGGGCCGGCGGTCCACTCAGCGCCCCGTCGTCGGCCGGATACCGCGGTACGACGACGATCAGCCGGAGCTCGGGCGACCGATCCAGGGCGTCGTGGAGCCCGCGGGCGATCAGCTCGGACCACAGGTACTGGTCCTCGACGTAGATCAGGCTCCGGGCATTGCTGAACGCCTTGGCGTACGCACGGGCGATGCTCCGCTCCCCGTCGGGCGCGAACGGATAGCCGGGATGCTTGTGGCCGTACGTGCGGAGCACCTGAACGGCGTGCGGTCCGGCCGGCGGCGGATCGGGGAACGCCTCGGACAGCGGCTGCGGATGGCGTGGCATCCGGGCGAGCCGCTGCACGATCATCCGGTGCGGCGTCCGCCGGTCCAGCGGATTGCCGTCGTCCCAGCGCTCGCAGAAGGTGCGGAGCAGATCGCCGACGGCCGGTCCGCGGATCTCCAGCGCCGCGTCGTGCCACGGCGTGCGGTCGCCGTACCTGGGATCCATCGGCGCCTGCTGCGGATCCCCCCGGTGGTCGCCGTCGTCGCGGCGCTGGTGGGACAGGTCGATACCGCCGACGAAGGCGACATCCAGTTCGGGCCGGCCCGCGTGCCGGATGACGAACAGCTTCTGGTGGTGCGACGCCATCCGCCGGACCCGCTGGTCGAGCAGGACCTCGGCGCCGGCCTCGTTCAGCTTCGTCCCCAGCCGCTGGTTCTCCCGGGCGTTGAAGTGCAGGTGGTCCGAGTGCGAGCGCCACAGCAGTCCTCTGACCTCGACCCCCGACCGAGCCAGATCGGCCAGTACGGTCCCGATCGTCGGGCCGTCCGGAAGCAACTTCTCGTCCGCGTCGCCGCGCCAGTCAGTGAAGTACACCCGGTCGCCGGACCGCAGGGCGCACAGCTCCTCGTACAGCCGGCGGAAGTAGGTCGCGCCGTGAATCAGCGGCCGCACCAGGTTGCCCTCGATCCAGGACCCGTCCACGTCGCCCATCCGGTCGATGTCCGTGCCGGGGTTGCCGCGCTCGTCCGGTCGGAGGAACCACTTCCCGGCGGTCTGGTCGATCATCGTGACACCTCTCAGTGCGTCAAGGCGGCCTTCAGCAGGACGATCACCAGGCCCAGGACGAGGTTGACCACCCCCGCGGCAACCAGGCGGGTCCAGGTGGCGCCGGCTCTGGCGGCGACGTACAGCGCCCACCCCAACTGAGATCCGACGGCCACCGCGAGCGCCAGCCAGGCAGCGCCGGCGTCCGGCACCCCGAGCAGCCCGGCGATGCCGGCGGCTGCCGCGGGAGGTACGGCGGCCTGCACGATCGGCCACTCCCGCCGGCCCGCGACGCGGAACTCCCGCCAGGACATGAGTGCTCGGGTCGAGTGCTCGCCGACCAGATGGGCGTACACATGGGCCAGCCAGAACACCACGCCGGTCGCGAGCAGCAGCACCATCAGCTCGCCAGGGTGTGGCGGCTCCTGCCCGGGACCGGTACCGGCCACCACCGACGCCGCGAGCAGAGATCCGTAGATCGCCCCGGCGTAATCGGACGGCTGCCGATCCTGGTTCGCTCTGGCGGCGCCGGCCTGCGACCCGTCACCCATCCGGCCTCCTTCGCAGGGCCGCTCTAGCTCGTCACGGAATCAGGGGCAGCGTCTCGCAGCGACCTCCGGCGCCGCCTCACCCCGACCGGATGACCCAGCGCCACACCGACGCGGCCGAGGATCATCCGGGGTGGGTGATGCTGCCCAGGACGATCTGAGTGATCTTCGAAGCCCGGGTGAGTCGGCGAGAGGGGGTTGCGATGTCCGCAGGCTCCACGGAGTCACCCGACGGCCGGGTTCCGGCAGCAGATCCGGAAGTGGATCCAGCCGCGGCCGCCTGGGCGCTGCCGCGTGGGGTCGTCGTCCTGCTCGGCACCGCGGGCGCCGTACTGACCGCCGCCGGGCTGCGCGGGTTCTCGCACATCGCGGGTCCGGTCTTCCTCGCGCTCGTGCTGACGATCGCGGTGAGCCCGCTGCGCCGGCTGCTGGTCAGGCGCGGAGTCAAGGGGTGGCTTGCCGCCGTGATCGCGCTCGTCGTCGTCTACGTCTTCCTCCTCGGAATGGCTGCTGCGCTGGGCTACTCGGTGGCCAAGCTGGCGACTCTGCTGCCGACGTACGAGGAGAAGTTCGACGAGTTGGTGAACGATGCTCGCGGCTGGCTGGCCGACCGGGGCGTGGGCGCCGATCAGCTCGAGGCCGCACTGCAACAGATCGATCTCAGCCAGCTGTTCGGTGTCGTGCAAGGCTGGCTGACCGGACTGCTCGGGGTCGTCTCGAGCCTGGGGCTCATCGTCGTCGTCCTGTTCTTCATGTGCATCGACGCGGCCCCGTTCGCGGACCGCCTGGGCGAGGCGGCGCGGGTTCGGCCGGACATCATCGGCGCGCTGGCCGGCTTCGCCCGGAACACGACCCGCTACCTGATCGTGTCCACCGTCTTCGGCCTCATCGTCGCGATCTTCGACGTCGGGGTCCTCTACCTGCTGGACATCCCGTTGCCCTGGCTGTGGGGACTGCTCGCGTTCATCACCAACTACATCCCGAACGTCGGGTTCTTCATCGGCGTGGTGCCGCCCGCGCTGCTGGGCCTGCTGGACCAGGGCTGGGCGACCCTGCTGTGGGTGATCGTGGCGTACAGCGTCATCAACTTCATCATCCAGTCGATCATCCAGCCGAAGATCGTCGGCGACGCGGTCGGCCTGTCCACGACGCTGACGTTCCTCTCGCTGATCGTCTGGGCCTGGATCCTCGGCCCGGTGGGCGCCGTACTGGCGATCCCGCTGTCGCTCCTGGTCAAGGCCCTGCTCCTGGACGCCGACCCCTCCACCCGCTGGCTCAGCGGCCTCATCTCCGGCGGCCAACCGCCGGAGCATGCCCCGGCCGTGGAGCCTGCCGAAGTCCCGCCCGGCGAAGTCCCGCCCGGCGAAGTCGCCGCGGAGCAAGCCGGATGAGGAGATCACCATGTGGCGCTCGGTGTTGCTGAACGAGTTCCCGGACCACGACGTCCAGGCGTTGCAAGGCCTGCCCGGCAGCCTGTCACCAGGCTCGCCCGCCCTGCAGCCGTCCGACGGCGCCGTGCTGATCGCGCCCGGCCGCGGTCTGAACTACGTCCTCGACACCCCGCTGGTGGATGTCGTCGGGCTCAGCTGCAGGTTGCGGATCAGGCAGACCGATCCAGCCGTCACCTCATCACTGCGGATCCTTCGCCTCGGGAACTCGTTCGACCTCCGGCTCGAACCGCTGACGGCCTTCCAGGCGCTGGTCCGGGTCCGGCTGCACCGGATCTGGCACGACATCGGCCAGTTGCCGAACTCCATCAGCCGGTTCGCTGATCTGCGCTTCGACTGGCACACCAGCGGCAAGACGTACCTGCGCGTCAACGACCGGCTGGTCGGCTACCACGACGCCCTGAGTCGAGGTTCCCGGCTCACCATCGAGGACGTCACCTTCGGCTCGGCCGAGTCACTGCCCAGCTCACCTGAGCAGCACTACGAACTGGGCGATTTCTACGTCCGTGCGCTCTGCCGCCGCAGCCGCTGGTCGCGGCGGCACGCGCCGGCGCGGTAATGACCGAAGCCGCGTTCGCGGTCCTCGCGCTGCTCGTCCTGGCGTGGGCCGTGACCTCGGACCTGCTGGCGAGGGCGAACATCACCGGTCCGCTGGTCTTCACCGTCGCCGGCTTCGTGCTGGGGAACCCGGACTGGGGACCCCTGACGCTCGACGTCGGCACCCCGTCGGTCCACCTGACCGCGGAGCTGACCCTCGCGCTGTTGTTGTTCGCCGACGCGGCCCGGGTCAACATCTCGCGGTTGAAGCACGACATCTATCTCCCCGGGCGTCTGCTGGGCATCGGGCTCCCGCTCTCGGTGGTGTTCGGATCGTTGCTGGCGGCGTGGTTCTTCGACGATTTCACCTGGGCTCTGGCAGGTTTCGTGGGCGCCGCGCTGGCCCCCACCGATGCCGCTCTCAGTGCACAGGTCATCAACGACGAGCGGATCCCCATGCGCCTGCGTCGCGCGCTGAACGTGGAGAGTGGACTCAACGACGGCATCGTCACGCCGGTCGTCACGTTCACGCTCGCCGTCGCCGCCGCCGAACTCGGAACCGCACGCCCGGACGGGACCTCCACCGATGGGGGCGGCGCGCTGGTGGAGCTGGCGGTCGGCGTCACCGTCGGTCTGGTGATCGGCCTGGGAGGCGCCAGGCTCCTGATGTTCGGTTCGCAGCGGCGCTGGACCAGTCGCGGTGCCCTGAGACTCGGCACGCTCGCGGCGGCGCTCGGCAGCTTCGCCCTCGCGATCGCCTTCAGCGGCAACGGATTCATCGCGGCGTTCCTGGCCGGACTGGCCTTCCGGGCCGGACTGGACGAGGAGGTGCTCGACGCGGACGACGCCGTCGAACCGCCGGAACTTCTCGGCGAGATCCTGGCGTTCGTCGTCTGGTTCCTGTTCGGAGCCGCGTTGGTGCCGATCGCCGTGCACAACTTCGGCTGGCCGCTGCTCGCGTACGCCGTACTGAGCCTGACCGTGGTCCGGATGGTGCCGGTAGCCCTGGCCTTGATCGGGAAGGGACTGGACCTGCGCACCGTCGGCTTCGTGGGATGGTTCGGTCCCCGGGGCCTGGCGTCGGTCGTGTTCGCGCTGCTCGCGGTCGAGGAGCTGGGCGAAACCGAGTTGGTGGAACGTGCTGTCGCCGCGGTGTCTCTCACCGTGTTGCTGAGTGTGGTGCTGCACGGTGTCTCGGCCGGGCCGCTCGGCAGGCGGTACGTCCGCCACGAGCAAGCCGGCGACGAGGTGAGCCCCGGCCCGCGGTCACGACGCCCTGCCCATCATCAGCTCGGTTCCAGCACGAGGTGAAGGGTCAAGTCTTCTTCTCGACTGCTGCGGAGGGTGGCCGGCGGCGCAGCGCGAGCCACGCGGCCGCTCGCCCGGACAGCGCGCCGACGGTCGCCCCGACCAGAACGTCACTCGGGTAATGCACTCCCGTGTACACCCGGGAGAAGGCGACGACCGACGCTGACGCCCGCAGGGCCGGCCGGAGCGCCGGCAGGACGCCTCCTACCGCGACGGCGAAGGCCGCTGCGGAGGCGGAGTGTCCGGACGGAAAGGATCCAGAGGACGGCATCCGTACCCATCGCTGGACCGGGACTCCGTGGTCGTCCCGGTCGGGCCGGAGCCGTCTTCTCGCCGCCCTCTTCATCGGCTGATTGACCACGAACGACGCGACCCCGATCGCGCTGAGGCCCGTCACGGCAGCGCGCCGACCCTGTGGGCCACCGAACAGCGCGAGGGCGCCGGCCACGAGGAACCACGGCTTGGAGAAGTTGGCGAAGTCGGACGCCCGCCGCAGCGGCTCGTCCAGCACCGGCGTCGACATCCGCGCCACCGACCGGAACACCGCGTGGTCCCAGGCCTCGAGGCGGCGCAGCGGCCCGGACCCGGGACGGCTGTCAGCAGGCGAGGTCGAACTCGCTTCGGTCACCACGTGAACTCGAAGTCGTTGTTCTTGGCAAACATGTCGAGGCCTCCAGGGGGTCAGCTCGCCGGTTTCCGGTCCCGGCCGAGGGCGACGCGCACCAGTTCGGCCAGGCCGTCCCGCAGACCTTCGGGAGCCGTCGCCGACGGCGATGCTCCAGGGTGCTGGTGCGCGATCCGCACCCGGAGGACTCCGGGCCGGATCCGGAAATGCAGCGGCGCGTCGAGAACCAGAGCCTCCCCGTCGATGCCTGCCGGGAGTGGGCGATCGGCCTCGACCTCGAAGGTCGGTGCGGACCACTCTCGCCAAGGACGCTGAAGACGGCGTTCAGCGCTGTCCGCGGGCGCCCCGAGGACGGTGATGCCGAGCAGCCCGTCGTCGATGCGCGGGCGGGTGCCGGAACCGACGGCGCGGCCGAGCCTGTATTTGTTGTTGGACACCAGCACGGCAGCACCACCGCGGTGTCCATCGCCGCCGGGACCGGTCCAGCGCATGTCGAGCTCGCTGCCCCCGGCACCGAGTGCGTCCGGCACGGTGTCGAGCAGTGTCCGGAGCTTCGCCTCGCGGTAACCGGATCGCTGGACGGCTTCGGCGTACAGGCCGAGCGACACGTTGTTGACGAACACCCGGCCGTTGACCTCGGCAAGATCCACCAGCCGCTCCCCGCCGTCGACGAACGCGTCCAGCGCACCGACGACGTCGTCACGGTCGACCCCGAGATCGAGTGCGAAGTGGTTGCGGGTGCCGGCCGGCACGCAGGCGTACGGCAGGGCGCGCTCGGCGGCGATCGCGGCGACGATCGCCTGCGAGCCGTCACCGCCGGCCATCGCGAGTCCGTCGGCGCCCCGCTCGACCGCACCGCGGACCAGGGTCTCGAGATCGTCCCCGGCCTTCAGCTCGATCGGCTCGATCCCCCGGTCCCGCGCTTCCTTGGCGAGCGCGAAGCGTTCTGCCTTCCCGCCGCCGGAGCGCGGGTTGTAGAACAGCACGGGGTGCCGTGGGGCGGGAACACGGGGCAGATCCACGTGCGAGCTGAAGCTGGCTCGCGTCGCGGCCAGGGTGATCAGGAGCCCGGCCAGGACGAGCAGGTCGACGCCGAACGATCCACCCACGGCAATCAGGATCACCGCACCGGCAAGGGCCAGCACCCCGATGTACAGCCCGGCCGCGCGGGCGACCCCTCTGCGCAGTGCGCCGTACCAGGCCGAGACGGCGGCGATCACGACGCAGGCCAGCACCCCGAGACCACGCGGAAACTGGCTGATGGCGACCACCACACCGAGCACAACCGTCGCCGCCCCGACCACCAGCGCCACCACCGCCGCAACCCGTCGCTTCATGAACTCACACCACACCCGTCCGCTCCGCCAGGCATCCCACACCCCGGATGAATCCGGCCCTGCTGATCGTCCATCAGGGGTGATGCGGCGACCCCGGTTCTGCTGAATCGTCGGCGCCGTACGCGGCTCGCCGGGCGAGTACCCGGCTCATCCGGCGAGTCGCGCCTGCGACAGAGAGGGGCGGGCGGAGATGTCGGCGAAAGTTCAGCATTTGACGTTGGAGGAGCGCCGGGACCGCGGTCTGCAGGCCCGCACCCTGGCGATGCCGGACAGTCACACAGGATGGCAACCCGCCACCGACCGGCCGGACCCGGTGGCACTCATCGAGGAGCAGAACCTCCGTCGGGAGCCGGACCTGGTGCCGGTGCGGCACGGCCGGATGATGGTCTCGCCGTTCACGTTCTACCGCGGTGCGGCCAAGATCATGGCCGTCGATCTCGCCGGGACCCCGACGGCCGGCCTCGAGGTCCAGCTCTGCGGGGACGCCCACCTGTCGAACTTCGGCGTCTTCGCCTCCCCGGAGCGACGGCTGGTGTTCGACATCAACGACTTCGACGAGACCCTTCCGGGCCCGTTCGAGTACGACGTCAAGCGACTGGCGGCGAGTTTCACGGTGGCAGCCCAGAACAACGGCTGCTCGGCCTCGGACACCCGCGCGATCACGAAGGCCTGTGTCACCTCCTACCGGGAGACGATGGCCGAGTTCGCGGCCATGAGAACTCTCGACGTGTGGTACGCCCACACCTCCGAGGAGCAGATCAGGCAGGCGGTGGACGCCTTCTTCGCCGGTGCCGGTGCCGGCGCCGACGGCAAGAGCAAAGCCAAGGGCAAGGGATCCAAGAAGGGCAAGCAGAAGGACACCGGCGCGGACGAGGGTACGACCACGATGACGGGCAAGCAGCTGAAGGAGGCCCAGAAGCGCTTCCAGAAGAACGCCCTGAAGGCGCACTCCCGCAACAGCGAGCAGGCCCTGGCGAAGCTCAGCGAGGAGGTCGACGGCCGCTACCGTATCGCCAGTGTCCCGCCGGTGATCGTGCCCGGGCGCGAGCTGCACGCGATGTACGGCCTCGACGCCAAGCAACTCGAGGACGCCGTCGTCGACCTGTTCCGGGGGTACCGCTCCAGCCTTCGGATCGACCTCCGGCAACTGCTGGAACGCTTCGAGATGGTCGACTGGGCCCGGAAGGTCGTCGGCGTCGGCAGCGTCGGGACCCGGGCGTTCATCGTCCTGCTGCAGGGCCGCGACCGCAGCGATCCGCTGTTCCTCCAGGTGAAGGAAGCCACCCGGTCGGTGCTCGAAGGACCGTTGCGCAAGAGCGCCTTCAAGCAGGCGGGCGAGCGAGTGGTCCAGGGCCAGCGGCTGATGCAGGCCAGCAGCGACATCTTCCTCGGCTGGTCCAAGGGCGTTCAGGCCGACCGGTTCTACTACTGGCGCCAACTGCGCGACATGAAGGGCTCCGCGCTGGTGGAGCTGATGGAGCCCGCCGCGCTGGCCTTCTACGCGCGCCAGTGTGGCTGGACCCTGGCCCGGGCCCATGCCCGGTCCGGCGACCCGGTGTCCATCGCGGCCTACCTCGGCGAGGACGACGCCTTCGACAAGTCGATCACCGACTTCTCCGAACGCTACGCGACCCAGAACGACCAGGACTTCGCAGATTTCGCCAAAGCCATCAGCTCGAACCGGATCGACGCCATCGAACAGGTCTGACGTCGGCGCGAGGGGAGAAACGCGTGAGTGAGACCGGCATGGAGACCGGTGCGGAGACCGGCAGCGCAACGTCATCGGTGACCGCCGGGAAAGCGCCGTACGCGCTCGCCGCGGAGGCGGTGGTCGCGGCCGCCGGCTCCGACGCCGACTCGGGCCTTTCGGCGGACGAGGCGGCCCGCAGGCTGTCGTCGTACGGGCCGAACGAGATCCCCGCGGAGAAGCCGCCCTCGATCTGGGTCGTGGCCGCCCAGCAACTGCGCGACCCGATGAACATCATGCTCATCGCGGTCACCATCGTCAGCCTGCTGATCGGGGAGCTCTCGACCGGCATCATCGTCGCCCTGCTCATCCTGCTGAACGTCGGCCTCGGCACCCGCCAGGAACTGACGGCGCGGGCGAGCGTCGACGCGCTGGCCACCTTGCAGGTACCGCAGGCGCGGGTCGTCCGCGACGGCGAGGTGACGATGATCGCGGCCACCGAGGTGGTTCCGGGCGACCTCGTCCAGGTCGAGGCAGGCGACATCGTGCCCGCCGACGGACGCATCGTCCGGTCCGCGACGCTGGAAGCCCAGGAGGCTGCGCTGACCGGGGAAAGCGCACCGATCGCCAAGGGCACCAGTGCGTTGGCCTCCCCCGACGTGGGCCTGGGCGACCAGACCAACATGCTGTTCCAGAGCACCTCCGTGACCCGGGGCACCGGCACCATCGTGGTCACCGCGACCGGACTGCAGACGCAGATGGGGCGGATCGCGACGATGCTCACCTCGGTGAAGCGCACCCGGTCGCCGCTGCAGCGCGAGCTCGACTCACTGACGAAGGTTCTCGGGATCATCGCCTGGGGAGCGGTCGCGGTGATCGTGGTGGTCGGCCTGTTCCGCGGGATCCCGGGCAAGGACCTGCTGTTGCTCGGGACCGCGATGGCCATCTCGGCGATCCCCACCGGCATGCCGGCGTTCGTCTCCGGCCTGCTGTCGCTCGGTGCGCGCGAGCTGGCCGACGCGAAGGCCGTGGTGAAGAACCTCACCGACGTCGAGACCCTCGGTGCGACGAGCGCGATCAACACCGACAAGACCGGAACGCTGACGCTGAACCAGATGATGGTCTCCACGTTGTACGCGAGCGGGTCCTGGTTCACCGTCGACGGAGAGGGCTACCGCAAGAGCGGCGCGATCCGTTCGGTGGCGGGCGTCCCGGTCCCCGACTTCACCCGCCTCGGCCTCGGACTGGCCCTGGACAGCGACGCAGTGGTCGATGACGCCGGCCAGGTGATCGGCGACCCGACCGAGGCGGCGCTGGTGGTACTGGCCGCGAAACTCGGCATCGACGCGGAGGAGACGCGGCGCAGCTACCCGCGGCTGGCGGAGGTTCCGTTCGACTCCGAGTACAAGTTCATGGCCACCTTCCATCGGGTGACCGTGGACGGCGTCGAGCACGTCATCGAGCTGGTCAAGGGCGCGCCGGACGTCGTCGTCGCACGCTGCAGCCAAGCCGGCGGACCGCTCAGCGGCTCACAGGTCCCGATCGCGCAGTCGCGGCAAGGCATCGACGAGGCCAACACCCGGATGGGGCAGAAAGGCCTGCGGGTCCTCGCGTTCGCGGCCCGTCTGGTGACCGACGACGAGCTCGCCACGATGACCGGCGACCCCATGGCGTTGACCACCGGGCTGTCGTTCGTCGGGTTGGCGGGCATCATCGACCCGCTGCGCACGGAGGCGAAGAGCGCGGTCCGTACGGCGCTGAACGCGGGGATCGACGTACGCATGATCACCGGCGATCATGCGGTCACCGCTCAGGCGATCGGCGAGGATCTGGGCCTTGGTCCCGGCGCGATCAGCGGCCAGGAACTGCAGGCGCTCACCGACGAGCAGCTGAAACAACGGTTGTCCGAGCTGCACGTGTTCGGACGGGTCACCCCCGAGGACAAGCTGCGGCTCGCGCAGGCCATGCAGGAGCAGGGCCTGATCGTCGCGATGACCGGTGACGCGGTCAACGACGCGGCTGCCCTCAAGCAGGCTGACATCGGGGTGGCGATGGGAAGCGGCAGCGAGGTGACCAAGCAGGCCGCGCGGATGGTGCTCACCGACGACAACTTCGGCACTCTCGTGCACGCGGTCGAGATCGGCCGGCGCGTCTACGACAAGGTCGTCTCGTACGTCCGGTACCAGATGACGCAGTTGCTGGGGCTGGTCCTGCTCTTCCTCGCCGCCACCGTGTTCGACATCAACGACGGGGTGGCGATGACTCCGTCGATGGTGCTGTTCCTGTTGTTCTTCGCCACCGCTGTCGGTGTCGTGATCATCGCCGTCGACCCCGGTGATCCCGCGGTCATGCACCGTCCGCCGCGCGACCCCGGCGTACCGATCACGAACCGGAACGCCGTGATCAGGTGGGTCGGCTACGCCTTCGTGCTGTTCCTGGCGGCGTTCGCGCCGCTGGTGGCAGGGCCGGACGAGCCGAGTACGACGCAGGGCACCGTGTCGATGACAATGACCTTCGTCGTGATGGGTCTGGGGACCATGTTCAACGCGGTGGTCAACCGGCGCGCCCCGGCCAGCGGCCTGACCCCTCCGATCGTGAAGGCGCTGGCGATCGCCGTGATCCCGGTGGTCCTGCTGTCCCTGGCGACCCAGCTCCCGACGCTCCAGGACGGGCTGCTCACAATCGCGCTCAGCCCGCGCCAGTGGCTCGTCTGCTTCGGCCTGGCCGCGCTGCTCCCGATCGTCGTCGAGCTGGACAAGCTGCTCACCAGGCGGGGGCAGCGGAAGCCGGCGCCTCTCAGCCCCGAAAACGCCGTCGCGCCGGCCCGGGCCCGGCACACACCGCCGACGCCCGCCGAGGTTGGGAGCAGGGAATGACCTCTCGAGAGCAACGGATCGCCGAGTTCATCGAGCCGTTCCGCGTCAAACCGGGGTCGAGGGTCAACCTGGCCAGGGACTTCGAGCCGGACTTCCGGGGCATGATCCAGTCGAAGAAGCGCGGCCGCGAACTACTGGTCCAGGGCACCGAACTGCTGTCGGAGTACCAGTCCCGGCTGTACGCGCAGCACACCCACGGTGTGCTGGTGGTGCTGCAGGCGCTCGACGCCGGCGGGAAGGACGGCACGATCCGGCACGTCATGACCGGGGTCAACCCGCAGGGCGTGTCGGTGAACAGCTTCAAGGTCCCCTCCAGCGAGGAGCTCGACCACGACTACCTGTGGCGCTACGGGCTGAAGTTGCCGGCCCGCGGTGAGATCGGGATCTTCAACCGCTCGCACTACGAGGAGGTGCTCGTGGTCCGCGTGCACCCCGAGCTCCTCGACCGCCAGAAGCTTCCGCGCGGCTCCCGCAAAGGCCTGTGGAAACGGCGTTACCGCGAGATCAACGAGTGGGAGCGAACGCTCAGCGACAACGGCATCAAGATCGTGAAGCTCTTCTTGAACCTGTCCCAGGAGGAGCAGCGGATCCGCTTCCTGCGGCGCATCGACCTGCGCGACCACAACTGGAAGTTCTCCGCGGCCGACATCCGCGAGCGCGAGTACTGGGACGACTACCAGCGGGCGTTCTCGCGGATGCTGTCCAGGACCAGCACCGAGTGGGCGCCCTGGTACGTGATTCCCGCCGACCGCAAGTGGTACGCGCGGATCGCCGCCGCCGCGGTGATCGCCAACACGCTGATCGAGATCGATCCGCGCTACCCCACGGTCAGCAAGGAAGCACGCAAGGCGCTGCAGGAGATCAAGGTCACCCTGGAAGACCAGGCCCCTGAGGGCGCGGCGGCCGACCCGTTCGCGGCCAAGTAGACCGGCCGGACTGACCACCATGGCCGCCGTCACCGACCCGCCCGAGGTGAAACTGCCCTGGTGGCAGGAGTACGTGCCGGGAATCGGAGTGGCCAGGTCGTACCAGCGGTCCTGGCTGCCGAGGGACGTCGTCGCCGGACTCGTGCTGTCGGCACTGCTGGTGCCACAGGGCATGGCGTACGCCGAGCTGGCCGGACTGCCACCGGTCACCGGGCTGTACACCTCGATCCTGTGCCTGCTCGGCTACGCGGTCTTCGGTCCCTCCAGGGTCCTGGTGCTGGGTCCCGACTCGTCCCTGGGACCGATGATCGCGGCAACGATCGCGCCACTCCTGCTCGCCAACGGCGACCCTGCTCGCGCCGTCGCGCTCGCCTCGATGCTGGCCGTGATGGTCGGCGTCGTGATGGTGGTCGCCGGCGTGGCCCGGTTCGGGTTCGTGGCGGACCTGTTGTCGAAGCCGACCCAGATCGGCTACATGAACGGGCTCGCGCTGACCATCGTGATCGGTCAGCTGGACAAGCTCTTCGGTTTCTCGGTCGACGCCGACGGCCTGATCGCCGAGACGGGTGACTTCTTCACCGGGCTCGCGGACGGCGCGGCCAACGCGACGGCCGCGATCCTCGGGATCGGTTCGCTCGCCGGCATCCTGCTGCTGAACCGGCTGCTGCCCAAACTGCCGAGCGTCCTGATCGTCGTGGTGGTGGCCGCGCTGCTGGTCAACGCTCTCGACCTGGAGGAGAACGGCGTCGACACGGTCGGCGTGCTCCCCCAGGGTTTCCCGCCGTTCACGATCCCCGCGGTGAGCTGGAGCGATCTGCCGCCGCTCCTTGCCGGGGCGTTCGCCATCGCCGTCGTCGCGCTCGCCGACACCATGTCCACGGCCTCGGCGTTCGCCGCGCGCAAAGGCGATCGGGTGCGCGGAAACCAGGAGATGGTCGGCATCGGCGCCGCCAACATCGCGGCCGGGTTCTTCCAGGGCTTCCCGGTCAGCACCAGCGGATCCCGCACCGCCGTCGCCGAGCAGGCCGGCTCCCGGTCCCAGGTGACCGGCATCATCGGCGCCGGGATGATCACCGTGGTCCTGGTGTTCGCCACCTCCCTGATGCAGTACGTGCCGCAGCCGACGCTGGGCGCGATCGTCATCGCCGCCGCGCTGTCACTGGCCGACATCGCCGGTACGCGCCGGCTGTGGCACCAGCGCCGTACCGAGTTCGGGCTGTCGATCATCGCGCTGCTCGGCGTGGCGCTCCTGGGGGTGCTGCCCGGCATCCTCATCGCCGTGGGCCTGTCCATCCTGAACGTCTTCCGCCGCGTCTGGTGGCCACACGCGGCCGAGCTCGGCCGGGTGGACGGCATTTCCGGCCTGCACGACACCCGCAGCTACCCGGATGCGCAACTGCTGCCGGGCCTGGTCGTCTACCGGTACGACGCGCCGCTGATCTTCGCGAATGCGCGGATGTTCAGTGACAAGGTCCGGGAGATCGCCGTGGATCATCCCGATCTGCGCTGGATCATCGTCGCCGCCGAGCCGATCACCGATGTCGACACCACGGCCTCCGACATGCTGCAAGAGCTCGACGCCTGGCTGAACGACCGCGGGGTGTCCCTGGTCTTCGCGGAGATGAAGGACCCGGTGCGCGCGAAGATCGAGCGGTACGAACTCACCCGCACGATCGATCCGGCGCACTTCCTGCCGACCCTCGACGACGCCGTCGCGCGGTACGTGCAGGAGACCGGCGCGAACTGGCGCGACCCGCAGCCGGAGGCAGACGACGGGGGCTCCCGCCGGGGAGCCCCCTAGGTAAGCCTCTCGGTCAGGTCCTCGGCGGGACTTGCTGTTGCTCGGCGGCTGTGGGTTGGACGTCCTCGTCGTGGCCGTTCCACGCCACGTCCACCTCGCCGTGCCTGCCGATCCGCTCCCGTACGTCGGACCAGCGAGCGGTGAGCGCGTACAGGATGACGGTGTCCAGCGCGATCATCAGCAGCGACCAGAACGGGTAGGCCCCGAGCGACAGGATCTGCGCCACGATGTGCAGGCCCACGACCACGATCGCCGTGATCCTGGCCCAGGTCTGCGCCACGAGCACGCCGGCGCCGACGGCCAGCAGGATCAGACCGGAGATCAGGAGCACCCAGCCCCAGCCGGTCACGTCCACGACGATGAACTTGTCCGGCGTGATCACCAAACGCTCGTCGTCGAACAGCGCAACGAGTCCTTGGAAGACGTTGACCAGCCCCGTGATGACCATCATCACGCCGGCGAAAATGACGAAGCCGGCCATCGCCCCTCCGCCTCGTTTCGCAGCCATCTTTGGCATCTCCTCTCGGTGCGTCGGCCGCCGCCGGAATCGGCGGCGGCCCTGTCTGGATGCTGTGCCTGACACGCCCGTGAGCGCCTCACCCCACGCGGATGAGGCGCCGAGTCGAACGGCCGTTGCAAACGGCGCTACTGGGCGGCGTCCTTGACCTCCTTCACGCTGTCCGCGTCGACCTCGTGCTTGGTGAGCTTGTCCGCGTGCTCCAGCGCCTCGTCGACCTTCGTGACCCACACCGCCTCGAACAGCGCGACGATTCCCGAGCTGTTCGCCGGCAAGGAGTCCTCGACATCGGCCTTGATCGCGGCCTTCTCCCGGTGGGATTTGAGCCCACCGATACCAAGTCCCGCGCCCGCACCGACCGCTGCGCCGGCCAGCAGGCTCGGTGGGAAGATGAGACCGATGACCGCGCCACCGACGGCGCCCAGCACTGCGCCTCTACGGGCTGTGTGGAAGTCGTCGTCGACGTTGATCTTGCCGTCGGCCCCGCGGCTGACGAGGACGAGCCCTTCGACCTTGATCAGATCGTCGGACGCGGCTTTCTTGATGGCGTCCCAGTCACCCCGTGCTGCCTGCGAATCCATGTAGGCGGCGATGTACAGGACGACGGGAGCGTTGTTGTCGGATCCCACGGGTCTCTCCTCTCCGGGCGACCGGGGCGCACGCGGCCCGGCGTACCGATCGTGGCCACGATGCCGCCGCCGCGGCCGGTCTGCCTCACCCCAGGCGGACGAGGTACGACGGGCGCCGGCTCGATTCACCCCGTCCGGATGATGCCGGCCGTCGACACGCGCGCAACGATCCACAGCGACGCCCGCCCTGGGCGCGAGGGGGATCGACATGGGGTGCTTCTTCGTCTTGCTGGCCGGCGTCTTTCCGCGGTTCGCGCTGCTGATCGTCTGGATAGCGCGTCCCAGAATGGTGGACGCCGCGTTCGACTCCTGGATCTGGCCGCTGCTCGGGATCGTGTTTCTCCCCTTCGCGACGCTGATGTACGTCATTCTCTACACGGGCGGCGGCGGCCTGAGCGGATCCGACTGGTTCTGGGTGGTCTTCGCCGGCCTGCTCGATGTCGTGCACTGGGCGTCGAGCGCGGTATCGCGGCGGCAGGCACCCGGCTACCCGGGCAGCGTCCAGGCGTGAGTTCAGCGCGGTTCATCCGCGTGGGGTGAGGTTTCGGGTTGCCGGGGGCAGCGACGATCGACTGCAGCCGGCAGGTGAGGAGGCGCAGCATGTCCGATCCAGACCCCACTCCGCCTGGTCCGGAGCGCAGCGCGCCCGCCCAAGCGCCGGCGGCCGAGCGGCCGTCCAGAGGGCGTACGGCCGCGGTGATCATCTGTGTCCTGCTGGCGGCCTTGCTGACGACACCCGCAGCGGTCGCGTACTGGGGACAGCGCACCCTCAACGACACCACCCGCTACGTGAACACCGTCGGCCCGCTGGTGAACTCGCCCGAGGTCCAGAACGCCATCGCCACGAAGGTCACCGCCGCGATCGAGGAACAGGTCGACATCGAGGCGATCCTCAACGACGTGTTCGCCGGCGTCATCACCGACCGGCCCCGGCTCCAGCGGCTGATCGGGCCGCTGTCGGCCGCGATCAACGGCCTGATCGACCGCCAGGTCCGCGAGTTCATCGCGTCGGACGAGTTCGCCGACCTCTGGACCGCCGCCAACACCAGAGCCCAGCAGGCCTTCCAGCGCATCCTGGACGGTGACCAGTCGGGCGCCGTCCAGCTGCAGGGCGATCAGATCGTCCTCGACGTCTCCGAGGTGATCGAGCGGGTCAAGCAACGCCTCGTCGACCGGGGGCTCACGATCGTGCAGAACATCCCGGTCCCCGACGTCGACAAACAGATCGTACTGATGGAAGCACCGCAGGTGAAGCAGATCAAGACCATCTACGCGTTCGCGAATCCCATCGCGCAGTGGTTGATCGTGGCAGTGGCCGGGCTCTACCTCATCGCCTTGGTGCTCGCCCGGAACCGTCCGCGAATGACGGTGGTGATCGGAGCGGCGCTGGCCGCGAACGCGCTGCTGATGGCGGGGGCGCTGGCGGTCGGCCGGCAACTGTTCATCGACGCCTTGGCCGGTACGACGTTCGGTCCGGCCAGCGCGGTGTTCTACGACACCCTGCTCGCCTACCTCGAGCGCGGTCGTCAGGTGTTCCTCTGGCTGGGTCTGATCCTCATCGTCATCGGCTGGTTCGCCGGTTCCAACAGGTACGGGACCGCTGTACGCACCACCGTCAACGGCGGGCTGGAGAGCATCGGCGGAGCCGTGTCCGACAGCCCGGTCGGCAACGCCGGCCGCTGGGTCGCGCCGAACGTCGGATGGCTGCGGGTGGCGGTCGGCCTGCTGGGCGTCGTCGTACTGCTGTGGGGCAACGATGTTTCGCTCTCGCGGCTGTTCTGGTCACTCGCTCTCGTAGTCGCCTTGCTGGCCGTCGTGCAGGTGTTGGTCGGTGCCGGCCGGTCGACGGCCGAGTCCCGGCCGGTGTCACCAGGAGAAGCCGTCCCCGGAGCCGCGAAGTAGCCGGGCCGGCCGGCATGAACCTCGTCTGGGCCGCTTTGGTCGTGGTCCTCGTGACCGCGCTCACCGTCACGGCGATGCTCCTTGTGCGCCGGCGGGCGCCGGCGGGCAGTTACTTCAGCGCCAGTGACCGCGCGTCGGGTGTCTTCGGCGTCCTCGCCACGGGTTTCTCCGTGCTGCTCGGTTTCATCATCTTCTTGTCGTTCACCTCGTACGACCAGTCGCGGGCCGGCGCCGAGTCCGAGGCGACGATCGTGGCGCAACAGGTCGAGACCGCGCAGTTCCTGCCCGACCGCACCGCGTCGGAGCTGACCGGCGAGCTGATCTGCTACGCGCGTTCGGTGGCCGGGGTCGAGTGGGAGGCCTTGAACAAAGGCACGCTCGGGAACGCGATCAATCCCTGGGGAGCGGAGCTGTTCATGACCATCTCGACCGTCGAGCCGCAGACCGCCACCGAGCAGTCGGCCTACGACCGGTGGATGGACCAGACCGCCGAACGGGAACAGGCGCGGATCGACCGGGTGCACGGTGCGGAGGGGATCATCCCGCTGCCCTTGTGGCTGGTCCTCTCGGTGATCTCCGTGGTGATCTTCGGGTTCCTGCTGTTCTTCGCCGACCGGTCCGAGCGCGCCGTGACGCAGGCCGTCCTGATGGGCAGCGTGACGATTGTCATCACCCTGCTGCTGTTCCTGCTGGTGTTCTTCGACCATCCGCACGGCGCGGGCGTGGGCCGCCTGCAGCCCACGGCGATGGAGCGAACCATCAGCCTGATCGACACCGAGCTCGACGTGGCCGGGCTCACTGTGTCGCCTCCGTGTGACGACCGTGGCAACCGGCGCTGAGCGCTTCGAGGGCCAGCCGGCTCTTGACGCCACCCACCCCTCAGAGGATGACGCCAAGAGCGATGACGGCGGTCAGGATCGGCGAGCAAATCCCCGGGCTCCGAATCACACCCCCCGCCTGCCGGCCGACGCTAGCTGAGGGTGGAAGGACGCGCGTCACCCGTGGTAGACGATCTCGTTCGCATCGTCTCGCCGGGATGAGGTAGCGGCGTCCGCCCGCGTCTAGGCTCGACGGCAACGGCGACGTCCGAAGGAGACAATCCGAGGTGAGCGCGCATCCAGTGCCCGGATGGCTGCGTTCGATGCGACCGGCGCGCCGTGACCTGCGCGCCGACGTGGTCGCCGGTCTGCCGGGCGCGATCAGCGGTGTGCCGGACGGGATGGCCGCCGCCGTACTCGTCGGCGTGAACCCGATCCACGGCCTGTACGCGAGTTTCGCCGGTCCGATCGGCGGCGGGCTGACGTCGAGCACCCGGCTGATGGTGATCACCGCGACCACGGCGGCTGCCCTGGCAGCCGGGTCGGCGCTGGAAGACGTGGATCCGGCGGACAAGCCGGACGCCCTGTTCCTGCTGACGATCCTGACCGGTGTGGTGATGATCCTGGCGGGAATCGCCAAGCTGGGGCGGTACACGCGGTTCGTCTCGCACTCGGTCATGATCGGCTTCCTCACCGGGATCTCGGTCAACATCTTCTGCGGCCAGATCCCGGACCTCACCGGCGCGGAGGCCACCGGCGACTTCGCGCTGGCGAAGGCGGCGGACGTCGTGTTCCATCCGTCCCGGATCGACCTTGCCTCGCTGCTGGCCGGTCTCGCGGCGCTCGGCATCCTCGTCGGCCTGTCCCGGACCCGGCTGGCCGCGGTGGGCGCCCTGATCGCACTCGTGGTCCCGACCGCGGTGGTGATCCTCGCCGGCGCCGACTCGGTGGCGCAGGTCGACGACCTCGGGGCGATTCCGAGCGGGATCCCGGCGCCGCAACTGCCGGACCTCGGCATGCTGTCGTTGCCGCTGGTGACCGGGGCGCTGTCCGTCGCGGCCATCGTCCTGGTGCAGGGCAGTGGCGTCGCCGAGGCCACACCCAACCGCGACGGAACCGTCTCGAACCCCGACCGGGACTTCATCGCCCAAGGGATCGGCAACCTCGCGGCCGGCTTCTTCCGCGGCCAGCCGGTGGGCGGTTCGGTCGGCCGGACGGCTCTGAACCAGGCAGTCGGCGCCCGCAGCCGGTGGGCGGCAATCTGTGCGGGACTGTGGATGCTGGTGATCCTGGCGGCGTTCTCCGACGTGATCGGAGCCGTCGCCATGCCGACTCTGGCGGCCGTCCTCATCTTCGCGGCCGCCGGTTCGCTGCGGCCGGCCGAGCTGAGGACGATCCTGCGCACCGGACCGACGTCGCAGATCGCGATCGTCTCGACCTTCCTCGCGACCCTGTTCCTTCCGGTCTCCGCGGCCGTCGGGCTGGGCGTGACGCTGTCGCTGTTGCTGCAACTCAATCAGGGCGCGATGGACCTCAAGGTCGTCGAACTCAAGCCCGCCGAGGGCGGCCGGTGGACCGAGCACCCCGCCCCGGAGCGACTGCCGAGCCATCAGACGACGGTGCTCGACGTGTACGGCAGCCTGCTCTACGCGGGCTCGCGGACCTTGGCCACCCGATTGCCCGATCCGGCCGGCGCGGAGGCGCCCGCCGTCGTCCTCCGGCTGCGCGGCCGGACCTCAGTCGGCGCGACATTCGTCAAGGTCGTGGCCGACTACGCCGGCGCCTTGCAATCGGTGGGCGGCCGGCTGTACCTGAGCGGCGTGGACCACGCCCTGTCCGAGCTCCTACGCCGTACCCACCGAGTGGACAAGTCCGGACCGGTCAGCGTCTTCGAGGCCACCGAACTGGTCGGGGAATCGACCGGGCGGGCGCTGCACGAAGCGAGGACCTGGGTGGTCAGGCATCGCGGCGACGTCGCGGACGGCGGACAGCGTCAGGAACCGGCCGACCCGGAGGCCTGAGCCCGACTCATCTGTTCAGCAGCCCGAGTGCACGAGCCCGGTGCACGGCGTCCCGCCGGCTGGTCACGCCCAGCTTCTGGAAGATCCGCTTGAGGTGCACCTTCACGGTGTTCACCGACACGAAGAGCTCCGCCGCGATCTCCGCGTTGGTCATCATCGTCGGCAGGTACCGCAGGACGGTCAGCTCCCGATCCGTCAGCGGTTCGGCCGGCGCGTCGGCCAGTGCGCTGTTCGACCTGACCATGCCAAGGTCCGCGAGCAGTTCGTCCACGAAGCCGGAGGTATCGGGGTCCAGCTGCTCGACCTGAGTCAGCAGGCGCGGCATCCGCTCGGGGTCCATGACGAGGAACGGCCGTCGGACGCCCTCCCGCCGGGCGATCTCCACCGCGCGCCCGAGCGCTTCGACGGCGCGGTTGTTCGCGCGCAGGCTGTCGGCCGCCAGCGTCGTCAGCAGCCAGATCTCCACCGCGGCGGTGCGGTCGGTCGTCCGGTCACGTAGCGGGGCGAGGATCTCCTCGGCCCGTTGTGGTTCACCGCAGGCGAGGAACGCCTCGGCCAGGCAGGCCTGCTCTCGGGCGAAGGGCGGCTGCCGGTCTGCCGGCGTACCGAACTTGGCGATCGCCGCATCCGGCTCGTCGGCGGCGAGCGCGATCTCCGCCTCGGTGATCGTCTGCCACCGTTCGAGGAAGGTCGGGGGCTGCCAGGGCCCGATTTCGTTGCGGACCCGAGCCAGCTGCTCACGCGCAGCTTCCACCCGGCCGAGCGACGCGTGCAGGCGCGCCTGGGTCAGGCCGACCGCGTACCCGGCCGCGAGGTCGAGACTCGCAGCCTCCTTGGCCCGGAAGAGCTGGCTCTGGGCCTCGTCGACGTTGTTCCACTGCAGGTGGATCATCGACAGCGCCAGGTATCCGGTGGCCGCCTGTGCAAGCGGTTCCCAGCCCCGGGCATCGACGAGCTCGACCGCCTTGGCGGCGTACCCGAAGCCCTGCCGAAGCCGGCCCGAGACCGCGGCGGCGAATCCCAGATGCGCCAGGATGTTGATGCGGGACGCTTCCAGCCTGGTCGCCGTCGCGAGCTCGAGTCCCTCTCGCAGCCGCGCCTCGGCCCCGTCGAAGTTGCCCGACCACAACAGGCCGGTCCCCAGGTTGCTCAGGGCGACGGCGCGGTACTGGTCGGCCGCCGGCAGTGAGGCACCCGGCCCGGACGCCTCGTCGAGCGCCGCCGCCGAGGCCGCCAGCAGGGCGTCGATGTCTCCGCGGGAGCGCGTGACCGCCGCCGAGAACAGGCGGATCGCGATGGAGGTGCCGACCCTGGACTCCGGGCTCGTCCGGTCCAGCTGCGCCTGCGCCCGGTCGAGATGCGGTTGCATGTCCTGGAAACGGCCGGCGTGCATCCGCAGCGCCGCGGCGCACACGGCCAGCTCCGGTCCTTCCGCCAGCCGGCCGACCGGGATGCGAGCCAGTTGGGCGGCGACCACCGAGCGTTCGGCCGACACCATCAGCGGTGCGGCCTGCGTGACGAACAGCCGGCCGAGCAACGACCAGTCGGCCGCATCCGCAGTGTGCCGCAAGGCCTCGATCGGCTGGTTGTTCGTCGCGAACCAGAGCGCGGCCCGCCGCTGCAGGTCGGGCAGGATCTCCGGCTCGTCGATCGTCAACTGGTGCCGCAGCATCTCCCGGAGCAGCGGGTGGTACCGGTACCACTGCCGGTCCGAGCCGAGACCGACCACGAACGCGTTCGACCTCTCGAGCGTCTCCAGGAAGCGCTGGCCGCGGGGATCGTCGGTCAGCACCTGGGCGAGTCCGCCGCTCAGCCGGTCGGCGACCGAGGTCCGGAGCAGGAACCGCCGGAGCTCGGGCGGCTGGCTCGCGAACACCTCCTCGAGGAGGTAGTCGGTCACCGCCTGGTCGTCGCCGGCGAAGTCCGCCGGCGTCCGGCCCGGCTCTCCACCCTGCAGGAAGTAGGCGGCCAGCCGCAGCCCGACCGGCCATCCCTCGGTGCGATCCACGAGCAGCCGTGCCCCGTGCTGATCGACCACGACACCAGCCGCTTCGAGCAGTTCCAGCGCCTCCGGCACGTCGAAAGCGAGGTCGGTGGACCGGATCTCGGCCAGCTCGTCCTTGAGCTCGAGGCGGCGCAGCGGAAGCGCGGGATCCGCCCTGGTCAGCAGCACCAGCCCCAACTGCGCGGGCGGATGCCGCAGCAACTCGGCGACGGCGCCGAGCACCGCCGGCTCGTGCACGAGCTGGAAATCGTCGAGTACGACGACGACCCGCTCCGGCAACTGCGTCAACCCGGCGACCAGCCGGCGGAGATTCTCGTCCCCGCCGCCGAGTCCCGGGGCGAGACCGGCCAGCGGGTTGCCGCGCGGGATCTCGGCGGCGCTGCGGATCGCGGCCACGAAGTAGGACCAGAACGAGCGCGGATTGTTGTCGCTCTCGTCAAGGGACAGCCAGGCCACCGGCCCGGCAGCAGCCGCGGACGCCGCCCAGGAAGCCGTCGCCAGGGTCTTGCCCCAGCCGGCGCCGGCGCTCACCACCGTCAACGGGCGCCGCGTACCCTCGTCCAGCATCGCGACGATCCGCGGGCGCTCGACGTACGTCGACGGGACGCGTGGCCGCGCCAGCTTCGTGATCAGCAGATGGACGTCCGATGCCTCCTCCGAGGCACCGAAACGCGACGGCTCAGATTCAGCAGGTGACATCTCCCCGACCCTGTCGACCGCCCGCTCCCCGGGTGCCGAAAGTCCCCAGCCCCTGTGCACGCCGGATGGCGGATGCTGCCGATCGCCGGTCCTGAGTCCCCGGATTACACCGCCCCCGCGACGAGGTACTCAGCCTGTGTCGTTGCCCCCACGACCAGCCTCTCCAGGCTTCATGATACGCGAATTCGCACCGCTATCACCCACTTCGGGTGATGCCATAGGCCCCCGGCCGGGTCACGGTATGGCTCATGGGGGGCATGAACGCAACGGAGCAGTCCGCGGCGACCTACAGTGACGGGTCGATCGACCCCATCCTTGCGGTCAGGTTCGCGATCCCGAGGCCTCCGCGGCGGTACGTCGAGCGCCCCCGCCTCAGCAAACGTTTGGACCAGGGCGCCGAGCTGCCGTTGACCCTGGTCAGCGCTCCGGCGGGCAGCGGGAAGACCGCGCTGGTCGCCGCCTGGGCGGCGCAGCGCGCAGTGGCCGGGCACAGCACGGCCTGGCTGACGTTCGAGGAACAGGACGTCCCGGCCGCGAGGTTCTGGCCGCAGGTCCTCGAGATCCTCCGCCGACAGGGCGTGGTGCTGCCGGGAACGCGGGACGACACCGCCGGCGCGCACGCCCAGATGCTCACCGAACTGGCCACCGCGCTGTCCCGACGGACGCATCCGGTGACCCTCGTCCTGGACGGCTACGAGATCGCCACCGCCGCGGATTCGAGCGACCTCGACTTCCTGTTGCGGCACAGCGACCAGCGCCTGCACGTCGTGATCCTGACCCGGGTCGATCCCGTGCTGCCGCTGCACCGCTACCGCCTGAACGGGACCATCACCGAGGTGCGGATGGCGGATCTCGCCTTCACCGAGGACGAGACGGCACGGCTGGTGCAGCTGTCGGGCATCAGCATGAGCAGCGACTCGATCGCCGCGCTGACCCGCCGTACCAGGGGTTGGGTGGTCGGCCTGCGCTTCGCGGGGATGTGCCTGGAAGGCAGCGACGATCCGGATGCGGCCGTGGCCGAGCTTGCCGGGGACAACGGCAACATCGCCGAGTACCTGACGGCCGAGGTGCTCCGGACGCAGTCCCCCGAGGTGCGGTCGCTGCTGCTGCACACCAGTGTCGTGGACGTGCTCCAGCCCGGACTGATCGAGGAGCTCGGCGGCCCTACGGCGGGGCGCACTCTCGCGTCGCTCGCGGCCGGCAACGTGCTCGTCGAACCGCTGCCCGATCTTCCCGGCTGGTATCGCTATCACCCGTTCCTGCGTGACCTGCTGCGCGCCGAGCTCGCGCATGAGTCACCGCGGCTCCGGCGGCAGCTGCACAAGAAGGCGGCCGACTGGTTCGCGCGGCAGGGATTCCTCGAGTCCGCCGTCGGCGTCGCCTCCGAGGCGGAGGCGTGGCGCGATGCCTCGGCGTACGTCGTCAACGGTCTGGCGATCGGCGAGATCCTGCTGGGCAAGGACAGCGGCGGACTCGACCGTGACCTCAGGAAGATGCCGCCCGACCTCGAGGATCCGGCCGCGGGCGTGGTCCGGGCCGCGCTGGCGCTGGCCGACCACGACACGGCCCGCTGCGCCAACGAGCTGGAGCGCGTCGGTGCGTCGCTGATCCCGGAGTCGGACCGCGACCACACGGTCGAACTGGCGGCCGGCATCGTCCAGACCGTGGCCTCGTGCCTGGTCGACGATCCGCGGACCGGGATGCTCGCCGACCGGGCCGAGCAGGAGCTGGTCCGGCAGGACCGGGAGAAGGTCGCGGCCCACCCCGAGCTCACCTTGCTGGTCCAGGCCATCAAGACCAGATGCCTCTTGTACGACGGTGAGATCGCCCAAGCACGCGCCGCCCTGATGACGGCCGTGCGCGCGGAAGTGCCGGGCTACGAGAGCCTGACCGCTACGTGCCTCGGCTACCTCGCCCTCATCGACGCCTGCCAGGGCGCTCTTCGCGACGCTGACGAATGGGCCGTACGGTCGCTGGCCCTCGCGGAAAGGGCACGCCTGCCGGCCGACGGTCCCCCACCGGCGGCCGAGATCGCCCTAGCCAGGGTGAGTATCGAACGCGACGACCTGCGGGCCGGCCAGGAGCACGTCAGAGTGGCGATGCGTTCGTACGACGCGTGCGACGAGCCTGTGCTGCAGGCACAGACCGCCATCGTGCAGGCTCGCCTCCTGCAAGCCCGCGGTGGAGTCGACGAGGCGACCGCCGTCGTCGCGGCAGCTGCTGACCAACCGGGCGCCGGCGCCGGCTGGCCCGCGCGCCCACTGCAGACCGAAGCGGCGATGCTGAAGATCGTCCAGGGTGAACCCGACGAGGCGCGGCGGTTGATCGAGCAGCTCGTCGGCTCGGACGACCCCGTCGGCGCACTCGTGCTCGGTCACGCGCATCTGCAGCGGCGGAACTGGGCCGGCGTCGCGGCGTCGGTGTCGACAATTCTTGCTCAAGGCAACGCAGCGCCGTTGCAGGCCACGGTGGGCGCTCGACTGCTGGAGGCCGCGCACGAGTTGCACCGCGGCCAGCCTGGACGGGCGAGGACCGCGCTCACCCATGCGCTCCGCCTGGCCGAGCCGGAGGAACTGCGCCGGCCGTTCCTCGATGCGCCTGCCTCCGTGCGGCAACTGCTGGCAACCGGCACCGAACTGGGAGACCAGAACGCCTGGCTCGGGTCAGTCATCGAGGACCGGCACCGGGCGACCGCCGTACGGAACAGTCCGGCGCTCGACCTGCCGCACCTGGAGCCGTACATCGAACCGCTCACGGCGAAGGAGACCGAGGTGCTCGGTCACCTGTCCGAACTGCTGACCACCGAGGAGATCGCGCTGGAGATGTTCGTGTCGGTCAACACCGTCCGGACGCACATCCGCAACATCCTGCGCAAACTCGCGGTGTCGCGGCGCAACGAAGCGGTACGACGGGCCCGTGCGCTGAGCCTGATCCCGGCCTGATCCCACCCTGATCCCGGCAGATCGTCCGGAGGGGGTGATGCCTGCCGATCCGGCACGGCGCATCGTCCGAGTATCGAACCTGCAGCTTGAACACGACACCAGGGAGTGAACGACAGTGACCCAAGGCGCAGCAGCATCGCACTACGAAGCCGCCGGCGAGGAACACGAGGCCAGCGGCTGGGCGATCGGGTTCATCCTGTTCGCCGGCGTCATGATGATCATGTCCGGGGGCTTCCAGCTCTTCTCCGGTCTGGTGGCGCTCTTCGAGGACGAGTTCTACGTCTCCACCCGCAACTACCTGTTCCAGTTCGACGCGACCACGTGGGGCTGGATCCACCTGATCGGCGGTCTGCTGGTGATGATCGCCGGCTTCGCGGTGATGGCCGGGCAGACCTGGGCCCGGGTGGTCGGCATCATCTTGGCGGTACTGAGCGCGCTGGCCAACTTCACCTTCATCCCGTACTACCCGTTCTGGGCGCTGATCATCATCGCCGTCGACGTCTTCGTGATCTGGGCGCTGGCCGTGCACGGTCGCGACGTCAAGGCGATGTGACCGGCGGCGCCTGCGTGACAGCGGGTACGACGTTGCCCCGGGCAACGTGACCATGGTCGGGAGAACCGCTTCCGGGTGGCTGACGATCGCACTGATCGCAGCCACCCTCGCCTGCGGCTGCGACACGTCCGGCGACTCGGCGACCACGACCTCCCCGGGTGCGCAGCCGACGCCGGGCAGCGGCACCGTCGAGGCGGTGGATCGCGAGACGATGAAGGTCGACGAGGAGCGGGCAGTCCGAGCTGTCGACACGTATTGGCGCCGCCAGTTCACCGAGCGGTTCGGCCAGCCGTACCAGAGTCCCCGGGTCGTCGGCTCGTACGTCGGCAACAACGGACCACCCTGCGGTGGCGAGCCGGCGGTGCCGTTCAACGCCGTCTACTGCCACCCCGGCGACTACGTGGCCTGGGACGACGAGTTGATGAACGCCGGCTACAGCCAGATCGGGGATGCGTGGATCTATCTGATCATCGCGCACGAGTGGGGCCATGCGATCCAGGCACGACTGGGCAGCGACCAGGTTGCGGTCGACGCCGAGCTCCAGGCGGACTGCCTGGCCGGCGCCGCGCTGCAAGGGGCGGCTGAGGACGGCCTGATCGGGATCGAGCCCGGCGACACCGAGGAGATCGCCAGGACGCTGGCCGCGGTCGCGGACGACTATCCCTGGACCGACGTGGGCGACCACGGCAACGCCGAGCAGCGGACCGAAGCGTTCAACACCGGCGTCTCGGGAGGCGTCGACGCCTGCATCAGCTGAGTTCGGTCTGCTCAGTCGATCCGGCGCCGGTCCTCGTCGACGTACGGGAGTGGGTTGCCGGACGCGCGCGCACCCGAGGCGAACCAGGCCGCGAGTCCGCCAGGCGATCGCCGGTGCAACTCGTCGAGGTACTGCTGCCGCTGTTCGACGACAGCCAGACGTTCGGTTGCCGTCCGGGCCGACTGGAGCCGGACGAAGCTCCGCCGCCAGGCCAGGCAGAGGGCCGCGTCGTCCATGACAGCGAGCGGCGGCGGCTCGACCGTGGGCTCGTGCGTGGCGGGCCGGGACGGAGGTGCAGGGACCGGCTGGTCCTGCTGTGCTGGACGATCCTTCGCCGGGAACCATCGTTCCCGTACCAGCGAGACGACGCCCGGCGCGGTGCAGACCAGGAACAGCACGATCAAGACGCCGGCGAACCCGAAGGCCGCCATCAGGCCGATCGCTCCCGGCACGAGCATCCCGGCCGCGAGCCCGCAGCGACCGATCCCCCGCACCGCGTGCCACCCTTCGTCTTCCTCCGGCCAGACTGCCGAGGCGACCGCGGCCCCCGTCACCGCGCCGAGAAGCGCGCAGACGATCGTGCCCGGCACGCCCCACTGGTAGATCAGGCAGAGGATCCCGGTCACGGTGGCCAGCCAGACACAGCCCGACCGGGCCGCCCGGGCGTTGCCCCGGGGGCCACTGGAGTTCGGCCGCAGTATCTCGCTCACGTCCAGGAACCTGTCAGCTCTCGTCGTCCATCAGGCACCTCTCCCGTAGGCGGCAGCGGGACACTCGCGCTGCACTCCAGATGGTCGTCCCGTCAGCAGGCCTGCTGCCTCATCCTCTCCGGATGAGGCAGCCAGGTGGCCGTCAGGCGGACGTGGCCAGCGCGGCGGGCAGTTGGCGACGCGAGCTGATGTCGAGCTTGCTGTAGACCTTGCGCAGGTGCCATTCGACGGTGTGGGGGCTGAGGAACAGCTCGGCGCCGATCTTCGGGTTGGTCATGCCGCTGGCGGCAAGGGCAGCGATCTGGGCCTCTTGCGGGGTGAGGCTGCCGGCCGGCTCGGTCGTCCGGGTGCGGACGTGGACTCCGGCGGCCAGGAGCTCGCGGCGGGCCCGTTCGGCGAAGGCGGTGGCTCGCATGCCGTCGAACATCTCGTGGGCGATCCGGAGCTGGTCGCGGGCTTCGGTACGGCGGCGGGTCCGGCGAAGCCATTCGCCGTACAGCAGATGCGTACGCGCGACCTCGACGATCACGCGATCGCGGCCCAGCTCCTGCACGGCGGTCTGGTAGAGGCGGTCGGCCTCCTTGCCGTCGGTCAGGAGCGCCTGGCTGCGGGCACTGATGCCACGGGCCCAGCCGCTGTCCGCAGATCGGGTGAGCTCGACCAAACGGGCGAGGGACTCCGCAGCCTGGGTGGGCTCGTCGCACTGGACGGCGGCCTCGATGTGCTCCACCAACGAGAGGCCGGTGAAGTTGAAGCCGTCGTGGTCGATCCCCGCCCGGGCCGCGACGAGGGCCTGGTCGTAGCGGGTCAGGCCGTTGTTGATGACGCCCTGGACGTAGCCGGTGACCCCGAGCAGGGAGACCTCGCCATGCTGCGTCGCGGCAACCCGGGCCTGCTCGATGATGCCGGCGGCAGCGTCCTCCTCACCACGCCACGCGGCCAGTACGAGCGCCGCGTACGTGTGCGGGGCCTGACCGGTCGCGGCGGCGATTGTGTCGGCTTCCTCGATCATCCTGGTGGCGGCCGCGAAGTCGCCGTGGTGGATGTGGACGCCGCCCGCGTAGATGAGCGCCGGTGGCAACACCCCGAGTGCGCCGATGTCGCGAGCCAGCCGCACCGCTCGAGTGGCCAGCGTGTTCCACGCCGGCAGGTCCCAGCCGTAGTGGATGAAGGACTCGAGGGCGACCGGGACCAGGAGGAGCCAGCGCATCGTCGCCTCCCGGCCGGAGAGCTCCTCGTGCGCGAACGGCTCGAAGGCTCTGCGCAGCGCCGGGACGCCGCGCTCCAGGTCGTCCGCGAGCAGCGATGCGACCCCGTCCAGCAGCAGATCGGACGGCTCCGAGCTCGACGCCGGTCCGGATGCGCGGGCGGCGATTGCGGCGGCGCGGGCGCCCGCCGGCCCGTGGACGCGCCCCGCGAAGACCGTGGCGCTGATCGCCTCGAGGTACGTCTCCCGCTCCAGCGGCGAGCCCTCCGCAGCGAACCGCGCAGCGGCATCCAGCAGCAACGGCGCTGCCTCGTCGCTCCGGCTGCGGGCGAACAGCATGCGGGCCCGCAAGCGAATCAGGCGGGCTCGGTCCAGCGGACTGAGCGGACAAGAGTCGGCAAGGAAGGCCAGCTCGGTGGCGCGGTCCGGTGCGGCCGCCGAGAAGTGCGCCTCGGCCGCCGCCAACGCCCGGCGTCCGCGCTGCCACGGGTCCGGCGTTAGCGCGGCAGACCGCTCCAGCAGGACGGACTCAGCGGCCACTCCGCCGCGCTGGCGCGCCCGGTCGGCAGCCTGCTCCAGCAAGCCGGCCACCTCTTCGTCAGGCCCGTCGGACGCCTGCGCGGAGTGCCAGGCCCGGCGGTCCGGCTCCAGCACCGGGTCCGTGGCCGCCGCCAGCGCCCGGTGGACCGTACGGCGTTCCTCGGGGTCTGCCCCGTGATACACCGCAGAACGCGCCAGCGGGTGCCGAAATCGCACGGACTCGCCGAACTCGATCAGGCCGGCCTCTTTGGCCGGTGTGACATCGGCCGAGATGCCCAGCAGGTCGGCCGCCCGGAGAAGCAGCCGAGCATCGCCCACCGGCTCCGCGGCGGCGATCAGCAGCAGCCTCCGGGTCTGGTCAGGAAGCGAGGTCAGGCGGCGGGCGAAGTCCTGCTCGACCCGGCTCGACACCGACACCGGGTCGACCGACTCCAAGCCGTACGCCAGCTGAGCCGCCGTACGACCCCGAGAGAGCTCCAGCAAAGCCAGCGGGTTACCGCGCGTCTCGGCTACCACCCGATCCCGGAGCCTCCCCTCCAGACGGCCGCCGACTGCCGACTCCAGCAGCTCACCGGCTGCGACCCTGTCCAGACCGCCGACCACCATCTCCGGAAGCCCGAGCAGCGCGGACTCTCCCTCGGGGTCGCGTACGGCGAACACCATGGCGACTGCCTCGGCCAGCAGCCGCCGAGCCACGAACTCGAGGGTCTGGAGCGAGACCTGGTCCAGCCACTGGGCGTCGTCGACGACGACCAGCACCGGTCCGGACTCGGAGACGCGGGTGAGCAGGGTCAGCACGGCCAGCCCGACCATGAAGCGGTCCGGCGGATCGCCCGCGGCCTCCCCGAAGGCGACCTTCAGCGCGTCACGCTGCGGGCCCGGCAGCCCGTCGACCACGGCGAGGAACGGCGCGCACAGCTGGTGCAGGCTCGCGTACGCCAGCTCCATGTCGGCCTCGATGCCCTGCGACCGCGTCACCGTGATGCCCGAGGCCTTCGCGGCGACGTAGTCCAGCAGCACCGACTTGCCGATCCCGGCGTCGCCCCGGATCGCACAGACAGCGGATTCGCCGGCGCGCAGACCCGCCACCAGGTCGTCCAGCACCGCACACTCGCGGCGCCGTCCGACCAGGTTCGCGGATGCGCTCATCGGACTCCTCGTGCGGCTCAGCAGCAGGCATGCCTGACAGAACGGTATGCGCTCTGCTCAGAGATGGCGACGTACGTCTCACGCGGCACGGAGCAGGAAGTTCGTGGTGCTGTGGGTGGCCAGCCCGCCGAGCGCCGACAACGCCCGGCAGGTCAGGGTCACGTCGACCACGCTGGGTGTGTCGACACGGACTCGCAGCGATGCGTCCTGGCGGCGTTCCCCGGTCAGTTCGTGGACGAGCAGGTCCCAGACGACGCCGTCCACCGGTTCGGGTTCGATGCTCAGCGGACCGGTCACGAACCCCTCGTTGACGACGGCAACGGGAATCGTGTGCCACTCGCCGGGCGTCGGCTCCCCCAGCGGTACGCCGGTCCGCGCGACGGTCACCCGGGCCTCGGGATTGATGGTGATCGCGAGCGGCGCGTCGGTCTCGACCGGCCCGCAGCAACCGACGTGAATCATCAGTCGACCTCGCATTCGTCGCGCCGGACCCGGTAGATCTCCTGGGCGGCGTCGTACGCCTCCCGCGCCGCTCCCCGTTCGCTGTCCCGGATGAACCCCGCCTTCGCCTTCCACAGCGCGTCGACGGAGTCGTGCAGCCATTGCGCGCTCCGCCGTGAGGCGCGGATCGGCCGGCCGGCGATCTCGACGAACACCGGCTGGGTGTGCACGCTGCGCAGGATCCGCATCGCCACCCAGGACGAACGCTCCAGCGGTACGTCGAACGACACCGCCTGCTCGCTGCCGTCCGCAACCACCTCCTGCGTCGCCACCGGCACACCGTTCACGAGCACCTCGACGAGCACGTTGCGGGACGAGCCGATCCGCGCCCGCTCCAGGTGCCAGCCCACCGGCGCGCTGTAGACCAGATGCCCGGGCGCCGGCGGAGGCGGCTGCTCAGGCAGCCACGCGGCGACCGTCGCGCTCACCTGCACCGGTCCCGGCGCAGCCACACTGTGCTCCCGCGTCACGTGACCGTCGACAGCCAGGTCGAAGAGGTGACTCCTGCCGTCACCGAAGTACGACGTACCTTCCTGCAGACCCTGGATCCAGGACTCCAGCGCCTGTGGCCCCTGCGGCGGCTCGTCCAGCCGCACGTACGTACGCCCGACTCCCGGACCGTCGTCGTAGATGCACGGGTAGTCGGTCTCGCCCAGCATCAGCGTGCGGTAGCCGGTGTTGAGCAGGTGGTACCAGATGTTCAACTCGACCACCGGACTGAACTGCGCACCGCACTGGAAGTCCGCGGCCCCCAGCGGTACGTCGACCACGATCTCGTTGGACCCGATGCCGTGGAAGCCGGGGACGATGTAGTTCGGCAGCTCGTCCGTGCCGACCGCCAGCCCGACACCGCAGTGTGCGTACCCGGTCAGCGCGTTCTGGGCGTGTCCCCACTGCAGCACCGGCAGGTTCCACGACGGCCAGTCCTCGATCACCTTGGTCCCGGGATAGTCCTGGTCGGTGAGCCCGAGCAGGATCACGTGACCGGAGTGGCTGGACGGGAAGCCGGACACCTCGACGTCGTACCGCAGGATGCTCTCGGCGTCCCGGTCGGTCGGCCGCGGGCTCCAGGTCATGCCCTGCGCCTCTTGCATCGCCGGGTCCTCCAGCTCCGCCGGCGGGCTGATCGACTCACCGCTGAAGAACTGCTTCTGGTGGTAGTAGCAGGGCGCCCACGTGAGCACGCTGCCGAGCCACAGCCCCTCGCCACGGACGTGCCTGATCATCGTCTCCGGCGTCACACCCTCACTCGGCACGTTGTAGTGCGAGCACCCGCCGGCATGGATGTGCGGGTCACCCGAGTAGTAGCCACGCGCCGCCGGGTCGACCCAGCGGTCCAGTGGAACAGCCAGTACGTCGGTCGTCGCATCGACGTCGGCCTCGATCCGCACCGGGCGGTACTCCGGACCGCGCAGCGCAGTGATCTCGTACCGCCCCTCCGGCAGCCGGATCACCTCGCCGGTCGCCCGGTACACGTGCTCGTGGAAGAACATGTCCGGCGCCAGCCGCATCGCCTTGGACGGGTACGAGCGCCTTTGCGCGTCGCGGACCGTGATCGACGCCATGCAACTGCGGCCGTCCGGCTCGCGTACGTCGAGCTGGATGTCCCTGGCCGTCGCACAGTCGAAGTCGAACGAAGCGCCGTACTCCCGGTCCTCGAGGTTCGTCCGGAACCACGCGGTCCGCGCCGGCGACCGGCTCAGGCTGTGGTGGTTGAGCTCGTCCGCGATGACCACGCCCAGACCACCCGGCCGGACACCGACCTCGCGGCTGTACAGGCTGATCACCTGGTACTCGACCTCGAGCCCGGACAACGCGCTGGGCTCGGCGACCTTCGCATCCAGCCAGGCATTCTTGATCCGCGGTACGACGGTCAGCGTGTCGGGCATCGCGATCCGCGCCGAGTGACTGGCGTGGTCGATCAGGCCGTACACGCCGCTGGCGGTCGACACCAGCTTGGCCTCGAACCGATGCGGGTTCTCCACCCGCACCAGGAAGCTGCGCCAACCGTGCTGCACCAACCGCGGCGGCGCGGCGCCCGGCGTACACAGGGCGTTCCCGAACTCGTCGATCCGCACGTCCAACAGCACAAACGGCCGCAGCAGGCCCTCGGGGTCGGCATCCGGCTTGGCCAGCCGCGCGGTCACGTCGACCGGCAGCGGATCACCAAGGTCTTCCAGTTTCCGTACGGCGCGGGACGCCGACGCGAGCAACGGCTGAGCAGCGGCCTCGAGCACGGGCACCTCCTGGAGGTCCGGGAGCACCCGACAGTACCCCCGCACCCAGGACAGATCACCTGGTTTACCTGGCAGCCTGAGGCTTCGCGGCCGGGGGTGACGTTGCCTGGGGCAAGCGGTGGGGGTGATCGCCCGCAGTGACGGGTTTCGTCGTGCGGCAGCGGTTAGGATGCGTAGCGACCAGTGCGGGGCGCCGTGACGACGAGAGGTTCCAGAGCCGGACTCTTGGGGCGGCGAGATGAGCGCCATGCTTGCTGGTCATCGGCTTCGGGTCGGAGGGCTTCGCGGAACGCGCGCGTCGCGAACTGTGCAACCCGCCAGCAGTCAAACAACCGGCCACCAGTGCAGGTGTCCGAGGCTGAAGAGGGTGGTGGCTCTTGGGCATGACGGCTTCTTGTCCGATGGGCGGTCAAATCGGTCCGCAAGCTGGTCAACTCGAGGTGTGAACCGGGACCTTGAACACCCTCCCGGAACCTTGAACACCAAATAGCCTGTCCCAGGTCCCCAGTTCCTGCACGAGCTTCCGACTGATTCCACCCACGTTCCGAGATACGGACGAAACCGGCCACATACCGGGCAGACCCGGCGGGGCAAGTCGCTGGCGGGATCTGTCACCGCTGACGCGCTGTGCAGGCCACGGGTGCGTCGGTCCGCAGCCGGGCGGTCGCGACGGTGGAGGCGTTGACCTCACACGAGGCGCAGATCGCCCGGCTCGCCGCCGACGGGCTGACGAACCCCGAGATCGGCGCCCGGTTGTTCATCAGCCCGCACACGGTGCTAGCTGCGGGCGGCTTGCTCGATGACCCTGGTGACGGTCCTGGGGTCGGTCATCAGGCCGAGGTGCCCGGCGTCGTACTCGGTGATCTTGGCACCGGCCCGCTGGGACATCATCCGCTGGGCGCTGGCCGGGATGATCTGGTCCTTGACGCCGATCGCGCTCCAGGACGGGATCGTCTTCCAGGCCGGGGTTGCGGAAGGCTCGTTGAGCGCTCCCAGTGCGCCCGGTCGCTGGGTCGCGTAGACGAGGTCCTTGTCGTCGGAGCTCAGCCCGGTCGCGAACGAGGCGAACACGGTCGAGCGCTTGAGGTACACGTCGGTGGTCGCCGTCGGCGGCAGGGTCGGCGGGACGAGGTCGAACACGGTCGCCGGGTCGACCGCGAGCGCCGAGTCCGGTCCGACGAGCTGGAAGGGGGTCTCACCGGTGTCCGGCGCGAAGGCGTTGACGTAGACGAGCGCCTTGACGTTCGACAGCCCGGTGGCCGCGTTGGTGATCACGAAACCGCCGTACGAGTGACCGACCAGCACGACTGGGCCTGGCAGTGTCTGCAGGAAAGTGCGCACCGCCTCCGCGTCACCCGCTACCGAGCGCAGGTAGTTGGGAATCGCGCGGACCGTGTAGCCGTCGTCCTGCAGCCGCTCGGTGACGCGGTTCCAGCTCGAGGCGTCCGCCCAGGATCCGTGCACCAGCACGATGGTCGGCTTCGCTCCGCGCTGTTCGCCGGCCACGCTCTGCACCGGGTTGATCGCCGCCACGGCGATCGCGGCGGCGGCCAGCAGGAACGCCAGCGTGCGCCGGCGTCTTCCGGGGCGGCGAGTCAGGGGATTCCTCATGGATCTGTCCTCTTCCGTGCGATGGACAGCCGGCCGCGTGCCGGTCGGCTCATCAAGTAAGTCCGAGTACCGGCCCGGGATGTGACAGCCCGGGCCCATGTCACACCGCGGCCCCCTGGCCTGTCCTTGTGGATGACGCCTGCCCGCGACCGGCGTACGTCGTTGCACACAGCAACGAGCCGTCCACGAAGGAGAACAGGTATGACCCACGTGCAGGTCCGGGACGGCCGTGGCGCCGTGCCCCGGCGGGCATCTCGGGACGGTCTGCGGCGGTTTGTCGAGACGTTCGCGGCGGAGCATCCGCCCTTGTCGCTCGCCGCCGCCGATCTGACCATCAAAGACCCGGAGCAGGTGCGCCAGCGGTACGGCGGGGTGTTCAACTACCTGACCCGGGTCGAGCTCGAGGTCGAGCGGAACGTGCTCGAGCTGCGCGCGCTGATGCCCGATGCGACCGATATCGACCGGCTGTTCTACCAGGACGTCTGGTCACCGCAGGAGCTCCAGCACGGCATCCTGCTCGACGCGGTGCAGCAGCGCTTCGGGATGACGCCTGCCGAGATCGACGTGACGGTCAGCGGTGGGATGAAGCTGGTCGGCGTACTCTCGCACCTGCCCGGCATGGTCGGCGTGATCCGGCTGCTGTACTACCTGACCGGCGCGGCTACCGAGCGGTCGGCGGTGATCGCGTATTCGCGGCTCGTCGACGGACTTCGCGGCATGGGCGAGGACGCGATCGCGGAGACCGTCATCGCACCGATCAGGCGGCAGGAACCGGGGCACTTCGCGTTCTACCGGATGTCGGCCGAGGTGCTGGTCGGCGAGGAGGGCATGAGCGATTGGCAGCTTCAGCTCGCGCGGATCCTGCGCCGCCGGTCGTTCGACCTCGTCGGCGTGAACAACCGCCGGCAACGTGCGGACTTCGGCGACGTCGCCCGGGCTCTCGACTTCGACCGCGACCTGCTCGAGGTCGCGCGGCAGGTGAGTCGGGTGGAACGCGATCTGCTGTGGGCCGAGCGTCAAGGACTCAAGGTCCCCCGGTACATCCTGGCGGCCCTGCAGGAAGCGATCGCACTCAGCGAGGCCCGCAGTGCCGGCCTCACGATCTGACCGTCGTGGGCGCTGCAACCGTCGTGTCGTCGGCTCGGTAGAGACCTGGCCCGGTGATCTGCAACTGGTCCAGGAAGCTCGCTGCGGTGACGGACGCGGTGCCGATCAGTCGCTGCGAATGGCTGAAATCCCAAGGCGCCGGCCAGGTGTCGATCCCGGTCGGCAGTACGACGGTCGGGATCCGTCGCGCGACGTCGTGCAGGTCGAGCTCGATCTGGTGATGCACCTGCAGGTTGGCCGCCCGCGACGCGATCGCGCCGGGGCGTCGACGCGGGAGAGTCGGCGTCACCGGCCAGCTCGCCGGACCGGTCGACAACACCACCACGCTGGCTGCTCCGGCGGCCTCGGCTGCACGCACCGGGACATACGCGATCACCCCGCCGTCGACGAGCGTCCGGCCCGCACGGATGACCGGCGGCAAGGCACCGGGAATCGCGGCACTGGCGAGCAGCGCCGACTCGAGGTCGCCGTGGTCGAGCCGGATCTCAGCGCCGGTGACCAGGTCCATGGCCACCGCGGTGAACGGGATCGGCAGCTCCTCGATCCGGGCCGGCAACTCGGCCTGCGCGATCAGCCGGCGCAGGCCACGGTCATTGAAGATGGCGGACCGCTGGGAGGACAGATAGCCGAACGGGAACACGTCCCGGCGACGCAGGTTGGTCCACACCTCGTTCAGCCAAGGCGCGGCCCGGTCCGGATGGGCTGCCGCGATCGCGCCGGTGAGGGCGCCCACCGACGTACCGACGATGAGGTCGGGGACGAATCCGCGCTGCTCGAGCGCATAGCCGACGCCTACGTGCGCGGCGCCGAGCACTCCCCCGCCGCCAAGTGCCACCGCCACCGGCCGCGGCAGTGCAGCCAACCCGTGTGCACGTCTCATGACTCGCCTCCCCTGCCAAGGCCCAGATCGGTTGCTCACAAGTGAGGACCACGCAGCCCCCCGATCTGTGACGCCACTCGTCAGAGCTCGTCGGGCTGCAGAGCGTCCAGGATCAGCGAGAGGCCGAAGTCGAACTCGGCGGTGTAGTCGTAGTCCGGGGCGAGCGCGTGCTGGGTGATGACCTCAGTGAGGTGTGGGTAAGTGTCGGCCGGCAGGTCGCGGAGGATGTCGCCGGCGACCTCGCCCACGTCGGCTGGGCCCGTCAGAGGCAGGCTCAACTCTTGGAGGACGTAGCCGTACAGGTAGCTGTCGATCACCGAGAAGGCGTGGGCTGCCATCGCGACGGAGAAGCCGCCGCCGCGCAGGGCGCCGAGGACAGCATCGTGGTGGCGCAAGGTCGCCGGGCCGGGATGACTGCGCGAGTCCATCAGGCCGACGGCCCACGGATGGCGCCGAAGCACCGCACGCGACGAGGCGGCCCGGTCCCGCATCGCCGCCTTCCAGTCCGGTGTCTTCGAGCCCGGCAGATCGATCTCGCCGAACACCGCGTCGACCATGCCGTCCAGGATGTCCTCACGTCCGGCGACGTGGTTGTAGAGCGACATCGCCTCGACACCCAGCCGCGCGGCGATCGCCCGCATGCTGACCCCGGCCGCGCCCTTGTCGTCGGCCAGCGCCACCGCGACCGCGACCACCCGCTCCCGGCTGAGCGGCTCCCGCTTCGCTGTCGTGCGGCGCATCTGTCTCCTCCTTGACCGACTTACGGTGTAAGTCTACGCTGACTTACACCGTAAGTCTGATCAGGGGGAAGGTGGGGACATGACGCGGAAGATCTGCATCGTCGGCGCCTCGGGGAAGCTCGGGCGGTACATGGTTCGGCATGCGCTGGATCGCGGTTACGAGGTCGTCGGGGTCTGCCGGGAGCGCAGCGTCCCGAAGCTGGCCGAGTTCGCGGACCGGATCACGATCGTGCCGGGGGCGACGAACGACCGGGAGGTGATCCGCACGGCGGTCGACGGCTGCGACGGCGTACTGACTGTGCTCGTCCCGTGGGGCGTGCAGCAGTACTCGTCGGGTACGGCGCAGGCGGTTCTCGACTACGCCGGCCCGGATGCGCGGCTGATCTTCTCGTGCGGTTGGCACATCAGCCGGGACGGCAAGGACCTTTATTCGCGGCGTTTTCGGCTCATGGTCCGGGTCGCCACCTGGCTGGCGCGGCTGGTCCGCGCGATCGAGATCGACGACCAGGTGGAGGCGTGCCGGCGGATCTTCGCCAGCGACCGGCGGTGGACCGTCGTCCGCGGGAGCGACCTGGAGGAAGGCGAGAGCCAGGGTCTACCGGTGTGGAGCCGCCACGTCGGCGACCCGGTCCTCGCGAGCAACCTGACCCGGCGGGTCGACTACGCCCTCTTCATGGTCGAGGCCCTCACCGACGACAGCCTGATCCAGGAGGCGCCGGCCATCGTCGGGCGGCTGTCCCCGAGCGCCTTGGCCCACGCCGGCGCTCAGGGCGTGTAGCTGTGTACGACGGCGCCGTTCGGCAGCTGGGTACGTTCGCACAGCTAGCGGCCGAGCAGCCGCGTCCAGAGGCTGTCCGGGACGAGCTTCCCCAGCCTGGCCAGCCACGCCATCTGCCACGGGAAGGTGATGCGGGTACGGCGGCGTTCGATACCGTCGGCGATCTCCTGCGCGGCTCGCTGCGGGGACACGATGAACGGCATCGGGAACCTGTTCGACCGGGTCATCTCGGTGTCCACGAACCCGGGACAGACCGTGGCGACGTGGATCCCGTCCCGCCGCAGGCTCACCCGGAGCGCTTCGAGCAGGTTGATCTGAGCGGCTTTGGTCGCGCCGTACGCCTCCGCACCGGGCAGTCCGCGGTAGCCGGCCACCGACGCGATCCCGACGATCAGACCCGCCCGCGCCGTACGCAGCAGCGGGATCACCACGTCGAGGCAGTGCGCCAGACCGGAGAGGTTGACGTCGAGATGCCGCTGGAACGACTCGGCGTCGAACTCGCCCATCTGCTTCCAGTAGCCGGCGCTCAGTACGACGATGTCCAGCCCGCCGAGTTCCTCCACGACCCGGTCGGCCGCCAGCCGCACCGCCTCGGCATCGGTGACGTCGACGGGAACCACCGCCATCCGCCCGCCCGCGACCTTCTCCAGCGCCTCGGTACGGCGAGCCGACACCGCCACCCGGGCGCCGCGGTCGGCGAGCTCACCCGCCAGCGCGGCGCCGATCCCCGACGACGCGCCGACGATCCAGGTACGGCGACCAGTCAGCTCCACGAACCTCTCCCTACCCTCGCCGAGACCGTCGCTCGAACTGTCGCTGGAGTCATGGCGAACTGCGACACCCCCAGGTACCCGGACCGGAAACCGGCTTCGGAATACGCCAGGTAGAACTCCCACATCCGCCGGAACACCGCGTCGAACCCGAGCCCGGCGACCAGGTCCGCGTGCGCCGTGAACCGCTCCCGCCACAGCCGGAGCGTGCGCGCGTAGTCGGGCCCGAAGTCCCGCCGCTCGACGATCTGCAGACCGCGCGCCGACGACGTGATCGCCTCGATCGACGGGATCAGCCCGCCGGGAAAGATGTACTGCTGGATCCACCCCTGCGTGTGCCGGGTGGCGAGCATCCGGTCGTGCGGCATCGTGATCGACTGCAGGCCGAACCGCCCGCCGGGCGCGAGCAGCCGGTCCACGGTCGCGAAGTACGTCGGCCAGTACCGGGCACCGACCGCCTCGATCATCTCGACGCTGACGATCGCGTCGTACCGTCCCCGGACGTCGCGGTAGTCGCACAGCTCGACCTCGGCGTGGACGCCGGCTGCCGCGATCCGCCGGCGGGCGAGATCGCGCTGCTCGGCCGACAAGGTGATCGTCCGTACGTCGGCCCCGCGAGCGGCAGCCTGGATGGCTAGTTGCCCCCAGCCGGTGCCGATCTCCAGGACCTTCGCCCCGGCGCGGACGCCCGCCAGGTCGAGGATGCTGTCGATCTTGCGCCGCTGCGCCTGCTCCAGCGTGTTACCGGCGACGAACATCGCCGACGAGTAGCTCATGGTCGGGTCGAGGAACAGCGCGAACAGCTCGTTCGACAGGTCGTAGTGGTGCGCGACGTTCGCCCGCGCCCCGGCCCGATCGTTGCTGTTGGCAATCGGTGGCTCGACCAGCCGGCGGAAGCGCTGCAGCACCGGTGGGACCAGCCCGGTGAGCTGGCGGGCGAACACCGTCAGCACATCGGCCAGGTCGCAACCCGGCGCGGCCCGCCAATCCCCCGCCATGTAGGCCTCGCCGAAGCCGATGCGCAGATCGTGTCCGATGCGGTGGAAGAACGTGTCGGACACGATGTCCAACTCTGGTCCGGCATTGCCGAGCCGAGTACCGTCCGGCAGCCGAACCGTCACCGGCAGGTCGCGGACGGCCCGTCGCAGGAACTGCCGGGCGATCGCGGCACGGGTCGGGCTGTGTGGTGGCGTGATCATCGGACTCCTTCCGCGGAGGGACGACGGACGACCGGCAAGCGGCGCAACCAGAGCCAGATCCCGTGTGCCCGGATCAGGGTCGCGACCTGGTACGGCACGAGTGCGGCAGCCAGGATCGTCCTGCGGCGAACGGGCGAAGGCCGACCGGTGAAGGAGGCGCTGAACACGCGCACTCCGTTCTGACACAGGTCGATCGCGACGCTGATCCGGTCACGGTCGAGGCGAAGCGTCACGTCGTACTCGCCGTCGACGGTGAAGAAGGGCGAGACGTAGAACTCCTTGCGCAACGACGAGCGATCCGGCCGCGCAAGGTAGGCGTGACGCCCGCCGTACGTGTTGTGGACCTCGAGGACGGCCCACCGGAGTTCACCCGCTGGGGTGAGGCACCAGAACACACTGAGCGGGTTGAAGACGTACCCGAGACTGCGCGCGTTCGCCAGCATCAGCAAGCGGTCCTCCGACTCGAGCCGTGCGCCGTGGGTGGCGGCCAGCCGCGTGACGTTCGCTCGCAACGATCTGGCTGGGTCGCCCAGGTGGTCGCGGGCTTGGAAGGAGGCGAACAAGCGGTGTGGAGGCAGGTCGTCGAGATCGACCAGCCATTGGTACGTCGGGTAGCGAAAGCGGTGCCGCTTCGGCACTCGCCGGGTGTGGCTCACGTGTCCCGCAACGATCGCGGGAGTCTGGGGAACGCTCACCAGCGGACACCGAACCGGGCCGCGGCCTCGACGCCGGAGCGGCAGCCGTCCTCATGAAATCCCCAGCCGAGGTGTGCTCCTGCGAACGCGAGCCGTGGCCCGCCGACATCCCGCAGGACGCGGCCCGCCGCTACCGACTCCGGGGTGAAGACCGGGTGCGCGTACGTCATCCGGCTCACCGTCGTCGCAGGATCGACCCAGCCCTCGGGATTCAGCGTGACCAGATACTGGTCGTCGGTGTCGAGCCCTTGCAGCCGGTTCATCCAGTAGCTCACCAGCACCTGCGGCTCGTCGGCGCGGCAGTCCTGCATCCGGTAGTTCCACGACGCCCGCGCGCGCGGCCGCGACGGCAGCACGGACGCATCGGTGTGCAGCCAGGCCGGGTTCACCGAGTAGCCGAAGGCACCGAGCAGCGTCTTCTCCGAGGCCGTCGCATCGGAGAGCAAGTCGTGTGCGGTGTCCGCGTGAGTGGCCAGCACGACCCGGTCGAACTCGAGACAGCGGCTCGCGGTGAACACCGAGACGCCATCGTCGTGCCGCAGGACCGCGCGTACGGACGTCGACGTCCGGACGTCACCGATCCGTGCGACGATCTCGTCGACGTACGTCCGGGACCCGCCCTCGACCGTGCGCCAGGTCGGCGATCCACCGACGCTCAGCATCCCGTGGTGGTCCAGGAACCGGAACAGGTACCGCGCCGGATACTGTCCGGCCGGTTCCGAACCGCACGACCACACGCAGGACACCAACGGGATCGCGAAGTGCCGCACGAAGTACGACGAGAACCGGTGCGACTCGAGGAACGCCGCCCAGGTCGGGTCCTCGTCAGGTGTCTGCAAGAGGCGGCGGGCTTCGCGGTGGAAGCGCCGTACCTCGGTCAGCATGCGCAGGAACCGGACGTCGGCGAGTTGCCGACCGGCGATCGACGCGGCGCCCCGGCCACCGGCGTACTCCAGACCGCAGCCGTCGCAGTGCACGCTCATCGACATCTCGGTCGGCCGGGTCGCGATCCCGAGCTCACCGAGCAGCCGGATCAGGTTGGGGTACGTGCGCTCGTTGTGGACGATGAATCCGGAGTCGATCCGGTGGCTCCGGCCGGCCTCGTCCTCGATGTCGTGCGTGTGGGCGTGACCGCCGGGACGGTCGTCGGTCTCGAAGACCGTGACCTGGTGGGTGTGCCGGAGCAGGTACGCCGCCGTCAGCCCGGCCACGCCTGAGCCGACGACGGCAACGGACGGGCGGTATCCGGTCACGACGGGCCTCCTGACGACGGCGTCTTGTCCGTACTTCGGAGCCGACCCCCGTCGCGGATGCACTTCGGCCGGATTTTTCTCGATCGCATCCGCCACCGGGGTCGGGACGGAAGGAACAGACACACCGACACCCAAGGAGGGTTTGATGTCTGTCCGCGAGATCGCCGCACTGATCAGCGCAGGCCTGTTGCTCGCCGGTGCCCCGCTGGCGAGCGCCCAGGCGAGTCCGGCCGAGAACGCCACCGTCTCGGTGCTGCACGGGGTGCCCGGGGCAACCGTCGACGTCTACGCCAACGGGTCGAAGCTGTTGTCCGGCTTCAAGCCCGGCTCGCTCACCGACCCGCTCCAGCTTCCGGCCGGCGACTACGACCTCAAGGTCACCGCTGCCGGCAAGTCCGCCGCACTCATCCAGGCCAACGACGTCGCCGTACCCGGCGGAGCCAATGTCACGGTCGTCGCGCATCTTGACGCGGCCGGGAAGCCGGTGCTGACGCCGTACGTCAACGACACCTCGAAGCTCGCCGCCGGACAGGCGCGGCTGACGGTCCGGCACACCGCCGCCGCGCCGGCCGTCGATGTGCGAGCGGGCGGCAAGCCGGTCTTCACCGACCTCACGAATCCCAAGGAGGCGAAGGCCGACCTGCCGGCCGGGACGGTCGAGGCCGACGTGGTTCTGGCCGGCACGTCGACCGTTGCCCTCGGCCCCGCGGAGCTGAACCTGAAGGAGGGCACGAACACGATCGTCTACGCGTGGGGCAGCGCGTCGGCCAAGAACCTGAAGCTTGCCGTCCAGACCATCTCCGGTCTGCACGGCAATCCGTCCGGCGTACCGGGTGGCACTGGCGGTCAGGCCGCGTCGCAATCCGACTGGCCGGTGGTTGCGGCCGCCGTACTCGCCCTGGTGCTGGTTGCCGGGGGCACGGCTGCGGTCCGGGTGCGTGCCCGCTCGTGAGCTCTGCACGGTGTGTGGCCGTCCTCGTGGCGGCCACACTCCTCTCGCCGCCGGGCTGCAAGTACGTGCCCGCTGTGCGCACGCACGACGCCGCCGTGCCGGTGACCGTCGCGGCGCCGGCGCCGACGCGACTGGTGGTGCCGGCTGCCGGGATCGACGTGCCGGTGCGGGCTGTGGGCGTGGCCGCCGACGGTCAGATGGAGTTGCCACCGGACCCGGCGACGATTGGCTGGTACCGGTTCGGCCCGGGCCCGACCGACGATCGCGGCTCGGTGGTGCTGGGCGGTCATCTCGACAGCAAGGAGTACGGCGTCGGGCCGTTGGTGCGGCTGCGGAAGGTCCGAGCCGGCCAGCTGATCCGGATCGCGTCGTACGGCGGACGCACCACGACGTACCGCGTCGAGTCCGTCCGCGAGGTCACCAAGCAGCGGCTGCCGCTCGCCGACCTCTTCGACCGGAGCGCACCGCACCGGCTCCGGATCGTCACCTGTGGTGGGGATTATGACCGGGACAACGGTGGATACCAGCAGAATCTGGTGGTCAGTGCCACCAGGATCTGACACCACGGCTAGAGTCCCAGCCGTGACCAGCCTCGCCGGTGACCCGTCGCCGGCCGATATCGCCAAGGGATTCGCCCAGGGGCGCGAGGAGAGCCTCGCCGCCGCCTACCGGCGCTGGTCACGCCTGGTCTTCACGCTGGCGATCCGCGCCCTGGGCAACTCCGACGACGCCGAGGACGTCACCCAGCAGGTGTTCGTTTCCGCGTGGCGCGGCCGGCAGACGTTCGACCCCGCCGCGGGACCGCTCGGCTCCTGGCTGACCGGCATCGCCAGGCACCGGATCGCGGACCGGCTCGAGGCCCGCAGCCGGGACCGGCGGAACGCGGCCGCGGTCGGTGAGAACATGGCTGCGCAGCCGGTGGCGGCCGTCGACGACCAGCTGGTCGACCGGGTGCTGCTCGCCGACGAGCTGGACCGGATCGACGAGCCGCGCCGGACCATTCTGCGGATGGCCTTCTACGAAGACCAGTCGTACCCGCAGATCGCGGATCGCCTGGACCTGCCACTCGGCACGGTGAAGAGTCATGCGCGACGAGGATTGCTGCAGCTGCGGGACCGGTTGAAGGAGGTGGACGATGACGCATCTTGACGAGGAGCTCCTGGCCCAGTGGGCCCTGGAAGGCATTGCCCCCGACCCCGACGCGGCCGACCACCTGGCCGGCTGCCCCGACTGCCAGTCAACCCTCGAAAACCTCCGCGAACTGGCCACCGACGCCGCCGGCGCCCCGCACCTCGCCACCCCACCCCCCGCCCTCTGGGACCGCATAGCCACCGAACTAAACCTGACCACCACCCCATCGGGTGAACCCGCCGCGCCCACCCCGCCGGCGGCCCGACCCACCACGCCGCTTTCCCCGACGCCGGAGCCCACCACCCCATCAGCCGGCCCCACCGTGCCACCGGCCGAGCCGACCGCCCCGTCGGCCGCGGCCGACGCGCCGGGTGTGCCCGCCAAGCGGGCGTATGGGCGGGGCACGTTGGCGTTGGCGGCAAGTGTGGCTGCGGTTGTCGGGGTTGGGATTGGGTTGGGGGTTGGCGCGGTGGTTGGGGATGACGAGGAGCGGACGCCGCCGCCTGTTGCGGTGGTGCAACTGGAGCCGTTGCCCGGGAAGACCGGCGGCGGCACCGCGGACCTGATCCAGTCGGGCAACGAGCTCAAGGTCTCGGTCACCGGCCTCGACGCCGGCACCGGGTACTACGAGCTGTGGCTGATCAACGAAGACGGCCAGCGCATGGTCTCGCTCGGCGTCCTCGACCCCGGCCAGGGTGGCACCTTCCGCATCCCGGACAACCTGACCACCGAGGGCTACCGGATTGTCGACGTCTCCCTGGAGCCGAACGACGGCAACCCGGCGCACTCCCGCGACAGCATCGTCCGCGGCACCCTGCCCGCTTGATACGCCGCATGCATGAAGTCTGCCGATAATCGGCATTGGACGAATGAACAACGCCGTACCTAGCCTCGTAATCACAGACATTTCCACGAGGAGGACCAGGTATGCGTAGTGTCCCGTTGGGCCGGACCGGAGAGCACGTCAGCCAGCTGGCGCTGGGAGCGATGCTGATGGGTACGTCGACCGACGAGCCCACGTCGGTGGGCATGCTCGAGCGGTACCTCGAGACCGGCGGCACCTTCATCGACACCGCCGACTGCTACGCGTGGTGGCCCAGTCCGGACAACACCGGCGGTGAGAGCGAGGCACTCCTGGGCCGCTGGCTCGCCAAGACCGGCAAGCGCGACGACATCTTCCTGGCGACCAAGGGCAGCGCGTGGGTGCGCGACCCGGAGCCGATCCGCACCGGCGACGGCAGCTGGGAAACGATGGCCGCCCAATTTGCCGGCGCCGGCGGCGACACCCTGCGGCACGCGATCGACGACAGCCTGCGCCGCCTGGGCACCGACCACGTCGACCTGTACTACGTCCACGTCGACGACCGCTCCACGCCGCTCGAGGAAACCCTCGAAGCACTCGCCGAGATCGTTGCCGCAGGCAAGGCTCGGTACATCGGCTGGTCGAACGTCCGCAGCTGGCGCCTGGAGCGCATCCGCGCGCTCGCCGAGAAGAACGGCTGGCCGGTGCCGGTCGCCGTACAGCAGGAGCACTCGTACCTGCGCCCGAAGGCCGGCGCCGACACCCTGTCGATTGTCGACGACGAGCAAGCCGACTACCTGCGGGCCAACAAGGACCTGACCCTGGTGGCCTTCTCGCCGATCCTCAAGGGCATCTACGACGACCCGGCGAAGCGCGACGGCCACCAGATCATGAGGTTGTACGCCGGCCCGGACGCCGACGCCCGCCTCGCCGTCCTCACCGAGATCGCCGCCGAACTGGACGTCACCCCGAACCAGCTCGTGATCAGCTGGCTGCTCCACCAGACCGACCCCGAACTGGTCACCCTGATCGGCCCCCGCACCCCCGAGCAGCTCGAGGTCGCCCTGGCCGCCGCCGACATCAAGCTCACCGAGGACCAGCTCAACCGCCTGGACAACGCCGGAGCATAAGGTCCGATTCGTTCAAGACGGCCCCGGCGGTGGCTCGCTACCGTCGAGGTCATGAGCACTTCACGACACCTCAGCGCACACATCGACCGCCCGGTCCGGGAGGTCTACGAGTACGCCGCCGATCCGCTCAACACACCCAAGTGGGCGGCCGGGCTGGCCGGCTCGATCGAGCAGGTCGACGGCCAGTGGGTCGCCGACTCCCCGATGGGCCGGATCACCATCACGTTTGCCGAGCGCAACCAGTACGGCGTACTGGACCACGACGTCACGCTGCCGTCGGGCGAGACCGTGCACAACCCGATGCGCGTGCTCCCCGACGGCGACGGCGCCGAGATCGTCTTCACCGTCCGGCAGCGGGCCGGAATGACCGACGACGACTTCGCCCGCGACGCGGACGCCGTACAGGCCGACCTGCACACCCTGAAGCAGTTGCTCGAAAGGTAGTAATATGCAGGCCGCCTAGCAATACCGGCCAGCACAGGGGCAAGTCATCGGATGAGTCAGGACAGAGCCGCCGGCGGGCGGATGGGCGATTCGTCGCTCTTGCGCAGGCTCAACCACGCTGCCGCCCTGTCCGCCTTCCTCGAGGCCGACTCACTGACCCTCCGCGAACTCCGGGCCGTCGTCGGCGTCTCCCGCCCGACCGCTGAGGACCTGCTCAGCGAACTGCTCGCCGAAGGCCGCGTCGAGGAGACGGCACCTCCGCGCCAACCATCCGAAGCCCGGAGCGCGGGCCGACCGGCTCGCTATTTCCGGTTCCGCGCCGAGTCCGGTTACGTGAGCGGCCTGGACATCGGAGCCCACAAGGCGATGGCGGTCGTGACCGACCTGCGCGGCCGGACGCTGGCGACACATCGCGTCGAGCTCGATCCAGACCTCCCCGCGCCCGAGCGCCTCCAAGCGGCGGTGAGCGCCGCCCGCAGCACTTGGACGCAGGCGCACCTCCGAGCAGCGGACATTACCGGCATCGCCTGCGGAGTCACCGGCGCACTGCGCGCCGCCGAGGGCGTCCACGACGTCCGCGAAGGACCGTTCGGCTCGAGCCTGGCGCCGTACTCGCTGCCTGGATTCACCGAGATCGACGTGGCCGCCGAGCTCTCGACCAGGCTGGGACAGCCGGTCGCCGTGGCGAACGACGTGAAGCTCGCCGCGCTGGCCGAGCACTGGAAGGGCGCGGCGCAGGACCACCGGGACATCGTCTACATGTTCGCCGGGCATCGCGCCGGCGCCGGCGTCCTGATCGACGGACAGGTGCACCAGGGTCGGCACGGCGCCGCCGGTGAGATCGGCGTCTTCCCGATGCTGGGCTGGGAAACAGCCGTCGCCCGGCTGCACGCGCGTGGCGCCGTACTCGCCGCCGAACAGGGCATCGAGCCCGGTCGCGAGGGTGAGCTGGTGATCACGTCCGCGGCCCGGCAGGACCCGGAGAGCCTTGCAGCGCTGATCGCGTTCACCGAGGCGCTCGCCCGCGGCGCGGCCGTGCTGGCGCTGGCCGTCGACCCCGAGGTGATCGTGCTCGGCGGCGGCATGTCCCGCGGCGGCGCGATCATCGCCGAGCCGTTCCGGCGCGAGCTGGCCAAGCTGACGTTGGTCCCGCTGGAGGTGATCACGTCGGCGATGGGCGCGGACTCGGTCGCGCTCGGCGCCGCCCGGATGGCGCTCGACACGGTGATCACCGACCTGCTGACCGTTCCCGGCAGCTGAGCGCCGAGGTCTTGACCCCGGGCCGGGCGGGTTGCAAAGATCGGATCTCTCAATAGGCAATCTTGTTGTCATTATTCCGCCGCCCACCGGAAGTGAGACATCCCGATGCCCCATCGCCCAGCTCGGAGGTTCAGTGCTGTCCTCGCCGTCCTGGCCCTGCTTGCAACCATGCTCGGCGTGACGCCCGCCAACGCGGAAGTGGAGCACCCGCGCCAGCAATGGCTGCGCGACTCCACCGCCGGCCTGTTCCTGCACTGGGGCATGTTCACCGCGCCCCGCCACACCGACTGCGCGTCCTGGGAGCGCGACGTCACCGGTGGCGGCTGGAGCGCCGACTACTGGGTCGACGAGGCGCGCAAGCTGGACGCGTCGTACATCGTGCTGGCCACCTTCCACAGCCGGCTCGGCTACGCCAGGCCGTGGCCGAGCGCGATCCCGGGTAGTTGCTCCACGCAACGAGACTTCCTCGGCGAGCTGGTCGCCGCCGGGAAGGTGAAGGGCGTGCACATCCTGCTCTACATGACCGACGACCCGCAGTGGCACAACGAGGTGCCGGGCGTGCAGACGCTCGACTCGGCGGCGTACTCGGCGTACAAGGGTCAGCAGGTGGACCTGACCACGCGAGACGGGTTCGGCATGTACAGCTACGACCTGTTCCACGAGGTGATGGACGACTACCCCGACCTGTCCGGCTTCTGGATCGACAACGACAACGCCTACTGGGAACGCAACGGCCTCTACGAGCAGATCCGGGAGAAGCGCCCGACCTGGCTGCTCAGCAACAACAACGAAGACACGCCGATCATGGACACCGTCAGCAACGAGCAGAAGACGGGCATCACCCCGGCGTACGACTACCCGCAGGCCACCTTCACGCCGATGCCACGGTTGGTCGAGGCCGACTACAAACTCCCGACAGTCGGCCAGTGGTGGTACGACGGCAACGACAGCGCGGTCGACTACCACCTGAGCGTCGGCCGGTCCGTCGCCAACGCCGGCTCGTCGATCAAGTCCCTGATGGCCGAGACCGCGATGGTGAACGGCAAGTTCCCGCCGCAGCAGGAGGCGTTCAACAACTTCATGGCCGAGTGGCTGCCGCCGATCCGGTCCTCTCTGGAGGAGACCACCGGCGGCGGCTACCTGTACGGCGGCATGCAGCCAGGGTTCTGGAACGACGGTGCGCACGGCGTGATCACCCTGGCCGACAACGCGCGCACGCAGTACGTGCACGTGCTGACCAAGCCGAAGTCGCAGGACCTGGTGAGGCTGCGAGACAACGGCTACCGCGTCACAGCAGTCACCGATGTCCGGACCGGCAAGCAGTTCCGCTTCAACCAGTCCGGCGGGTATCTCACCGTCCTCGGCGTCACCGACTGGGACACGTACGACACCGTCTTCAAGGTGACCACGACCGGACAGGAAGGCCTCTATCCGCAGTCGATCCTGAAGGCGACGGCGTCCGCCGGCAGCCCCGCGTCCACGCTGGTCGACGGCAGCTACCCGAGCTACTGGGATGCGAAGGGCCAACTCCCGGTGTCGTTGACGCTCGATCTCGGCCGGGCGCGCAAGGCGACGTACCTGGCGGTGAACCAGACCGAATGGTCGCCGACCCACGCCCGCGAGTCCTTCGGCCGGCCGGAGGACTCTGCGCGGATCAAGGACTACCGAGTGTCGGTGAGCCTCGACGGCACGCAGTGGAAGTCAGTCCGGACCGCCGCGATGCCGAGCCGGCGCGGCGTGCAGTTCGTTGACATCGGCAACCAGGTTGCCCGGTACGTCAAGCTGGAGGTGCTGAACACCTGGTCCGGCCCGCAAGCCCCGCCCTTCTACAAGCAACTGCGGATCGACGAAATCAAGGTCGGCTACGCCTACCCGACCAAGCTGTCGGACCCGCTGCCGCTCGAGGCGGAGCACAGCACCCTGACCGGCTCAGCCCGCGTCGATCCATGCGCAGCCTGCTCCGGCGCCGCCCGGGTGACCGGCCTCGACCGCGGCAGCGCCACCTATCGAGGCGTCCAAGCCCCCGAGGACGGCACCTATCGCCTCGGGCTCGACGGTACGACGTCGGCCGCCGGATCCTTCGCCGTCCGGGTCAACGGCGGTCAACCGATCAAGGCCCAACTCGACGCCGGCAACCCGGACGTCCCCGGCAGTACGGCGATCGCCGTACCACTGAAGGCTGGAGCGAACACGATCCAGGTCAGCGGATCGCCACGGCTGGACCGGATCGCGGTCGGGCCGATGCCGCCCGCGTCGTACGTCCCGAAGACGACGATGACCGTGAAGCCGTCGGGCGTGGTCTGGGTCGGACCGGGCCGACAGTCGGTGGAGATCTCGGCCGAGCTGCGGCTGGACGAGGACTCGGTGGACAACGTCCGGATGGCCCCGGTCGCACCACCGGGCTGGACACTGACAGGCAGTCCGGTCACCACGGACGGCCTACGCCTTGGGCAGACAATCAGCGGATCCTGGACGCTCACTGGAGAGGCATCGGCCGCACAGGTCCCGGTCGAAGTGACGTTCGAGACCGTCGGGATGCCGAAGAAGGTGTCGAAGGTGGTACCGATCCAGGTGCGCCCGGCGGACCGGGTGTTCATGCGCGAGGCCGAGAGCTCGCTCAACCGGATCGGCAGCGCCGGCATCACGAACTGCTCGGCCTGCTCGGGCAGCCAGAAGGTCCGCAACCTCGGCGGCTCGGACGACGCGCACGTGGTCATCCCCGACCTCACCGTGGACCGCGCCGGTCAGTACACGCTCTATCTCGACTACACCGTCAACGGGACCAAGTCGTACTTCGTCTCCGTCAACGATGGCGCACCAGTCGAGGCGTCGGTGACCGGAATCGGCAACTCCACCGTCCAGACCGTCACAGTGCCGATCACACTGACAGCCGGCGCGAACACGATCAGGATCTTCAACCCCGACGACTCCGCTCCAGACCTGGATCGGATCTCTATCGGCTGACAGGTCCCGTGGTCGAGCGGAGGATCAGCTCGGGCTCGAGGACCAGTTCACGATCGGGTACGGCGTCACCAGCCGTGCGGGCGATGACGCGGTCGACGGCCAGCCGCGCCATCTCCCGCGGCAGCTGCTGCACGCTGGTCAGGTCGATCCCCGGGCCGTGGGCCAGCACGCTGTCGTCGAAACCGATGATTGAGACGTCCCCGGGTACGTCGATGCCCTGCTGGCCGAGCACGCTCATCGCAGCCGCGGCGATGTCGTCGTTGAAGGCGACGATCGCCGTCGGCAGCTCGGCCTTGTCGTCGAGCATCGCCCGCGCCGCACGCTGCCCGTCGAGCTGGTCCTCACCATCACAACGGACGATCCGGACCTGCTTGCCAAGCCGATGAGCCCGCATGGCCTTCACGTACGCATCGCGCCGGGCGATCGCGACCAGCCCGTCGCCACCTTGCAGATGGGCGATCCGGCGATGGCCGAGCTCGACCAGGTGCTGCACGGCCAACGCCATGCCGTGCTCGTCCGACGTACGCACGATGTCGACGTCCTCGTGGTCGACGTGCCACCCCATCACCACCAGCGGAACGTCGCCCGCGAGCAGCGGCGCGGCCACCGGCGGGCCCAGCATGATCAGCGCGTCGAACCGGAAGTCGTGCAGTGAGGCGAGCGCCTGCTTCTCGTCGCGGCTGGTGGTGAGCGCGCTGAGGACGAGATCCCAGCCGCGCTTCTCGGCGGCGGAGTACAGCCCGTCGATGAGCTCCATGTGGAACCGCCCGGCCCGCCCGAACAGGACCCCGATGGTGTGCGCCTTGAGACTGGCCAGCGAACGCGCCCGCACGTCCGGGCGGTAACCCAACTGCTCGGCGACCGCCAGGATCAGCTGCCGGCTCTGCTGGCTCGCGCCCGGCGCGTCCCGCATCACGATCGAGACCAGCGCCGGCGAGACCCCGGCCCGGCGGGCGACGTCGGCGAGCGTGACCCGCCGTCCCGTCCGCCCCAGCTCTGCCGTCACGTGCCCACCCTCCCGGTTGCGTCCGGCCAACCGTAACGCATGATCTCGCCTATAGCGCTCTAGCGCAATACTCCTAGAGCGCTATATACGATTACAACGAAGGAAGATCTAGAGCGCTCTAAAATGTCGTTACAAAGTATTGACACAGCCGAAATGTGCCGCTTCCCTGGTGACTGGCGCCACACCCCAAGCACTCCAGAAAGGGATCGACTCGTGTCACTCCTGCGGATCGGCGCGGTCGCGGTGGCGGCCCTGCTCCTCACCAGCGGCTGCAACAGCGGCAAACCCTCCGGCGCCGCCTCGAACGCGGCCGCCGAGGCCGGCACCACGGCCAACGCGGCCGCCGACACCGGCGGCAAGACCGCGATCTTCGTGATCGGCGGCAAGTCCGACGACCCGTTCTGGTCGAAGGTGAAGCGCGGCGTCGACGACGCGGCGAAGGTGGTCCAGGCCCAGGGCGGGTCGGTCACCTTCCTCGGCCCGCAGAACTACGACAACCTCGGCCCGGACGCGGCCAAGCTGATCGACTCCGCGCTCAGCCAGGGCGCGACAGCGGTGATCGGCCCCGACTGGGTGCCGGAGGCCGAGGACGCCGCCTTCCAGCGGGTGGTCGCCAAGGGCGTCCCGCTGATCGTCTACAACGCGGGCGGGATGGAGGCCGCCGAGCGGCTCGGCGCGCTGAACTACATCGGCAGCGACGAGTACGCGGCCGGCAAGGCGGGCGGTGAGTTCCTCGGCAAGCAGGGCGCCAAGAACGTGCTGTGCGTCAACACCGTGCCCGGCGCGGCGAACACCGAGTCGCGCTGCAAGGGCGTCGCGGACGGTGTCAAGGCGAGCGGCGGCAACTCCAAGCAACTGCCGATGCCCTCGTCCAACTTCGGCAACCCGACCGCGGTCGCCCAGGGCGTGAAGGCGGCGCTGCTCAAGGACGACACCATCGACGGCGTCGTCACGATCAGCACCCAGGACGCCGACAGCGCGGCCAGCGGGATCGACCAGGCCGGCCTCGGCCAGCGGGTCAAGCTCGGCACGTTCGACATGGACGAGTCGCAGCTGAACCGGATCAAGGCCGGCAAGCAGCTGTTCTCGATCGACCAGCAGCCGTACCTGCAGGGCTACCTGGCGGTCTCGATGGCCAACGGCTACCTCAAGTACGGCCTCGAGCTGCCGCAGCGCCCGCTGCTCACCGGCCCGGCCATCATCAGCGCGGACAACGTCGACTCGGCCATCGCCGGCGCCAAGGCCGGCGTCCGCTGACTCCCCGATCACAACCACAAGGTGGTGTCCCCATGACAGTCCAATTGGCCGAACCGACGCCTGCGAAATCACCGGCCGGGTACGGCGCCCGGTCGGGAGCGTCGGCCGGCGACCTGGCCCGCCGCCCGGAAACCGGCGCCCTGATCGGCACGATCAGCGTCTTCGTGTTCTTCGCGATCTTCGGCGGCGGGCAGTTCCTGTCCGCCGGCGGCGCCGCGAGCTGGCTCAACGTCGCCGCCGAGCTCGGCATCATCGCCATCCCGGTCGGTCTGCTGATGGTCGCCGGCGAGCTGGACCTGTCGGTCGGCTCGGTGCTGGCGTCGAGCTCGATGACGGTGGCGATCGTCTCCGGCTACTGGGGCGCCCCGGTGATCGTCGGCATCGTGGCCGCGCTCGCCCTCGGCCTGGCCGTCGGTTTCCTGAACGGCCTGCTGGTGACCCGGACCAACGTTCCGTCCTTTATCGTCACGCTCGCGACGCTGTCCGGGCTCTCCGGCCTGACGCTGGGCCTGTCCCGGGTCGTCACCGGTACGACGAGTGTCGCCATCGACCCCGGTCCGCAGGCCAAGGCCTTGCTGGGCACCCTGGTCGGCGGCAAGTTCGAGGTCGCGATCTTCTGGTGGATCGCCGCAATCCTCGTGGTCGGCTGGCTGCTGCACGTCAGCCCCTACGGCAACTGGGTGTTCGCGGTGGGCGGCGACAAGGAGAGCGCCCGCGCCACCGGGATCCCGGTCCAGGGCGTGAAGATCACGCTGTTCATGGCGTCGGCGTTCGGCGCCGCGGTGGTCGGCGTCATCCAGACCATGCTCTACAACAGCGCGCAGGTCGCGAACGGGCAGTCGTTCGTCTTCAACTCGATCATCGCGGTCGTGATCGGCGGCGTCCTGCTGACCGGCGGCTACGGCTCGGTCGTCGGGATCGTGCTCGGCACGCTGACATTCGCGATCGTCAGCCAGGGCATCTACTACACCGGCTGGAACTCCGACTGGGCCGCCCTGATCCTCGGCGTGCTGATCCTCGCCGCCGTCCTGATGAACAACACGTTCCGGCGCATGGCTCTGTCGTATGCGCCCCGCACCAAGAAGAAGGCGTGACCATGACGGAACCGCTGCTCGAGCTGAGCGACGTCTGCAAGTCGTTCGGCGCGACCGACGTACTGACCGACATCTCGCTGCGCGTGCACCCTGGTGAAGTGCTCTGCCTGCTGGGTGACAACGGCGCGGGCAAGTCGACGCTGATCAAGATCCTGTCCGGGGTGCACCAGCCGACCTCGGGCCAGATCTGGGCCAACGGCGAGACCGCCGTGTTCCGCAGTCCGCGGGACGCGAGCGCGCACGGCGTCGCCACCGTGCACCAGTTCGGCGGCACGTTCCCGCTGATGTCGATCGGCCGGTCGTTCTTCGTCGGAGCCGAGCCGACCAAGTGGCGCGGGCCGTTCCGCCGGTTCGACCGCAGGTTCGCCGGCGGGATCGCCGTACGGGAGATGCAGGGTCTGGGCATCACGCGGGTGACCGACGGGGACCGGCTGGTCGGCGGGCTGTCCGGTGGCGAGCGGCAGGCGCTGGCGATCGCGCGGGCGGTGTACTTCGGCGCCAAGCTGCTGATCCTCGACGAGCCGACCGCGGCGCTCGGAGTCAAGGAGGCCGCGCACGTGCTCCGGATCATCATGCAGGCCCGGCAGAAGGGCATCGCGGTCGTGCTGGTCACCCACCACGTGACGCACGCGATGACGGTCGGCGACCACTTCGCCGTACTGATCCGGGGTGCGCTGGCCGCGGACTTCCGCAAGGGCGAGCGGTCCCGTGAGGAGATCACCGACCTGATGGCCGGCGGCGAGGCGATGGCCGAACTGGAGGCCGAGATCGAAGCATTCACCACTACCGAAGCGAAGGCAGGACAGCTGTGAACTCTCTTGGCGTCGCCGTGATCGGCGCGGGCATGGTCGGCCGGGCACACGCCGCCGGCTACCGGGCCGCGTCCCAGCTCTACGACCTGGACCTACCGGAGATCCGGCTGGTCGCGATCGCCGACGCGCACGAGCCGTTCGCGGTCGACGGCGCCCAGCGGTTCGGGTACGAGCGCGCGGAGACGTCCTGGCAGGCGATCGTGGAGGCGCCGGACATCGACGTGGTGTCGGTTGCCATCGCCAACGAGCTGCACCGGCCGGTCGTCGAGGCATTGCTTGCCGCTGGCAAACATGTGCTGTGCGAGAAGCCGCTCGCGCCCTCGGTCGAGGACGCCAAGGCGATGGTCGCCGCGGCCGAGGCGGCCGACACGCAATCCGGGGCCGGCTTCTCGTTCCGTCGTACGCCGGGAATCAACGCCATCCGTGAAGAGCTCGCGGCGATCGGGCCGGTGCGGCACTTCAACGGCCACTACTGGTGCGACTATGCGCAGAACCCGGGCAACCCGATGAGCTGGCGCTACAAGGGCGGGCCGGGCAGCGGTGCGCTCGCGGACATCGGCAGTCACCTGGTCGATCTCGGTGAGTACCTGTGCGGGCCGATCGCGTCGGTCAGCGGTGCGGTGTTCCAGACGTTCACCACCTCGCGTCCGGTGCCGCTCGGCGCGACCGTCGGGCATGCGGCCGGCGCCGTCGGCAAGGAGCTGGAGCCGGTCGAGAACGAGGACATCGCGACCTTCACGGCCACCTTCGCCAATGGCGCGGTCGGCACGTTCTCGATCAGCCGGATCTCGCACGGCCTGCCGAACGGGCTCGGGTTCGAGATCTTCACCGCCGACGGCGCCGCGGCCTTCGACCTGAACCGGCCCGGCGAGTTCACGTTCGCCGACCATGGTTCGGACGCCACGACCAACGGGTTCCGCACCGTCCTGATCGGTCCGCAGCACCCGGGCATCGACAAGGGCATCCCGATGGACTTCCCGTCGGTCGGCCACGGCCAGAACGACCTGTTCACCTGGCAGGCCAGGGCCTTCCTGGACCAGGTGGCCGGCCTCGGCAAGCTCGCGCCGGTGCCGTCGCTGGCTCACGGTCTGCACAACCTCGAGATTCTCGCCGCGGTCACCCAGTCCGCGCTCAACAACGGCCAGGCCGTCTCCCTCAGCTGAAAGGAACCACCGTCTATGAAGCTCGGCGCCTACACCGCCTGCCTGCACGACAAGACCCTCGACGAAGCGCTCGCGATCCTGCGCGATCTCGGCCTGACCAGTGTCGAGGTGAATGCCGGCGGATTCATCGGCACACCGCATCTCCCGGTCGACGAGCTCCTCGAGAGCGCGGACGCCCGCAAGGAGTATCTGGCGACCTTCGACAAGTACGGGATCGAACTGACCGCCCTGAACTGCAACGGCAACCCGCTGCACCCCGACCCCGAGATCACTCACGGCGCCGACCTCACGCGCAGCATCAAGCTGGCCGGCTTGCTCGGGATCAAGACCGTCATCACCATGTCCGGTCTGCCCGCCGCCGAGGGCGGCGGCACCCGGCCGTCGTGGACGGTCATCCCCTGGGACAGCGTCTACAAGGAGACGCTCGACTACCAGTGGGACGAGGTCGCCGTACCGTTCTGGACCGAGATCGAGGCCTTGGCAGCGCAGTACGACGTACGCGTGGCGATCGAGATGCACCCTCACAACCTGGTCTTCAACCCAGCCACGCTGAAACGGCTCGTGGAGCGGACCAACGCCACCCACATCGGCGCGGAGCTGGACCCGAGCCACCTGTTCTGGCAGCACATCGACCCTGTCCGGGCGATCGAGGACCTGGGCGACCTGGTGTTCTTCGCTGCCGCCAAGGACACGCTCATCCACGAGACGGCTGCGGTCAACGGCGTACTGGACGACCGGTTCGAGTGGATCCCTGCCGACGAACAGCCGCTGGGGCTCGGCGGGCGCTACACCGTGACCCGATGGCCGGCCGTTCCCGGCTGGTCGTTCGTGGCCGTTGGGCGCGGGCACGACGTGGACTTCTGGGCGCGCTTCCTGACCGCGCTGCACAGGGTGAACCCGGAGCTGCCGGTGAACATCGAGCACGAGGACGCGTCGTTCGGCCAGATCGAGGGGTTGAGGTTCGCCGCCGACAACCTGATCGCGGCTGCCGAGAAGGCCGGGGTGCTCGAATGAAAGTTGCCCTCGACCCGTACATGTTCCGTACGACGCCGCTGCTCGAGCTACCCGGTCTGGTCGCGGACCTGGGCTACGAATACATCGAACTGTCCCCGCGCGACGACTTCACCCCGTTCTTCCTGCACCCACGCGCCAACGACTCCACGGTGACCGGGTTCAAGAAGGCGCTGGACGCGGCGGGCGTGCAAATCGCCTGCCACCTGCCGCTGTACCGGTGGTCCGGCCCCGACGAGGACGAACGCCAGGCGGCCGTCCGCTACTGGAAGCGCGCGATCCAGCTGACCGTCGATCTGGACTGCCGGGTGATGAACTCCGAGTTCAACGGCCGGCCCGAACAGGCCTCCCGCAGCGAGGGCATGTTCTGGAAGTCCCTCGAAGAGTTGCTGCCCGTGTTCGAGCGGGAGGGGGTCGAGCTGCGGCTGGAGCCGCACCCGGACGACTTCGTCGAGGACGGCCTCGTGGCGATCGACATGATCCGCGGCATCAACTCACCGCTGGTCAGCTTCCTGTACTGCGCCCCGCACACCTTCCACATGGGCGGCAACATGGTCGAGATCATGCGCCACGCCGGCCCGCTCCTCACGCATCTGCACCTGGCCGACTCCTTCGACCACACCGCGTCGTCCGGGCTGCGCTACATCGTCAACCCGCCCGGCTCAACCGCCCGCGTCCACCAGCACCTCGACATCGGCCAGGGCGAAGTCGACTGGGACACCTTCTTCACCACACTGGGCGAGCTCGGCTTCGGCGATCGCGAGGACACGATCATGACCTCGTGCGTGTTCGCCTGGGAGGACCGGGCCCGCGACTCGTCGACGTACATGCGCGAGACCATCGACAAGTACGTGAGCTCGTGGTGAGTACAGTCCCGTGACATGGAGATGGAGGCGCGGGTCAGGGACAGTTTCGAGCGTCAGGGGCTGATGCACCATCTCGGCGCCCAGCTCACGGAGATCGCCCCCGGCCGGGTGCACATCATTCTCCCCAGCCGCCCCGAGGTGACCCAGCAACACGGCTACTTCCACGCCGGAGCCACCAGCGCCATCGCCGACAGCGCCGGTGGCTACGCCGCCTACACCCTCTTCCCCGAGGACAGCTCGGTCCTCACCGTCGAATACAAGATCAACCTCCTGGCCCCAGCCGAAGGCACTCACCTCGAAGCCATAGGCACCGTCCTGAAAGCCGGCCGCACCCTGACCATCTGCCGCCTGGAGGTCTACGCCATCCAACCCACCAACCGCACCCTCACAGCCACCGGCCAGCAAACCCTCATCCGCATCGACAAACGCCCGGAACGCTAGTCCGGCCAGCCTGTGCAGGACTCGGCTAGTCGACGACTGTGGTCAGTTCGGCTTGTTGGCGGCGTACGTCGAAGTCGGAGGCGTCGGGGACGGCGTGCGGCCGTGCTTCATGCGCCCTCCTTCAGTACGGCGTTCGCCGCCGCGAAGGCGTGATTGGCCGCGGGCACCCCGCAGTACACCGCGGTCTGCAGGATGACCTCGGCGATCCCGTCCCGGGTCAGGCCGTTGCGGAGTGCGGCGCGCAGGTGGAGCTCGAGTTCGGACCAGTGGCCGTGGGCAATCAATGCGGTGAGCGTGACGATGCTGCGATCGCGGCGCGCCAACCCCGGCCGGGTCCAGATCTCGCCCCAGGCGTAGCGGGTGATGAAGTCCTGGAAGTCCGCGGACAACTCGGTCTTGGCCGCGTCGGCCTGGTCGACATGCGCGTCGCCGAGGACCTCCCGCCGTACCTTCATGCCGTCATCCACGAGACGTCCAACGGGCCAAGGCTGCATCGATCAGAGCATCCGAAGCACCCAGGTACGACGCCGGATCGCCGGAGCCACCGCGTTCGCTCAACAACTGATCGGCAGCCGACTCGGCTCGCCGGCGCATCGCGTCGACGTCCACCTCGAGCCCGGCCACCAACTCGGCCGCCTGACTGGCCGCCGTCACCATGAGTTCGAGCAACCGCCGGAACGCGGGCCACTCGGCATGCCACGCCCCAGGCGACCGCTCGTCCTGACTCTGACCGGCACAGACATGCAACTGCGCACCCAACTGCGGTGCCTGCAACGCCGCACTGCGGATCAGCACGCTCAACACCGGGTTCTGCTTGTGCGGCATCGTCGACGACCCACCCCGGCCGGCAGCCTCCCGCACCTCGGCAACCTCAGACCGTCCCAGCGTCAACACATCACCCGCGATGTGCCCGAGCGCATCGCAGGTCTCCACCAACGCATCCCCCACCCGCGTCACCGGCGTACGCCGCGTATGCCAACTGAGCACCGGCACTACCAGCCCCAACTCGGAGGCAAACGCCTCAACCGGAGCATCAGGCGCCAACGCCAACGTCCCAGCCGCACCACCACACTGCACCGGCAGTACGACGCCCTCCAACGCCTCACGTGCATCCACCACACCTACCAGCCACTGTGCAGCCTTCAGCCCGAACGTCACCGGTACGGCGTACTGCGTCAACGTCCGTCCGGCCATCACGGACCGTCGATGCACTGAAGCCAATCCAGCCAGTGAGTCCGCCAGCGACTCGAGATCCGCCGAAACCCGAGTCAGCGCATCACGAGCCAGCAGCATGAGGGCCGTGTCGAGCACGTCCTGACTGGTCAACCCGCGATGGACCTCGCCCCCCAAGTCCGCTCGCAGCGCCCGTACCAACGGCAGCACCGGATTCCCGCCCGCCTCCACCTCAGCATCATCCAGCTGAACCGGTTTCTCGACGGACCCCGACCCACCACGAGCCCGCAGCCAGGCCTCCTCGACCCGAACCATCGCCGCGACCAACGCATCGTCGTCCACCACACCGGCGGCCCGGTGCGATCCAGGTTCGAGCAGCGAGCCCATCAGGAATGCCCCGGATACGTCAGGAAGACCGTCTCGCGAGGTCCCTGCAGGTGGACGTCAAAGCGCAGACTCCCATCGTTCTCGCGTACTGCGACCAGCGTCGAGCGATCCGCCTCGTCCAGCCCCGCAAGCAACGGATCACCATCCAGCTCCCCCGGCAGATAGATCCGCGTGAACAACCTGTTCAGGAGTCCACGGGCGAAGACCGTCACCGCGAAGAAGGCCGGCGCACTCGGACGGGTCGGACCGGGCTCCACGGTGCTGAACCAGTAATGGCCGTTGGGGTCCGTGTTGCTGCGCCCCCACCCGGTGAAGCCCGCGCCGTCCCTCCGCAGCGAACCCTCGATCTCCGGAACCACGCCCGACGCATCAGCCTGCCGGATCTCCAGCAATGCATCCGGCATGCCGACCCCGGCACCGTCGTACACGTGCCCGTGCAACCACACCGAGCCTGGGCTCCCCCGCCGTACCAGCTCCCGATCTCCCGGGAAGGGCAAGGCGTAGTGGAAGAACGGGCCGACGGTCTGCCCGGGCGTCGCGACGAGGTCAGCCATTCTCGTTCTCCATCGGCGTCGTGTGGTTGCCGGTGAGCACGATGTCCCAGCGGTAACCCATCAGCCACTCGTGCTGCGAGAGGTCGTGGTCGTACGTCGCCACGAGCCGGTCGCGGGCAGTCCGGTCCGGGATCGACTGCAGGATCGGGTCCAGCGCGAACAGCGGATCGCCGGCGAAATACATCTGCGTGACCATCCGCTGGGTGAAGTCGGTGCCGAACAGCGAGAAGTGGATGTGCGCCGGCCGCCAGGCGTTGTTGTGGTTGCGCCACGGGTAAGGACCCGGCTTGATCGTGGTGAACGAGTACCAGCCGTCGTCGTCGGTCAGGCACCGCCCGACCCCGGTGAAGTGCGGATCGACCGGCGCCGGGTGCTGATCGCCTTTGTGGATGTAGCGGCCGGCCGCGTTCGCCTGCCAGATCTCGACCAGTTGCCGCCGGACCGGGCGACCGTCGCCGTCGACGATCCGCCCGCGCACCTGGATCCGCTCCCCGATCGGCTCGCCACCACGCTGGACGGTCAGGTCGGACTCCAGACGGCCGACGTCGGAGTGACCGAACACCGGCGCAACCAACTCCGCCCCCTCGGGATCCGCGTGCCGCAACTCCTTGGTCGGGTGCCGCAGCAAAGTGCTCCGGTACGGCGGGAATTCCAGCCGGGGCTGGTCGTCGCCGGACCGAGTGTCGGCCTGGATCTTCTCGATCTCCTCACTGATCACCCGCTGACTGATCAACTCATCGGCTGTCACCCGCTCAGGCTAAGAGCCGGACCGCGCTCCGGAGACCGCCTTCTTCCGCTGGCCGGAAGGGTCAGGGTTCGATCAACCCTGCCCGGATCGCGTAGCGAGTCAGCTCGGTGCGGTCGCGCATACCTGAATGGGGTCCACCACCCATCTGTTCGCCCGCCGGCTCCGAAGAACTGCCATGCGCAACAGCTGGAGTCAGCACGCAGCGTCGGCCGCCGGCGGCGTCATCGCAGCCGGTACAGCGCTGGCCGTCGGCTACCTCGTGGCGGCAATCACCGGCGGCCCCTGGCCGGTCGACGCCGTCGGAGTCCAGGTCATCGACTGGGCCCCAGGCCCGGTCAAGGACTTCGCCGTCCGAGAACTGGGCACAGCCGACCGCCCGCTACTCCGGGTCGGCATCTGCGCGGTCCTCGCGGCCGCGGCCGCCCTCGCCGGCGCAATCGGCCGCAGCCAGCCCCCGGCTGCGGCCACCGGCGAGACCAGCGGTCGCCGGCCACCAGCCGGAGGGATCGGCGGGCGGTGGCAGCTGGTTGCGGTTGGGGTGGCGGCGGGGCTTGGGCTGGTTGGGGTGGGGTTTGCCGGGGGTAGCCGTTCGGCGGCTACGGGGGTCGCCGAAAGGTTGCTCCCGGCAATCGCCACGCTGGTCGTCGCGGTGGTCGCGATGGCTCTCGTCGTCCGCAGGCCGCGAGGCAGGGCAGAGCAGCCGGACGGGTTCGACCGGCGGCAGTTCCTGCTGACCGTGTCCGCCCTGGCCGTGGTCGGCGCCGCCTCCGTCGCCACCACCCGAGTCGTGTCCTTCGGAACCGGTGAAAGCGCACGCGCCAAGGTGCGCATCCCCCGACCAGCGGATCCCGCGCGAGCACTCCCAGCCGGCGTGCAGGCCGACGTACCAGGGGTCAGCAGCTTCGTCACGCCCAACAGCAAGTTCTACCGCGTCGACACCCTCCTGCAGGTGCCCCGGATCGACCCCGACCGGTGGGAGCTCCGCGTCCACGGCATGGTCGACCGAGAGCTACGTCTGTCCTTCCGGGACCTGCTGGACCGGCGACTGATCGAGCGCGACGTCACCCTGACCTGCGTCTCGAACGAGGTCGGCGGACCGTACGTCGGCAACGCCCGCTGGATCGGCGTACCAATCGCCGACATCCTCGCCGAGGCCGGTGTACGCAAAGGTGCCGACGCGGTGAAGTCCACGAGCATCGACGGACTCACGATCGGCACCCCGCTCGCGGCCCTCACCGACGGGCGCGACGCACTTTTCGCGGTTGCGATGAACGGCGAACCGCTGCCGTTCGAGCACGGTTTCCCGGTGCGGATGGTGGTGCCGGGTCTGTACGGCTACGTCTCGGCGACCAAGTGGATCGTCGACTTCGAGGTGACCCGGTTCCAGGACTTCAGCGCATACTGGACCGATCGCGGGTGGTCGGCCGAGGCGCCGATCAAGACGGCGGCGCGGATCGACGTACCGAAAGGCTTCGCGACCATCGACGCCGGACCCGCGGTCGCCGCGGGCGTCGCCTGGGCACAGCACCGCGGCATCCGGAAGGTCGAGGTGCAGGTCGACGACGGCCCCTGGCAGGAGGCGGACCTCGCCGCCGAGGACACCATCGACACCTGGCGGCAGTGGACCTTCCGCTGGACCGCGACCCCCGGCAACCACAAGCTCACCGTCCGCGCGACCGACGCCGACGGAAAAACCCAGACCGATCAGCGCACTCCGCCGCGCCCGAACGGCTCGTCCGGCCTGCACAACACGGTCGTGATGGTCCGGTGACCCATCCGCCGGGCCGCCCGCTCCGAAGTACTCCCATCGGCAACCCCTTCGAGAGAGAGAAACCTCATGCGTAAGCACATCGGTATCGCCCTGTCCGCCCTGGCCCTCGCGTTCGCGACGACCGCCTGCGGCAGCGGCGACGACTCCGGAGCCGGGAGCGCGCCGGCCCAGACGCCCGCGCAGACGCCGAGCTCGACGCCGTCGATGGACAGCGCGGCGGGCCTGGTCGGTCCTGGATGCGCCGACTACGCGAAGGCCAATCCGAGCGGCGCCGGCTCGATCGACGGTATGGCAGCCGCGCCGGTGGCCACCGCCGCGTCCGGCAACCCGCTGCTGACCACGCTGGTCTCGGCAGTGTCCGGCAAGCTGAACCCGAAGGTCGACCTGGTCTCCACCCTGAACGGCGGCGAGTTCACCGTCTTCGCGCCGGTCGACACGGCCTTCGCGAAGATCCCGGCGGCCACCGTGAACACGCTCAAGACCAACGACGCCCTGCTGACCAAGATCCTGACCTACCACGTAGTGCCCGGACAGCTCGACCCGGCGGCCGTCGTGGGTAAGCATGTGACTGTGGAAAAGCAGGAGGTCACAGTCAGCGGCTCGGGCGACAGCCTCAAGGTGAACGGCGCCAACGTCATCTGTGGCGGCGTGAAGACCGCGAACGCCACCGTCTACCTGATCGACTCGGTCCTGATGCCGCCGGCTGCCTGATCATGCCCGAACCCATCCCACTGCCCTGGCCGGGCGGGTCCAGCGCCCGCCCCGGCGAGGTCAGTGACGGCGAGCTCCTGGTCCTGACCGGCCGGGGCGACAAGACGGCGTTCAGCACGCTGTACGACCGGGTCACGCCGTCGGTCTTCGGCCTGGTACGGCGGATCCTGCGCAACCCGGCGCAGTCGGAGGAGGTGACCCAGGAGGTGATGCTCGACGTCTGGCGGACCGCGACCCGGTACGACGCCAGCCGCGGCTCGGCGCGCTCCTGGATCCTCACCATCGCGCACCGCCGGGCCGTCGACCGGGTCCGCTCCGAGCAGGCTGCCGCCGACCGGACCGAGCTCGCCGGCGTCCGGTCGGTGGAGGTCGACTTCGACCAGGTCGCGGACACCGTCACCACCCGGCTAGAGGTCGAGCAGGTACGGCGTTGCCTCGACACCCTGACCGAGTTGCAACGCGAGTCGATCGCCCTGGCCTACTACGAGGGCTACACCTATCCCGAGGTCGCCCAGCGACTCGACGCGAAGCTGCCTACCATCAAGGCGAGAATGCGGGACGGCCTGATCCGGCTGCGCGACTGCCTCGGAACCACGAAGGGGGTCACGCCATGAGCGAACCCGACGTGCACACCCTCACCGGCCCCTACGTCCTCGACGCCCTGCCCGACGACGAGCGCACCCGCTTCGAGGAACACCTCGCCGAGTGCCCCTTTTGCACCACAGAGGTCGCCGAGCTCCGCGAAGCCGGCATCAAACTCGCCACCCAGGTCGCGACCCCACCACCGCCCGCGCTCAAGGCCGAGGTGATGTCGGCGATCGAGCAGATCCGCCAGCTGCCACCACTCGTTCCCGGTGCGACCGACGAGCTCGCCCGCCGCCGGTTCAGCCGTCGATCGGTTCTGGCTCTCGCAGCCGCCGCGCTGGCCGTCGCGGCGACCGGGGGGATCGCGATCGACCAGTACCGCGACAAGGAAGCAGTCATCCAAGCCAATGACCGAGTGGCCTCCGTGCTAGCGGAGCCGGATGCCCGCACGCTGCACAGCCCGGTCAACGGCGGTGGTCAGGCGACCATCGTCACCTCCGACCGTGCCGATGCCGCGGTCGTCGTACTGCGAGACCTGCCGCAGCTCGACGCCGATCAGACCTATCAGCTCTGGCTGATCGACCCGAACCGGACCGCGCACTCCGTCGGCCTCGCATCGGGCGACCTCACCACGGTCGTCGACGGCGCCACCGGCAAGGCCGCCTTCGGCCTCACCGTCGAGCCCGACGGCGGCTCCCCCACCCCCACCCTCCCCGCCGCCGCCCTGATCCCGATGGCCTAATTGACGCTGGTGTTGACTTTTCGTCGGATCCGTCGAATCCTGGACAGGAGACGAGAGGATCCCAATGACTCAGGTGCGGGTCGGGCTGGTTGTGCCCAGTTCGAATGTCACGGTCGAGACCGAAATGCCGGCGCTGCTGGGCCGGCATCCGGCGGCGACGTTCTCCTTCCACAGCAGCCGGATGCGGATGGCCAAGGTGTCACCCGCGCAGCTCGCCGCGATGAACGCGCAGCGGGAGCGGTGTGTGCTGGAGCTCGGCGACGCCGATCCGGACGTGCTGCTCTACGCGTGCCTGGTCGCGCTGATGTCCGCCGGTCCCGGTGAGCATCAGCGCGTCGAGGGACTGATCGCGGAGCAGCTTGCCACCGGTGGATCCGCGACCAAAGTCAGGTCGAGTGCCGGGGCGCTGGTCGAGGCGCTGCGGGCTGTTCCGGCGCGGCGGATCGCACTGGTGACGCCGTACCTGAAGCCGCTCGCCGAGCAGGTTGTCGGCTACCTCGAGGCGGAGGGTTTCGAGGTGGTGGACTGGCGGGCGCTGGAGGTCGAGGACAACCGTGCGGTCGGCTGCATCCCCGGTGACCAAGTGATGGCCGCCGCCCGCTCGCTGGAGCTGAGCCGCGCGGATGCGTTGGTCCTTTCGGCCTGTGTGCAGATGCCGTCGCTGCCGCTGATCGACGCGGCCGAGCAGGAGTTCGGGCTTCCCGTGCTCTCAGCCGCGACCGCCGGCGCCTACAGCATCCTCAAGGCCGCCGCGCTGCCACTCGGCATTCCCGGAGCAGGCGCCCTGCTTAGTCGCGAAGGAGGACTTTCCCGATGAACGAGCTTGCCGGACAGCACCTCGCCCGCGGCGTCGACCACGCCGCCTTCCCCACCTTCGATCCGGTCGGGACGGTCCGCTTCTACCGCGACGTTCTCGGCTTCCCGGTCGTGCACTCGATCTGCGCGGCCGGCTGGGGACCGGACGACCACCCGGACTTCATTCACTTCTTCTTCGACCTCGGCAACGCCGACCGGATCGCGTTCTTCTACTACTTCGGGCTGCCACGGCCGTCGGCGGACGGAAAAGGTGATGTCTACGCGCGGTTCGGCGACAGTACGCCGGACTGGTTCGTCCGGTCGCGGCACCTGGCGATCCACGTCGACTCCGACGACGCCCTCATGGAGTACCGTCGCCGGCTCGACCAGAGCGAGTGGCCGGTCGAGATGCAGATCCAGCACGAGACCATCGAGTCGATCTACACCCACGACCCGAACGGCTACATGGTCGAGGTCACCCGCGCGCTGCGACCGGTGACGCCCCAGGAGGACCTGGACGCGAACCTGACCATCGACGCGCTCGTCGACATCGCGCAGCGCGAGGGCCACACGATGGACGACCTGCTGACCCGTAAGGCCGAGCTGATCGTGGAACGCGCCCCGTCGTGGGAGGTGCCGGTATGAGCCGGCTGTTCGTCCTCGACGTCCCGGAGAACACCTCCGTCGCCAAGGTCGCGGCCCAGTCCGCCGGGGTCCACGTGGACAAGCTCGGCCCGTATTTCGTCATCGAGAACGACGGCCCGATCGTCATCGACCGCCGGGCCACCGGCTGCCGGCACGCCGTCTGGTACAGCTGCGTAGCCGGGCTGGCCGGCGGCCGAATCGTCCAATGGGACAAGGACGCGCTGCGAGTCGATCCGCGATGACCGCGACGCGACTCGGCGCCGACCGCTACTCCACCACCATCGACGCGCCCGCGGGTGTAGCGACGAGCGTGCACGAACTCCAAACCAGCGACGGCGCCAAGGTGACCGGCGTCCTGCGGGTCCCGCGCGGCGCAACCACGGTCGTCACGATCATGCACCCGCGCCAGGAGGTCACCCACCATCCGCTCGTCCCCTACCTGCTGACGATGGGGTACGGCGTCTGGACCCAAGGCACCCGCTCCCCGAACAACGACCTCAACCTGCTGCACGAACAAGCGATCATCGACTTCGCCGCCGGTCTGGTCTTCCTGCGTGACCAAGGCTTCGACGTCTACTCACTCGGTCACTCCGGCGGCGGCACCCTGGCCGCCTTCTACTGCCAACAGGCATCCATGCCTCCTCATTCACGCCTGACCACAACGCCCGCCGGCCGACCGGTCGTCTTGGCCGACACCGCGATGCCGCTGCCGGACGGCTGCATCTTCCTGGCCCCGCATCCCGGCCAGGGCGCCCTCCTGCAACGACTCATCGATCCGTCCGTGACCGACGAATCCGATCCGCTCTCGGTGGACCCTGATCTCGACCCGTTCAACCCCGCCAACGGGTTCCGCCCGGCGCCAGAGTCGAGCAGCTACGACGACGAGTTCATCACCCGCTACCGCGCAGCCCAGGAGGAACGAGTACGACGACTCGACGCCACAGCCCGCGCCTACGTGTCGGACGCCCAGCAGGCCAACCGCGCCTTCAAGTCCGGCGGCGACGCGACCGACCGCCGACGCGCACTCGCACCCCGCGTGCTGACCGTCTTCCGCACCGATGCCGACCTGCGCAACGTCGACCTCTCGCTGGATCCGAACAATCGTCCGTACGGCTCGCTGTTCGGCCGCCGACCCGACCTGACCAACTACGGTCTCGTCGGTTTCGCTCGCCTGTCGACCGCCGAAGCTTGGCTGTCCACGTGGTCTGCGCTGTCCACCAACGCCACGTTCCTCGACTGCGCGCCGGGCGTCACCGTGCCGACGCTGCTCCTGGAGTTCACCGGCGACCAGGCGTCGTACCCGATCGACATCGCGGCGATGCGCGCTGCCCTGGGTGCCTCGGACCTAAGCGTGCGCTCCGTCCCCGGCACCCACTTCGGTGGTCCGATCACGAAGGGCGCGCCTACCGGCACTTCCCTGGCAGCAGCCACCATCGAGAGTTGGCTACGGGATCACTGCTGATCGGTGCTCAGGATCTTCTCGAGGTGCTGGACGTCCTGCTTGAGGCGTTCGATCGCCCGGGTCCGGGGGTCCACTCCGGGGTCGGCGTCGTCGGAGGAGAGCACCGACGCGACCGCGAGGTCGGCGATGGTGGTAGCGACCCGGGTGTTCTCCTCCGGTGTGCCCGGGTGGTGCCACCAGGCGACCCAGTTGCACTGGCCGATGACGGCCAGGGCGGCGATCCGGGGATCGACCGGCCGGAACTCCCCGGTTGCGACGCCGGCCTCGATCACGGCGACGATCTCGTTCAGGACGTCGCGGCGGCTCTTGTCGTACGGCCCGACGAGCTCCTCGGGCAGGTCCGCCTCGGAGCGGATCAGCAGCTGGAACTTGGCCGGCTCAGTGGCCTGCTGCAACGCGATGGCGTGGGCGATCTCGCGCAGCTTCTGAGCCGCACCGAGCCCGCTCTGCCGGCGGATGGCACGCAGCGCGCGGGCCGGTCCCTCGGCGAGCTCGCTGACCAGCTTGGCCAGGATCTCGTCCTTGTTCTTGACGTAGTGGTAGAGCGCCGGGCGGGTCAGCCCGGTCGCGTCCGCGATGTCCTTCAGGCTCGTCCCGGAGAACCCGCGCTCGGCGAACAGCCGGGTCGCCTCGGCGATGATCTGACTCTCGACGAGATCGCGACGCGTGCTGCTCCGGCCACGTTCTTCGGCGTTGCCTGACGTCATGGGCAGACTCTAACCGGACGCACCGGCTCGCACGGCCGCGGCGACGCGGGTGCGGAGCGCTGCCTTGTCGATCTTGCCGACGTTCGTCCGCGGCAGGTCGTCCAGCTGCTCGACCCGTTCGGGCCACTTGAACTTCGCGACCCCGAGCGCGGCCAGGTGCCGCTGGACCGCAGGAAGGTCGACGTCAGGACCGGCCACGACGTACGCGCACGACCGCTCTCCGAGCCGGTCATCAGGCATCGCCACCACAGCCGCCTGGCTGATCCCGGCGTGCCTGAGCAGCAGGAGCTCGACCTCCTCGGCGTTGATCTTCTCGCCGCCGCGGTTGATCACGTCCTTGATCCGGCCCTCGATCAGCAACTGCGGGACGCCGTCGTACGTCTCCCACCGGGCCAGGTCACCGGTGCGGTAGAACCCGTCCGAGGTGAACGCGATGGCGTTGCGCTCAGCGGCTGCGTAGTACCCCGGGATCGTGTACGGACCGCGGCAGCACAGCTCGCCGATCTCGCCGTACGGCGCCTCGGTCTCGGTGCCCGGGATCAGGATCCGGACCTCGTCGTACTCGCTCAGCGCGGTGCCGACCGTCCGGAGTCGCGCCTCCCGCGGATCGTCGAGCCGGCTCATCACGAACAGGCCCTCGCCCATGCCGAACAGCTGTCCGGACCAGATCCCGCGACGCTCGAGCTCGTCGAACAAGGCTTCGGGGACCTTCGTCCCGGACAGCACAACCTGGCGCAGGGCCGGCAATCCATCGAGGAAGCCGGGCTGGCGGAGTGCGCCGAAGTGGCCGTGACCGATCAGCGCGGCATCGACGCCGGCTCGGGACAGCAAGGCCGCCGACGCGGCGGCGTCCGGGGTGCCGAGGACGAGGGTGGCTCCGCAGCTGTGCGCCGCATGGACGGCACAGGTGATGCCGGCGTTGTGGATGATCGGGATCAGATGGCCGACGTTCGTGTCCGTGGTCCAGCCCAGACGACGGGCGTACATCGCCGCGTTGTACCAGTATTCCGCGTGCCGACGAGGGATCAGCTTGGGCACTCCCGTCGTACCGCCGGACAGTTGCAGGGCTGCCAGGTCGTCCGGCCCGACGCTGCGTTGCGCCTCGTCGATGCGGGCGCGGATCGTCTCCGCACTCAGCTCGGCGCCGGGTAGGGGCTCGTCCGCGCCGATCGTGATCAGGTGGCGCAGCGTCGGATGGCCGGCGGCGATCTCGCGAGCGAAGGCGACCAGATCGAACGGCAGACCGGCCTCGACCAGGTGAGCCGCGGCCGAACACTGCTGGCTGATCTCACCGATCTCGTGGGCCCGATGGGCGGTGAGCGCTGCCACCGGCACCAAAGCCGCTTTGAAGCACGCGTACCAGGCGACGACAGTCTCCAGCCGGTTGGTGACCTGGAAGATCACCCGGTCCCCTGGCCGCAGACCGAGTTCGAGCAGGCCCGCGCCGATCCGATCGGTGCGCTGGTCCAGCTCGGCGTACGTCAGGCTCCCCTGCTCGGCGACGACAGCGACCGCATCCGGGAAGCGCTGCGCAACTGCCGTGAACTCGCGGGCGATCGAGCGCGAACCCCACAACCCGGCCGCCCGGTAGCGCTCAGCCAACTCGGTCCGGAACGGCGGCACCAGCTCGTCGGTGATCATGCGGCGCCACCCAGGTCGACGAGGTCCACGCGCTCGGTGACGAGGGCGCCGACCGCGAGCTCGGTCGCCTCCGGGTCGAGCCGCGCCACCACCAGCGTGCCCACCTCACGCCGGATCCGTTCCGCCACGTCGAACATCGTCAGCACCGAACCAGTGTCGTCAGCAGCACTCAGCAGCACGCCGGACATCGCCTCGTCGGCTCCGAGCTCCTTCACGAGCGTATCCGCTCCCGATCCCCACGGATCGCTCACGGACACATGCACCGGTCGCAGCCCGGGGACCTCAGACGCCCGCACCCGACGCGATCCGAAGGCCGTGCCGAGCGGTTGCCGCAGCACCCACTCCGTGAGGTTGCCGTCATCGACGTGCGAGACCTCGCACCGCGCGTACTGCGCCAGCGCCGTGCGTACGACGTCCCCCGCCGAGCCGGCGAACCGGTCGACGGACACCTTGCCGGCGCGGGTCATGTACGAGACGAGCAACTGCTCCACGGGCAGATCGAGCCGGGTCGGGAACGAGTCCCACCAGCTCATACTGCGAGTCGCCGTCTCCTGGAGATGCTCGACGGCCGGCCGCCGTACCTGCTCGTACTGGACCAGCGCGGCCTCGAGATCGTCCGCGTCGGCGATGGCCGCGGCGAGCGCGATGCCGCCCTCCATCGCGAGCTTCGTGCCCGACCCGATCGAGTAGTGCGCGGTGTGTGCCGCGTCGCCGAGCAGTACGACGTTGCCGTCGTGCCAGCGCTCGCAGCTGACCGTACGGAACCGGAGCCAACGCGTGCGGTTGCCGATCAGCCGATGCCCGTGCAGGTGCTCGGCGAAGGCTTCGCCAAGGTACTCGAGCGAGTCCGTGTCACTCGCGTCGAGCGGCAGCCGCTCACTGGCCACATCGAAGCCGGCCCGGCGCCAGGTCTCCTCGTCGGTCTCGATCAGGAACGTGCTCCGGTCGCTCGCATAGGGGTAGGCATGCGCGACGAAGGTCCCGTACTCGGTCCGCATCGGCGCGAACACCGCCCTGGGCAGTGCCACGTCCGTCCCTGCCCACAGATACAGACCCTTGTGTACGTCGACCCGCGCGCCGAACACCTCAGCCCGCGACTCCCGAGTCCCACTGCTGACACCGTCGGCCGCGATAACGAGGTCGGCGTCGAGCTCGTCTGCGGTGACGCGCGCGTTGTAGCGGAACTCGACCCCTGCCTCGGCAGCGTGTGCCCGCAGTATGTCCAGCAACATCGACCGGCCGATCGCGATCAGGTTGTCGAGGGCCAGACTCACCTGGCGCCCGCCGACCGCCATCGACATCTCGTGCGACCACGAGTTGGCGACGATCGCCGCGAACGTCTCCGGGTCCGCCGCGTCCAGGTTCCGCTGCGTGCGCGTGGCCAGACCGACACCGAAACCGAAGGTGCTCGCGGGCTCCGACTGCTCGAAGACGCGGACCCGGGTGTGCGGATGGCGGAGCTTGAGGAGCCGGGCGACGTACAGTCCGCCCGGTCCCCCACCCAGTACGTCCACGGACCGAAGCTTCACTGCGGCCCGCCCGCGAGCGCGAACCGGCCGACGTCCGCGACGTGGTCCGCGTGGTCCTTCGGCACGACCGCCGAGTAGACCGCCGTCCAGCACCCCGGGCAGCAGAGCTGCCGGAACACGACCTCGTCGTCCACGTAGGTCGCCGGTTCGGAGGTGATCTGCGGCCCTGCCTCGGTCGACGGCCCCTCGAAGACCGCGAGCTGGAGCTGCGTACCGGACGACAGGTCCGCCAGCTGATGGCCACAGTGCGCACAGCCCACTTGGTTGCCCGCGACAACTAGGTTGTCGTCCAACCGCCGCGCGTTCGCCACGTCGACACGCTGTGTTTCACCTGATTGCGGCGAACCTGAGCGCTGCCGCCGCTGATCCCGCCGACGCTCACGCAGTACGGCGGTCTCTCCGTCGTCGACCACACCGTCGTGCAGGACTACGCCGTACACCTCGAGAGCCGCCTCAGGTGACACCTTCTGCTCCCGCACATCGTCCGCCACGGCAGCCGGATCGCGATGCAGCGGATCGCCGTACCCGCCGCCGCCTTGCCAGCTCAGGTACAGCACCTCACCGGGCGCCAAGTACGACTGCGCGTAGCAGTCGCCCAACTCGACACCGTCGCCCAACTCGTCCAGCGACTGTGGCACCTTGCCTTGCTCGAGAAGCGCGTGTACGTCGATGCCGCGGGCAACCGCATCGAGTCCGGTGTTGCCGGGATAGCCACCGGCGAGCCCGTTGTTCTGCGAGACCGCCTTGCCGGCCGAGGCCAGGACGAGGCCGGCCGGGTTGTTCGAGCCGTACAGCGTCACCGCGACCGATGCGCTCACCCCACCGCGCTGCCGCCCCGGGCCGCCCGAGTCGGGCTCCTCACGCCGCCACAGCGTGAGCAGCGGGTAGAGGAACTCCGTCATCTCGACGTCGGGGATGCGACCCATCGGGATGCAGAACAGCCCGCCGGTGTCCATGCCATCCGTCTGTGGCCGGGCGCCGAAGCCACCGGCCATCGGCTCCATCATCACGTTGAGGAAAGGCATCGGGACCTCGCCCCGTTCGTCGAGACCGGCCACGACCGCGGTGTCCCAGGTACCACAGCATGCGGCCTGGACGCTCTTGCCCAGGTCCACCGACTGATCGAGCAGTTGCGACAGACACTCTGCAACCAAAGTGCCGGTGAGCCAGGCAGGGCCGATCGGACCGCGGCTGACGGCCGCGGGATAGGTCGCGTTGTTGATGGTGCCCTCCTCCGCCACCAGGTCGAAGCAGCGCATCAGCCCACCCGCCGACCAGGGAATGTCGTGCGCCAGGATCGGCAGCAGCGCGAGCATCACACCACCTCGCATCCCGGCAAAGGTGCAGTTGATGACTCCGCTCTGCGGATCGGTGCCGTGGAAGTCGAAGGTCAGGTGGTCGCCGGACTTCGTCATCGCGACGGTGATCTTGTGCACGCCCCGGTCACCCTCGTGCGACTGGTCCTGGTAGCCGGTCGCCCGCCAGGTGCCGTCCGGCAAGGCGGTCAGCTTGCGCCGCAGCCGGCTCTCGGCGTCGGACATCATCCGCTTCATCACCGCTTTGACCGTGTCGGCGCCGTACTGGTCGATGACCTCGGCGAGGCGCTTGCGGCCGACGGAGTTCGAGCCGATCTTGGCGCGCAGGTCCAGGTTGACCAGCATCGGCACGCGCGACCGCCGTACCCACGCGTCGGCGACGTCGTCCTGGAGCTCGAAGTCGCGCACGACCTTGATCGGCGGGGTGGGCAGCGCCTCGGCGAACACGTCCTGCGCCGCCGGGGAGAACGACCCCAACCCGACACCGCCGAGGTCCGGCTCGTGGCAGATCGCGCTGGTCCAGGCGAACAGGTTGCCCTCGTGGAAGATCGGCTGGAAGACGATCACGTCGCTCTGGTGCAGACCGCCGCCGACCCACGGGTCGTTGCAGAGGAACATGTCGCCTTCGCGGATGCCCGGGTTGCCGGCCCGGTGCTGCAGGGTCCAGTAGATCGCCAGGTCGACCGCGCCGACCAGCATCGTGTTGTAGAGACCGACCTGCACCTCCTGGCCGACCTCGTCGCAGATCGCGAAGTCGAAGTCGTTCGCGTCGGTGACGATCGGGGAGCCGGACATCCGCTTCAGCGCCTCGCCCATCTCCTCGGTCACCGACCACAGCCGGTGCCGGATCACCTCGTAGGTCAGCGGATCCAGGCTGTCGATCTGCTCCTGCGTGACGGTGTGCACCGGGAGCGACGCCGGCAGCCCGGCGGCGAGCACGGCGGGGTCGACGGGACGGCTGGAGAAATGCTCCGAGCCGGGGATCTGCATCGCCATGGTCAGGACCTCCGCTGGGTGTCGATCGTCAGGTTGCCGAGGTTGTCGACCACTCCGGTCATCTCCGGCGGTACGACGACGGTCGTGGTGGGCACTTCGATCACGGCGGGTCCGGTGATGACGTGGCCGGCCTGCAGCGCGCGATAGTCGTAGATCGGCGTCTCGACGTACCCGACCCGGGCGTCCAGACAGACCTTCCTGGTGGCGAGCAGGGCGGCGGACGGGTCCGGCCCGGCGGCGTCGGCGAGTTTCGGCAACGTGGGCGAGAACGGCAGTACGCCGGTCCCGCGGACTCGGAAGGTGATCGCCTGGATCCCGGCCGCGCTGAAGCCGGTGCCCTCGCCGTACAACTCGGCGTACCGCTTCTCGAAAGCCGCGACGGTATCGGCCACCATGGTCGCGTCGAGCACGCCGTTCGGGACCTCGACCGAGACCTCGGCCAGTTGCGCGGTGTAACGCAGATCCAGCGACCGCACGCACTCGATCCGCTCGAAGCTCAGGCCCTGCCGATCGAGCGCGGACCGGACCTGCTCCTCGAGGACGGCGAAGTTCTCCTGCGCCCGAACCGGATCGAACGGCATCGGCCCGGGGTCGGACAGCTCCGCGGCCAGTACGACGTCGGACGAGGCCAGACCGTAGGCAGAGAACGCGGACGCGACCGGACCGAGCGGTACGACGACCTCGCGCACACCGACCTCGGCCGCGTACGACGCGCAGTACGCGGGACCCGCACCACCGAACGCGTAGAGCACGAACGACCGCGGATCGTGGCCGGCCTCGACCACCGTCTTGCGCAACAGGTCACCGGTCTGCGCGTTCTGGATCGCGTAGATCGCGGCCGCGGCGTCCTCGACGCTGAGGCCGAGCGGTTGGGCGATCCGGTCCCGGATCGCGCGCCGCGCCGCCTCGACGTTGAGCGCCTTGCGGCCACCGAGCAGCCCGGACTCCGGGAGGATGCCGAGCACCAGGTTGGCGTCGGTGTTGGTGGGCTCGGTGCCGCCGGCGTCGTAGCAGGCCGGGCCGGGCACCGACTGCGCGCTGCGTGGACCGACCTGGAGGTTGCCGCCGGCATCGATCCACGCGATCGCGCCGCCTCCGGAGCCGATCGCGTGCACCTCGAGCGTCGGCACGTTCACCGGGTGGTGGTTGATGATCGTGGTGCTGGCCCGGACCGGTTCGCCGTCCACGATCAGGCCCACGAGGAACGTCGTACCGCCGACATCCGTGGTGATGACGTTGCGGTGGGCAAGCTGCCGGCCGAGCGAGACGGCACCGACAACGCCACCGGTCAGCACCGAGCCGACCGTGCTGATCGCCGCGGACGGCGCCGCACTCGCGGCGATCGCACCACCGTTGCTCTGCATCACCAGCAGCGGGCCGGCCAGTCCCTGCTCGCGGAGGCGGCCTTCGAGCGCTCCCAGGTAGTCGCGCAGGCCAGGCCCGATCTGCGAGCTCATGATCGTCGTCGCGTTCCGGGCGAACTCACGGATGCGTGGGCTGACCTCCGACGACAACGCGACGAACACGTCCGGATCGGCCTCGTGGATCAGCTCCCGGATCCGCCGCTCGTGCACGGGGTTCTTGAACGACCACAGCAGCGACACCGCGATCGAGCGGATCCCCTCGGCGAGCAGACCGGCCACCGCGGTCCGCACCGAGTCCTCGTCGAGCGGCACGACGACCTGTCCGTCGCGGTCGATCCGCTCGACCACCTCCAGCGCGTGCCGTTTGGGGATCAGGCCGTGGTTCTTCCCTTGGCCGAGCACGTTCTGCAGCTCGTCCGGCGACGAACCGAGGTACCGCCCCTCGACGTTCATGATGAAGATCGAGTCGCGGTGCCCGACCGTGGTCAGGAAGCCGACCGGCGGCACGTTGCCCGTCACCAGCGCGTTCAGTGACGACGTGGTGCCGTGCGCGATGTGGTGCGTTCCGGCGAGCATCCGCTCGACCGGCTCGCCGAGCTGCTCGGCCAGACCGGCGAGCGCGTCCATCACGCCCTGGGAGTAGTCCGCGGGCGTCGACGGCGCCTTCGCCGCGACGATGGTGCCCGCATCGTCGTCCAGCACCGCGTCCGTGAACGTTCCGCCGACGTCCACTCCGATGACATAAGCCATGGCGTCCTCGCTTCCTGTGAGGACACCAAGCTAGACACCTGCTTACGCTGGCGTCAATACTTCGACACTCTTGTCAGCAGCGCCGGAATCCGAGGCGGTGGAGAGCGTCGCGGAGGTGGAGCCGAGCGGCCAAGACGGGCGGAGCCAAGGTCTTGACATGTTTGCGCAACTTGCCGCAAAGTTGCCGAAACCTTGGAAACCACCCGGGAGCCGATCCGTGAACCCAACCCTGACCGACGTCGCGCAGCGTGCCGGCGTCTCGTTGTCGACCGCGTCCCGGGCGTTCAGCGACCCGGACCGGATCGGCCGGGACACCCTGCGCCGGATCATCACCGCCGCGGAGGAGATCGGGTACGTCGCCTCGGCCGGCCGCCGGTCGCGGAACGCGAGCCTGCCGACCCGCTCGGCCACGGTGGCGATGATCGTGCCGGACATCGGCAACCCGGTGTTCGCCGGCTTCGTCAAGGCGGCTCAGGCGCACGGGTGGAACCGGCGGCAGACCATCGTGCTGACCGACACGGACGGCAGCCCGGACCGCGAGCGGGAGATCCTCGGCGAGCTGCACGAGCGGGTCGACGGGTTCATCGTCTGCTCGCCCCGGCTGCCAGCCCACGACATCGCCGAGCTGTGTGGTGACAGTCCGCTCGTCCTGGTCAACCGGACCTCCGACGAGACCAACAGCGTGGTTCCCGACGCGGCAGACGGCCTGCGGCAGGCGCTCGAGTACCTGCGCGTGCTCGGCCACGACCACGTCGCCTACGCACAAGGCTCACCGCTGTCCTGGTCGAACCAGAACCGGGTCGGCGCGCTGCAGCACCTCGCGGACGAAGCAGACATCGAGCTCGAGCTGATCGGCTGGCAGGCGGAGACCGTGGCCGGCGGCCAAGCCGCGGCGGCGAGCGTCGTCGCCTCCGGCGCCACTGCGGTGATCGCGCACAACGACCTGATGGCGCTCGGCATCATCACCGGCGCGACGAACCTCGGTGTCGAGGTGCCCAGCGACCTCAGCGTGATCGGCATCGACGACACCCCGCTCGCGGAGGTCGGCCGGCCGACACTGACGAGCATCCAGGTCCCGATGTCCCGCGCCGGCGTGATGAGCGTCGACATGCTCCACCAGCAGCTCACCGCGGACCCCACCCAACCGCCGATGGCTCCGCGAACGGTCACGCTGCCCACGCAACTCGTCGTACGGCAGAGCACCGGCCCAGTCTCGGGCTGGACGCCGGCCCGCGGACGGAGCGACGCATGAAAATCGTCGTCACCGACCCCAACCTGCTACCGCTGCGCGCCGAGCTCGAGGCCCTGCTGCCGCCAGGCACCGAAACGATCTGGGCAACCCCGGACACCGTCCTCGATGCCCTCCCCAACGCCGACGTCCTGGTCGGACCGGCGTTCACCAAGGAGATGGCGGACGCGGCGCCCGGCCTCCGGCTCGTACAGGTCGCCGGCGCCGGCACCGACCGCGTCGACCGGCAAGCACTCGACGGCAGGACCCTCGCGAACACCTACCACCACGAGGACGCGATCGCCGAGTACATCGTCTGGGCCACGATCGCGCTCCGCCGCGGGTTCCCCCAAGCCGACGCGGCGCTTCGCCAAGGACACTGGCTCTCCCCGGTGTACGACGCCACCCTGCCGCAACCGCACACCCTGGCCAGCGCGTCGGTCGGCTTCGTCGGTCTCGGCCACATCGGCCGCGCCACCTGGCGGGTGCTGCAAGCGTTCGGCGCCCAAGGCCAAGCGGTCACCGGCTCCGGTCGAGCCGACGCCGAAGGACTCAACTGGGCCGGCGACACCGCACAACTCCCGCGGCTGCTGGACGAATCCGACGTACTGGTCGTCTCCGCCCCGTTGACCGACGCCACCCGTGGCCTCGTCGGCGCCGCAGAACTCGGCCGGCTCGGGCCGGACGGCGTACTCGTCAACGTGGCCCGCGGACCGCTTGTCCAGCAGCAGGCTCTGTACGACGCCCTCCGCGACCGGACCATCCGCGGCGCCGCCCTGGACGTCTGGTACTCGTACCCCGGCCCGGACGGCCGCGGGCAGCCGGCCAACGCCCCCTTCGGCGAGCTCGGCAACGTCCTGCTGACTCCGCACATCTCCGGGATCACCCGGCAGACCTTCCTCGGCCGCGTCCAGGACATCGCGGCCAACATCACGGCTCTTGCCGAGGGCAACGAGCTGCGCACTGTCGTCCAACCCTGAAAGCACTCCTATGACCGATCGCATCGTCGCCGCCGAGGTCATCGTCACCAGCCCCGGCCGCAACTACGTCACGCTCAAGCTCCGGACCGCCGACGGCCTCGTCGGGTACGGCGACGCCACCGTCAACGGCCGTGAGCTCGCCGTCGCGTCGTCCCTACGCGACCACGTCAACCCGCTGCTCGTCGGCATCGACCCCGCGCGGATCGAGGACACCTGGCAGTTCCTGTACCGCGGGGCGTACTGGCGCCGCGGGCCGATCACGATGGCCGCCATCAGCGCCGTCGACCTCGCCCTGTGGGACATCAAGGGCAAGACCGCCGGCCTGCCGGTGTACCAACTGCTCGGCGGCGCTGTCCGCGACCGCGTGCTCGCCTACACCCACGCCTCGGCCTGGGAACTCCCGGCCTTGCTCGACGCCGTCGACGCCCGCCGCGAGGAAGGATTCCGAGCCGTCCGCGCGCAGTCCGGCGTACCAGGTCTGGAGACCGTGTACGGCGTCCACCGTGACGCGCACGGTTACGAGCCCGCCACCCGCGGTGCCGCGCCGGTGGTCGAGTCGTGGAATACCGACGCCTACCTGCGCCACGCGCCGTCCGTGCTGACCGCAGTGCGTGAACATGTCGGTCCGGACCTCGCGTTGCTGCACGACGCGCATCACCGGCTCACACCGCAGCAGGCGGCACGACTCGGGAAGGATCTCGAGCCCGCGGACCTGTTCTGGCTCGAGGACGTCACCCCGGCGGAGAACCAGGAAGCCCTGCGGCTCGTGCGCCAGCACACGACGACACCGCTGGCGATCGGTGAAGTCTTCAACACCATCTACGACTGCAAGGATCTGATCACCGAGCAGCTGATCGACTTCATCCGCGTCGCGGTCGCCCACGCGGGCGGCATCAGCCACCTGCGCAAGATCTTCGCGCTGGCCGACGTCTACCAGGTCCGGGCCGCTCCACACGGACCTTCGGATGTCTCGCCGGTGTCCTTCGGGGCCAGCGTCCACCTCGGGTTGTCGACGCACAACTTCGGCATCCAGGAGTACATGGGCTACGACCCGCTGGCGCACGAGGTCTTCCCGCACTCGTGGTCCTTCGCCGACGGCCAGCTGCACCCGGGCGAGGCTCCGGGGCTCGGCGTCGAGGTCGACGAGGAACTGGCCGCGAAGTTCCCGTACGAGCCCGCCTACCTGCCCGTCGCGCGGACGCTCGACGGCGCGATGACCGACTGGTGATCGTCTTGTCTCCAGCGCTGAGCCGCGGATCCGTTCCCCGGCACTTGCTCACCCTCGACCACAAGCCGTCCGCCGCAGGCATCGTCCACCTCGGCCTCGGCAACTTCCACCGCGCCCACCAAGCGGTCTACACGGCACAGGCCGGTGGCTGGGGCATCCTCGGCGTGGCCAGCCGATCGGCCACCGTGGCCGACACTCTCAACGCCCAGGACGGCCTCTACTCCGTGCTGGAATTGTCGCCCGCGGGTTCGTCGATCAGCGTGCCCGGCGTTCACACCGGCGCGATCGTCGCCGCCCACGACCCTGCTGCCGTGGTCGCCGCGATCGCAGCCGAGGACACCCGGATCGTGTCGATGACCGTGACCGAACACGGCTACTGCATGGACCCGAGCACCCATCGACTCGCCCTCGACCACCCCGGCATCGTTGCCGATCTCAACAACCTCGCACCCGTGACTGTGATCGGTCAGCTCGCCCGTGCGCTCGAGGTGCGCGCTGCCACCCACGGCCGCCCGATCACCGTCCTCAACTGCGACAACATGCAGTCGAACGGCGCCCAGACCCGCAGCCTGATCCTCGAGTTCCTCCAGGCAGCGAACAGCAAGGCCGAGGACTGGATCGCCGCCAACGTGAGCTTTCCGAACTCGATGGTCGACCGGATCGTGCCCGCGACCACGGACGCCTACCGCGCGTCGGCGTACGAGCTGCTCGGTGTGCAGGACAGCATCACGGCCCCGGCGGAGCCGTTCACGATGTGGGTGATGGAGGATCGCTTCGCCGCCGGACGGCCGGCCTGGGAGCGAGCCGGCGCGGTGTTCTCCGACGACGTCGAGGCCTACGAGCTGATCAAACTGCGGCTGCTCAACGGCACCCACTCGCTGATCGCGTACCTCGGCGCGCTGGACGGCCGCGCGACCATCCCGGAGGCACGCGCCCAGGACTTCATCGAGGCCGCGGCTCGCGCCGTCCTCGAAGACGAGTACCTGCCGAGCATCAGCCTGCCGGACGGCTTCGACGTCGAGGCGTACGTCGATTCGCTCTTCCAGAGGTGGTCGAACGACGCACTCGGCCACCGCACGCAACAGGTCGGCACCGACGGGTCCGTCAAACTCCCGCAGCGGGTCCCCGAGCCGGCGGTGCGACTCCTTGCCAAGGGCATCATGCCCGAACATCTGGCGCTGACGGTCGCCGCCTGGCTGTGCTGCGTCGTACCACCGAACGGCTTCGACCCCGGACCGCATGCGCGGGCCATGGTCGACCCCGCCCGCGACCGCCTCGTCGCCGGCAGTCCAGTGCCCCTCGCCCAGGAAGCCCTCACCCGCTTCTTCCCCGCTGAGCTTGCTCAGAGCAACGAGTTCGTCCAGCGCGTCGCCGAGTACGTCGCCGTCATCCGCACCGACGGCGTCCGAGCCGCTGCCCGCGAGGCCGCACGCTCCCGCACCCCGCACCAGCCGCAGGCATCGCCCGCGGCCTGACGTCCCCAGAGGATCCGCCATGGCACCCACCGCGACCACCACGGTCAGCACCGAACCACCCCGGCAGGAAGTTCGCCGGGCCGCGCTCGCCGGCCTGATCGGCACCGCCCTCGAACAGTACGACTTCGTCATCTACGGCACCGCCTCGGCGCTGGTCTTCAGCAGCCTGTTCTTCCCCAACGTCTCCGCGACCGCCGGTCTGCTGGCCAGCTTCAGCGCCTACGCGGTGGGCTTCTGCGCCCGCCCGCTCGGCGGCTTCTTCTTCTCGCGGTACGGCGATCGCCTCGGGCGCAAGTGGATCCTGGTGGCCACCTTGACCCTGATGGGCGTGTCGACGATGGCGATCGGCGTGCTTCCGACGTACGAGAGCGTCGGCGTCTGGGCGCCGATCCTGCTCGTGCTCAGCCGGTTCCTGCAGGGCTTCGGCGCGGGCGCCGAGCAGTCCGGGGGCGCGACCCTGCTGACCGAGACGGCGGCCGTCGGTCGTCGTGGCCGGCTGGCCGCCCTGATCATGACCGGCGCAGCCGCGGGTACGGCGCTCGGCGCGGGAGCATGGGCGCTCGTCCAACTACTGCCGGAAGAGCAGCTGATGTCGTGGGGCTGGCGGCTGGTCTTCCTGAGCAGCGCGTTCGTCACGGTGGCGGCGTACATCCTGCGGCGAAAGCTGAAGGAGACGCCGGTGTTCACCGAGATCAAGGCCGAGCGTGCGGCCGCCGCGGCGCCGGTGCGCGAGGTGTTCCGCAACGGCAAGAAGGCGGTCGCGCTGGTCACGCTGATGACGGTCGGGCTGAGCGTGCAGTCGTACACCTACCAGGTCTTCATGGCCTCCTACCTCAAGGGCGAGGTGAAGATCGACGCGCAGACCGTGCCGGAGATCCTGCTGGTCGGCGCGATCTTCGGCGGCCTCGGCGCGATCGTGCTCGGGTACCTGTCCGACCTGTTCGGCCGCCGGACCGTGTTCCTCGGGATCGCCGGGCTGCTGCTGGTGCTGCCGTTCCCGACGTTCCTTGCCCTGAGCACCGGAAACCTGACACTGATCTACGGCGCCATGATCGTCGGCTTCGTCTTCGCCTGCCAGGGCGGCGTCGCGGTCACGATGAGCTACTTCCCGGAGATGTTCGGCAGCCGGTACCGGTACGCCGGGGTCACCCTGGGCCGCGAGTTCGCCGCCGTTCTCGGCGGTGGGTTCGCGCCGCTGATCGCGGTCGCGCTGCTCGGCGCCTTCGACTCGTGGGTGCCGGTCGCGATCTACATGACGGTGGCGATGGCGGTCACGTTCGCCGCCGCCCTGTTCGCGCCGGAGACCCGGGACCGGGACCTGCTCGCGCCCGAGAACGCCACCGACCGCACACTGGCACCAACCGCCGCCTGAGCGAACCGAAGTCAGAGGAGAGCCATGAAGGCCATCGTCATCCAGGGCAAGCTCGAGCTCGTCGAGACCGAACTGCCCACCCCGGTCCCGCAACCCGGGCAGGTGCGTCTCCGGATGGCGTACGGCGGGATCTGCGGCTCCGACCTGCACTACTACAACGAGGGCGCGAACGGCGAGTTCGTCGTCCGCGAACCCCTCGTCCCCGGGCACGAGCTCTCCGGCACGGTCGACCTCGACCCGTCGGGCGAGCTCGCACCCGGGACACCGGTGACCATCCACCCCGCCACCTTCGGCACCTCCGAGCCAGGGATCGAGGACCGCCCGCACCTCTGGCCGAACGGCGCCTACCTCGGCAGTGCGTCCACCTGGCCGCACACGCAGGGCGGGATGAGCGAGTTCCTGGTGGTCGGCAAGGGCATGCTCCGGGTCTTGCCGACCACCCTGCCGCTGCGCCGCGCGGCCCTTGCCGAGCCGCTCGCCGTGGGGTTGCACGGCATCGCCATCGCCGGAGGCGTCAAGGACAAGCGTGTGCTGGTCTCCGGATCCGGCGCGATCGGCCTGCTGACTGCTGCGGGCGCACTGGCCCTCGGCGCCGCCGAAGTGGTGACGACCGACGTCCTCGCCGGTCCGCTGCGGCGGGCGCGTGATCTCGGCGTCCACGACACGATCCAGATCGGCACGAAGGACGTGCCGTCCGGACACTTCGACGTCGTACTGGAGTGCACGGGCATCCCGGTCGCCATCACGGGCGCTCTCGACGCGGCCACGCGCGCCGGCATCGTCGTACTCGTGGGAATTCCGCTCAACGAGGCACGTCCGGTGAACCTGTCACCCCTGGTCTCCCGGGAGCTCCAACTGCGCGGCACCATGCGCTTCAACGACGAGATCGGCCGAGCCGTCGACCTCCTCGACGCCAACCCCCACCTCGAACAGGTCGTCACCCACGAGTTCCCCGCCACCCAGGCCATCGAAGCCTTCGCCGTGGCCAAAGACTCCGACGCCTCGGGCAAGGTCCTCGTCTCGCTCTGGTAAGTCGTCCTCATCGCACCGATGAGTTTCGGCCCTCCTCGCGGTCTGCACAGATGACAGCGAAATCTGGAGGGTCTGTGCGGACGACGAGTGAGCAACGGTGGGTGTTGGGGCTGGCCTCGGTGGGGTCGGTCATGGTGGCGCTGGACGTGCTGGTGGTGGCGGCTGCGTTGACCACGCTACGGGCGGACCTGGGGGCTTCGGCCGAGCAGCTCGAGTGGACGGTGAACGCGTACGGCCTCAGCTTCGCGATGTTGCTGATGACGGCGGCCGCGATCGGGGACCGGTGGGGCCGGCGGCGGACGTACGTCGCCGGGCTGGCGTTGTTCTCGGTCGCCTCGGTGGCGTGCGCGCTGGCCACCTCGTTGCCATGGCTGATCGCGGCGCGGACCGCTCAGGGCGTCGGCGCGGCGGTGGTGATGCCGTTGTCGATGGGCCTGCTGGGTGCGGCCTTTCCGCCCGAGCGGCGCGGCTGGGCCATCGGCGTCTTCAGCGGCGTCACGGGGCTGGCCGTGCTGGGTGGTCCGATGATCGGCGGCGCGGTGACCGAGGGCCTGGCCTGGCAGTGGATCTTCTGGATCAACATTCCGGTGGGCGCCCTCGCGATTCCGTTGGCCCTGCGGAAGATCCCCGAGAGCACCGGGCCGACCCGGCGCCTCGACCTGATCGGCGCCGGCCTGATCACCTTCGCGGTCCTGGGCCTGGTCTGGGGCGTGGTTCAGGGCGCGAGTGCCGGGTGGTCGAGTGCGGAGGTCCTCGGCTCGTTCGCGATCGGCGTCAGCTTCCTCGCGGCCTTCGGAGTCTGGGAGGGACGGACAGCCCATCCGATGGTGCCGCTGGCCTTCTTCCGCAACCGGACCTTCACCGCGGCGAACACGGCCGGATTCTTCCTCAGCGCGGCGCTCTTCGCCTCCGTGTTCTTCCTGGCCCAGTACATGCAGGCGGTGCTCGGCTCGGCTCCGTTCAAGGCCGGTCTGCAACTGCTGCCCTGGACCGCCACACTCTTCATCGTCGGTCCGATCGCGGGTCGTCTGGTCGATCGGGTGGGTGAGCGGCCGTTGGTCGTGATCGGGATGGCGCTGCAGACCCTCGGCATGTTCTGGATCAGCGAGATCAGCAGCGGCTCGGTCCAGTACGTCGAACTCGTCGCACCGCTCGTGATCACCGGCTGCGGGATCTCGCTGGCGCTGCCGGCCACGCAGAGCGCCGGCGTCGGCGCCCTGCCGCGCGAGGCGGTGGGGATCGCATCCGGCATCTACAGCATGACCCGCCAGGTCGGTGGAGCCGCGGGCGTCGCCGTACTCGGATCCGTCTTCGCATCCGCCGGCGGATACCTCGGCAACGGTTTCACCCGGGCGCTTGCGGGTTGCGGCGTACTGTCGTTGCTCGGAGCGCTGGCCGGCCTGGGCATCACCGCACGGCGCAGTACCGGCGGCCAGGTCGTCCCCGAGGCGATGGAGGAGGTCGGATGAACCTGGAGGAGGAGTTCGCGCAGCATCGGGGTGGGTTGGTCGCGCACTGTTACCGGATGCTGGGGTCGTTGCACGATGCCGAGGACGCGGTGCAGGAGACGTACCTACGCGCCTGGCGCGGGCACGCCGACTTCGAGCAGCGCTCCTCGGTCAAGACCTGGCTCTACCGGATCGCGACCAACGTTTGCCTGAACTCTCTGCAGCACAGCAGCCGGCGCGTCGTTCCGTCCGCTCTCGGCGCTCCCGGTCACGACCCGGGCGAGCTCCAACCGCAATCGCCCGAGTTGACCTGGCTGGAGCCATTCCCTGATCCGATGCTCGGCGCCGACCCGGCTGCCGTCGTCGGGGACCGGCAAAGCCTCCGGCTGGCGATGGTCGCCGCACTGCAACACCTGCCGCCGCGTCAGCGCGCCGTCCTCATCCTTCGTGAGGTGCTGACCTGGCCGGCGGTGGAGGTGGCGGCGCTGCTCGACACCACGACAGCAGCGGTCAACAGCTCACTGCAGCGAGCCCGGGCCGAGCTGGCAAGGCTCAAGCCGGCCGAGGAGGACCTGAGCGAGCCGGACGAGCCCGTACGGCGTGCTCTGCTCGATCGGTTCGCGGCCGCGTTCGAGAACAAGGACCTGGTGGCGCTGGAAGGGCTGCTGACCGCGGACACCCGGTGGGAGATGCCGCCCATCCCGACCTGGTTCAGCGGGCGTGCCGACGTACTTCGGCTACTGGACGCGAAGCTCTCGCCTGGACCGAACCAGCGGATCGTGGTCGAGGTCTCCGCGAACGGACAGCCCGCGTTCGCGCTCTATGTCCGCGGCCGCGACGGATTGTTCCACGCGCACTCGATCAAGGTCCTCACACTCACCAAGGCCGGAATCTCCGCGGTGCTGGCCTTCCACAACCCCGCACTCTTCCCGGCCTTCGGACTACCGATCAGCCGGTCCAAGGAGAAGTCATGACCCTGGCAACCACCCTTCGAGCCCTGCACGTACCCGGCACACCTGTGGTGCTTCCCAACGCCTGGGACGCGGCCTCGGCCCGGATGGTCGAAGCGGCAGGCTTCCCCGCCGTCGCGACCAGCAGCTTCGCGACCGCCACGATCCTCGGGTACGACGACGGCGAAGCGGCACCCATCGACGACGTACTGGCCGCGGCCGCCCGGATCGCCCGAGCCGTCTCCGTGCCCGTCACGATCGACTTCGAGCGTGGCTACCGGCTCGCACCGGCCGAGCTCGTCGAGCGCTTCGCCGCCACCGGCGCCGCCGGGCTCAACCTGGAGGACTCCGAGCCGTCGACCGGCGAACTGATCGACGCCGGTCGGCAGGCGGACTTCTTGGCGGCGATCCGGGCAGCGGCCGGAACCGACTTGGTGATCAACGCCCGGGTCGACACCTTCCTGCGCCAAGCTGGTCCGCCCGCCGAGCAACTCCAGACCGCGATCGACCGCGGCACTCGCTACCTCGCGGCCGGCGCCGACTGCGTCTACCCCATCGCCGCCGCCGACCCCGAGGCGATCCGCAGGCTGACCAAGGAGCTTCCCGGCCCGGTGAACATCAGCTACGGCCAGGGAACCAACTCCCTCGCCGACCTCGCCACGCTGGGCGCAGCTCGCATCACCTTCGGCCCGATGCTCCAACGTCACCTCTACAGCAAGCTCGCCACCGACGTCCTCCCCGCTCTCGCCTCCGGCCAGAACCCATTCACTGCATGAGGTCAGGGACCTCGTGGGCGAGGATGCGGCCGCGGTCCGGCACGGTGGTGGTGCGGGCCGCGGCTGCGGGGGCGACGGGGTCCGCGGGGCGGCGGTGATGCCAGTCGGTCTCAGCTTGGTACGCCGCCGCGACCGCGAGCAGGCGGTCTTCGCCGAACGGTTTGCCACCCAGGATCGTGCCGATGGGAACACCGGCAGAGCTGAACCCGATCGGCAAGGCGAGCTCCGGCAACCCCAGCGCGTCGAAGGGTGTCGGAGATGTCTGTACGACGACATCGCACTGCTCGAACAGGTCGTCGAGGACTCGCTGGAGCAGCAACAGCTTCGCCCGCTGCCCGATCAGGTACTCGTTGGCCCCGAGCAACGCGCCCTGCAGCCAGCCGGTCACCGACACCCCGAACCCGCGCAGGTCCGACCGCAGCATCGGCAGGAACGGCTCACTCCGCTCCGGCAACCGGACGTTGTTGAAGGCAGCGTTGGTGAGCAGGTCCCACTCCTCGGGCATCGTCACGTCGACGACCGACAAGCCCTCGATGCCGGCGAGTACGTCGAGCGCCGCCTTGCGGGCCACGGCCGTCTCCGAGGTACCGCTGGTGAATCCGGGGATGACACCGATCCGCGTCCGCCAGCGCGCCCGGGTCCGACCGCTCCGGACCACCGGAGTCGCCGCGCTGACCAGATCCGGAACCGGCGGCAGCCCTTGCGTCCGAGGGTCTGCCGGGTCCTCGCCGGCCATCGAGCTCAGCATGATCGCAGCGTCCATCGCGTCGCGCGCCAACGGTCCCGGGTGATCACGGGTGTAGCTCAGCGGCACGATCCCGGACAGCGAGACCCGGCCCATCGTCGGTTTCAGGCCGGTCAGGTTCTGCGCGTTCGACGGCGCGGTGATCGAACCACCCGTCTGGGTCCCCACGCTCGAGGCTGCCATCCGCGCCGCCACCGCAGTAGCTGACCCGGACGACGAACCACCCGGATCCGTGCTGGGATTCCCGGGCGTCCACGCGTTCACCGTGGTGATCCGCCCGTCCGGCGTGGTCGCGCGAGTGGTTGCCAGCGGCCCCATTTGCGTCTTGCCCACCACGATGCCACCAGCCGCGGTGAGTCGTCGTACGGCGGTCGCGTCGTACGGGGGCACGAAGTCCGCGAACAGGTACGAGTTCGCGGTCGTGGTCACACCCTTGGTGTAGTAGTTGTCCTTGATCGCCAGCGGGATCCCGTGCAACGCGCCACCACGGCTGCGGCCCAGCGCCCGTGCCCGGGCCAGTGCCTCGTCCGCGAGCACCAGGTTGAACGCCTGGTACGTCGCGTCGTACGCAGTGATCCGATCCAGATAGGCCTCCAGCAACTGCTCCGGCGTCAACCGGCCCTTCCGGATCAGCGTCGCGGCCTCGGCGATCGTCAACTCACTGACATCGACGGATCTCGCCGGCACGTCGACCAGCGGCGCCTTGGTCGGCACTGGCGCCGCGTGCGCGATCGACGGCAACGCGACCGAACCAACGGTCGTGGCGGCGGCCAGGGCGCTCGCGCGGTACAGGAACGACCGCCGATCCACCTGCCCGTCCAACGGCGCACTCATCGCGCCTCCCGGACGACGTCGATCGAGGGGTACAGCTGCGGCGGCGCGACCTGCTGAGCGAGCGCGGAGTCCGCCCCGAACGAGTAGGCACTGAGCGGCAGCACCGTGGTCCGCATGAATCCGCGCAGGCTCGCGAGGACCGAGTCGCGACCCGGGCTCCCCGTGGCCGGATCAGGGGTACTCCCCGCGGGCAGTTGATCGAGATCGATGCCGATCGAGGCCAGACGCGCCCGGATCATCACATCCAGCTCCGCGCCCGTCGGTTGACTGAGACTCACAAGACCCTCCCGGTCGTGGCGGCAACCTTGTCAGGACCTTTATGTCAGCTTCGTTGACGCGGCAGATTTCACCGAGGTCACCACCACGTTGCGGCGCTGTGAGTGAACCGCCGGACAACAGACGCGCGGGGTCCTTGTGTGGGATCGGCGGGATCGGGTAGTAACGGATAGGTAGTCCAAGCAACCATCGAATGAACGGGGAAAGACGATGGGTATGTTCGACGACATGAAGGACAAGGCCGGCGGCCTGGTCGACGAGCACGGCGACAAGGTGAGCGAGGGCCTGGACAAGGCCGGTGAGTTCGCCGACGAGAAGACCGGTGGCGAGCACGGCGACAAGATCGACCAGGGCACCGACTTCGCCAAGGACCAGCTGGACAACCTCGACGGTCAGGACGACGACATCCAGTAGCCGGCGCTGAGCTGAGACGCGGAGCGGCCGCGGGCTCACCCGCGGCCGCTCGCCGTTCTACACGGGCACCTTCCAGCTCTGCGGATCCAGACCGTTGCAGTCGTAGATCTGCAGGTCGGTGCCGTCTGCAGTGGCGCCGCTCGGGCTGTCCAGGCATCTGCCGGACTGCGGATTCAGCAGCGAGCCGTTCGGCTGCGGCTGCCAGATCTGCCCGCCGGCCGTGCCGCAGTCCCACAGCTGGACCTTGGTGAAGTTCGCCGTACCGTTGCCGACGATGTCGAGACACTTGCCGAAGGCACGGATCCTGCCGTCGGTCGACATCGTCCACTGCTGTCCGGGTACGCCGTTGCACGTCCACAACTGCACGGCGTTGCCGCTCGTCGGGGTGTTGGTGTCGACGTCGACACATTTGCCGGCGGTGGCCGGGCCGGTGATCGGGCCGGTCGGATAGCCAGGCAGGTTCCACTTCTGCGGGTCGAGGCCGTTGCAGTCGTAGATCTGCAGGTCAGTGCCGTCAGCCGTGGCGCCGCTCGGACTGTCCAAGCATCTGCCTGACTGCGGGTTCAGCAACGAGCCGTTGGCTTGTGGGCGCCATTGCTGTCCGCCCGCCGGACCGCAGTCCCACAGCTGGACCTTGGTCAGGTTCGCCGTACCGTTGCCCACGATGTCCAGGCACTTGCCGAAGGCGCGAATGGTGCCGTCGGCCATCATCGTCCACTGCTGACCTGGCACGCCGCCACACGTCCACAGCTGCACGGCTCGCCCGCTGACCGCGGTGTTGGTGTCGACGTCCAGACACTTCCCCGCCGCAGCCGGGCCGGTGACCGCTCCGGTCGGTCCACCGACGACACCGGTGCCGAAGCGCACCTCGCATTGGTTGCCGGTGCCCAACCACGTCGCCGCGAGGTAGAGGAACGACGTGCCGTTCGCCGACGGGACGATCGGCGAGCTGTACCCCGGGCAGGACGGGACGCCGGCCGCGTAGCCGCCGGTCGGGTTGACGTTCACCGGTGCTTCGAGCTCGGTCCAGTTGCCGGTGCCGAGCGAGGTGTTCGCGAAGACGACCGAGCCCGACTCGGCCATCACCGCCTTGTTGCCGGTCGGCCCGGTGACCACGCGTTGCCCGGACAGCAGCAGCGTGCCGTTCGGTCCGCCGCCCGGCACCCAGGCGATGTACGGCGTGTGCAGCAACTGGCGACCGTCACTCGTCTGGACCAGCGTGCCGGGGTTGTTCGTCGGCGCCCAGTTGAGGCCGTCGGAGCTGGTCTTGATGTAGACCTCACACGCGTGGTCCGCGTTCGTCGCGTCCCGGCACAGCTCGTACGTCATCATGAACTGCCCGCTCGGCAGTGCGGTGATGATCGACATCCCGGGTCGGGCGAGGTTGTCGGCCGGGAACGCGATGTCGGTGGTGATGCTGCCGCTCCAGCTCGCGCCGCCGTTGGCCGAGGTGTAGTGGCCGATGATCTGGTTGTTGGTCGGCGAGCCGGCCGGGCGCTCGTCGGAGATGAAGCACGCGAGGGTGTTGTTCGGCGCGAGCAGGAACCACGGCTCCCAGATGCCGTGTCCGATGGTGTTCGGCTGGCCGCTGGTCTGGGTGCAGTTCGACAGGTACTGCCAGCTCGCGCCGTGGTCGGTGCTCTTGAACACCTCTACCTTCTGCGCGGTGAAGTTGCCCTCGTCCCACGCCGTACCGGCGGCGAGCAGGTCACCCTGGTTGAGGCCGTTGGCGGTTCGTGGCACCTCGTAGATCACCGGGGCGCCGAGGTCCCAGCCGGCTGTGTTGGAGGTGATCGTGCTGATCGGGTTGGCGCCGAAGGTGGCGCCGCCGTCGGTGCTGCGGAAGACCGGGAAGGCGCTCGGGCCGGATTCGTTGCGGCGGGCAAACGTTGCCAGCACGGTCCGGCCCGCGCTCCCGTCGTGGTCGAGCCGGATCGCCCGTGGGTAGCTGGCGTCGGCGTTCGGATAGGTGGAGAGGTTGGGGCTGTAGAGCACGTTCCCCGGCGGCGCGGCAGCCGCCGGGGTAGTCACCAGGGCGGCGGCGACCACAGCCAGGGCGACCAGCAACCTGCGAACGGACATGAAACCTCCTCGGATAGGGCGGATCCCCGAGATCAGTGCATGGTGATGTCTACGAACGTGCGCGCAACGACCCCTCCGGACGCATCGGTAACCCACAACTCGAGCCGACCCGGCGTCGCCACCACATCGACCGGATCCGTAACGACAAACGGCTTCGCCTCAACCGGCGCGTCCCCGGTTGCCCAATGCAACGTCCCCACCAACGGCTCCCGCCCACAATGCGAAACCCGAACCGGCACCGTCGCCCGCCCCGCCAGCTCACGCCCGGGCGCCTCCCCCGCCACCACGCCGGCACCGTCGGACTCCTCCCCCACCACACCGCCACCGTCGCGCGGGTTCCCCGCCACCACCGCGTCGGTTTCGGGCGTCTCCTCCCCCACGACCACATCTCTGCCGGGTGCTTGCGGGGTCACGTCGATGATGAGGGTGGTTTCGGCGTGCACGTCGGACGGGACGGTGCCACCTAGGTCCTTGGGGCGGCGGTCGTAGGTGTAGATGCCTACGGTTTCGTGTTCGATGTCGTAGAGCTCGGTGAAGATGTAGCCGGCGTTGCGCGGGTGCCTGCGGAGCTCCTGCGTCTGCCAGCGCAGGTGCCAGCCACGCTCCACACTGGTCGACCCGCCGCCGTACTCGCCGTTGAGCTGGATCCGGTCCGCCGGATCGAAGCCGGGCGCCGCGATCGTCTTGGTGGCCACGAAGTCCGGGCCGAGCCGGACCGGGAAGCTCCCGTCCGCGGTGTTGACCAGCCGGTCCACGACCGACGCCCAGGACCCGACGTTCTCGTCGTAGTAGTGCCAGTCCACGAGATCGGTCTCGACATGCGCCCACCCGGAGTTGTCGACAATCGGACGACTCGGGTCCGCATCCCGGATGATCCGGTAGGCCCGCCGTACGGCGTCCTGTTTCGCCGGATCACCGGGGACGTCCCAGTCGAGTCCCCACTCCTCGTTGTACGCACCCCAGATCACGATGCTCGGGTGGTTGCCGTCCCGCTCGACCATCCCGGCGGTGACCGCTTCGAAAGCTGCAACGGCTGCCGGCGTGAAGCGACCGGTCGACGGCGGCTCGGCCCAGACCAGCATGCCGAGCTTGTCCGCCCAGTACAGCCAGCGCGGGTCCTCGAGCTTGAGATGCTTCCGGACCAGGTTGAACCCGGCCTCCCGCGCCAGTTCGAGATCGCGCCGCAGCGCGTCATCGGTCGGCGCGGTGTGACCGCCGGTCGGCCAGAAACCCTGGTCCAGCGCACCCCGGACGTACGTCGGTACGCCGTTCAGCAGCAGGTTGTTGCCTTGCCACTCGATCCGCCGCAACCCGGTGTACCCGCGGACCGTGTCCTCGCCGGCGGTGACGACGACGTCGTACAGATGTGGATCCTCCGGGCTCCACAGCCGCGGTTCGGGGATCGGCAGGGTGACGGGTCCGGTCACGTCTTCGAACTCGTGGACAGCGACGCCGGGGATCTCGATCCGGACCGGGGACGGGCCGACCACGCTGACCTCGATGCCGTCGAGCTCAGGGGTCGGGCGGAGGGTGAGCTCGGAGATGTACTCCGCCGGTCGCGGCTCGAGCCACACGGTCTGCCAGATCCCGCTGGACGGGGAGAACGCACAGCCGTCGTAGTCGTCGGCCGGCATGCTCCGCTGCTTCCCGTGCGGGATGAACCTCTTGTCCGTCGGCGCCTCCACCCGGACGACCAACGTCCCGGCGCCGTCGTCCAACTGGTCGGTGATGTCGGCCTCGAACGGCAGATACCCACCCTCGTGCTCGACCGCCGGCTGACCGTTGACCCACACGGTCGCGTGATGATGCACCGCACCGAAGTGCAGAATCGTCCGCTGGTCCGCCCACTCCGCGGGCCGATCGATCCGCCGCCGATACCAAGCGACCGGCAGCCAATGCGCAACAACACCCGAGTCGGGGTGCTCCCAGGGAAACGGCACGACAATGGTCGCCGACTCGGCGCCGGCCGGCCAGGCGGAGTGCCAGGCGGCCGGCAGGCCGTCGTCGGACGGGTCGGGGGCGAAGTCCCAGTCGCCGTTGAGGTTGAGCCAGCGGGACGACCGGTCGAAGTGTGGGCGGGGGTAGTCGGGGCGTGGTGTGTTCACAGGTTCTCCAGTCAGCCTTTGAGGCTTCCGGCCATGACGCCTTTGATGAGGTGGCGTTGCAGGGCGATGAAGACGATCAGGACGGGAATCGCGGCGATCGTGCTGGCGGCCAGCAACTGGCCCCAGACGCTGGTCCAGTCGGCGCCGAGTTGGCCGGACCGGATGTTCTGCGCCAGCGCGGACAGCATCACCTGCAGGGTCTGGTGCTGCTCGTCGTTCACCGCCACGACCGGCCAGACGAAGTCGTTGTAGATGTTGATGAAGGTCAGGACGCCGAGTGCCGCCAGCCCCGGGCGGATCACCGGGACCACGATGCTCGCGAAGATCCGCAGCTCGCCGGCGCCGTCGACCCGGGCGGCGTCGAGCAGCTCGTCCGGGATCGACAGGATCACCTGCCGCATCCAGAACACCCCGAACGCGTCGATCGCACCGGGCAGGATCAGCGCCTGGAACGTACTCACCCAGCCGAGCTGACTCATCTCCAGCAGCAGCGGGATGAGCAGCACCAGCGTCGGCAGCATCAGCGTGGTCAGCACCGTGCCGAACAGCAGCCGCTTGCCGGGGAAGTCGTACTTCGCAAAGGCGAACCCGGCCATTGGGCAGAACACCATCGTCAACGCGCCTTTGACCAGTACGACGATCGCCGTGTTCCGGAAGCCGGTCTCGATCGGGATCGTGTCCAGCATCGCCCGGAAGTTGTCCAGCGTGAGCTGTCCCAGGTCGAAGCCGAACGGCCGCGCGATGATGTCGCCGCCTGGCTTCAACGACGAGACCATCATCCACAGCAGTGGCGCCAGGCTGATGACGGCGGCGACGGTGAGCAGCCCGTAGCGGCCGACAGCGGAGAGCTTCATCCGTCCTCCCGGGAACGCAGCAGCCGGATGGAGGCGAGCGACAACGCGAGCACCATCACCACGAGCAGCATCGAGTTGGCGGCGCCGAGGCCGAGGTCGGAGTTGGTGATGTGCTTGTACAGGTAGAGCCCGGCGGTCCGGGTCCCGTTGAACGGTCCGCCGCCGGTCACGACGTACGGCTCGGCGAACAGCTGGAACACGGTCAGCGTCCCGATCACCACGACGAAGCTCAGCGTCCGGGTGACGAGCGGAACCGTGATCGACCAGAACTGGTGCCACGCGTTCGCCCCGTCGATCCGGGCCGCCTCGTAGACGTCCGAGGGGATCGTCGACAATCCGGCCATCAACAATATGACGGCGTAGCCGGTGGTCCGCCACAGCACCAGCAGCGCGACGGTCACCTTGGCCCAGATCGAAGTGGTCAGCCAGCCGACTGCTGGCAGACCGAGCGACGTCAGGCCGTGGTTGATCGCACCGAAGTCCTTGTCGAACAAGATGATCCAGACCTGCGCCATCGCCACCAGCGGCGTGACGAACGGCGCGATCAGCGCGGCGCTGAACAGTCCACGAAACGTTGCCTTGCGCAACGCGACCGCGATCGTCAGCGCGATCAGCACCTGCGCCGGTACGACGAGCAGCCAGAGCCCACCGGACACCGCCATCGACTGCCAGAAGTCCGGACTGGCCAGCAGGAACCGGTAATTCGCCAGCCCGATGAACTCCAGCACCCCGGCGCCGTGCCAGTTGGTGAAGCTCAACTGCAGCGCGAAGAAGATCGGATAGGCGCTGAACGCCGCGAACACCAGCACGAACGGCGCGACGAACAGGTACGGCGCGGCCTTGACCCGGCGGCGGCGTCGTATCGGACGCGTTTCCCGCCGAGTCCGGGCCGCCTCGGTGACGGTCACCATCAACTGGGCCCCATCAGGTTCTTCTGGATCTGGGTCGCCGATGTCTTCAGCACCTCGTCCGGGCTCATCTTCCCGGCCAGCAGCTTCTGCACGTTGACCCCGAAGTAGTCGACCGCCTTGCCCCACCAGGTCGGGATCGAGTACCCGCCCGGGACCTGCTTGCCCGCCTCGACCGCGACCTTCCACAGGTCCTGGCCGCCGAGCGCGTCGATCGGCTTGAACAGCGGCGTGTTCGGGTCGAGTGCCGGCAGGTACGACGGGATCGACGTGTTCAGGCCACCCGGGTACACGTCGTTCGGCCCGTAGACCGCGGTGTAACCCTCCTTGCTGAACACCAGGTGCTCGTAGAGCCGCCAGGCCAGCTCCGGGTTCTTCGACTTGGCCGGGATCACGAACGACGAACCGCCCATCACACCGGACCGCGCGCCTCCGTCCTGCCAGGCCGGCAACGCGGTCGCCCGCCACTTGCCCTTGCTTGCCTTCAGCAACTGCTGCGGCGCGAACACGAACCACTGCGCCCACGGTACGAACACCTGCGTCCCGTTGTCCTGGGTCTGCAGGTCGGTCGGCTGGGTGTACTTCGCCAGCGTCCCGAGCCCCTCACCCCGCACCTGGTCGAGCCAGGTCAACGCGTTCCGGTACGGATCGGACTCGATCGTCAGCTTGCCCGAGGCGTCGACCATCGCGCCGCCCTGCTGGTTGGCGAACATGTCGATCCACAACTGGGCCAGGAACTGGTCGTTCTCCAGATGGATCGGCTTCGCCTTCGGGAACTTCTCCCGGACCGTCTTGGCCGCCCCGAGCAAGGCGTCGTACGTCGTCAGGCTCGCCGGGTCGACGCCTGCCTGAGTGACGATGTCCTCGCGGTAGAACAGCAGACCGGGGTCGAGGTCCCACGGCACCGCGACGACCTTGCCGTCGACGGTCACCACCCCCAGCTTGTACGGCGCGATGTCCGGCTTGTACTGCTCGATCAGCTGACTGAGGTCGTGCAGGTGCGGCGCGACCCCGGTCAGCAGCGCGTCGTCGTAGAACGCGCCGTCCGGGACGCCGGCGCCGCTGATCAGCGTGGCCGGGAGCTTGGCGTTGATGTCGACGGCGACGTGGTTGACCTTCACCTGCGGGTACTTCGCGGTGAAGCTCGCGATCGCCTTGTCGAAGACCTTGAACAGGTCGCCGGTGCGGTCCCAGATGGTCAGCTCGCCGGACGGCGGCGTGGTCGCACTGGTCGCCGGCAGCGGACTGCTGCCGGTGGTGTTCCCCGGCGCGCAGGCGCCGAGGCCGCCGGCGACCAGGGCGGCACCAGCGCTCCGGAGCACGGTACGGCGGGAGATGCGGGACGAGAACGAATCGGTCATGGCCCTTCCTTATGACTTTGTGCAGAGCCGCATGACTTTCGCGGGGCTTGCAACGTTGCAAGGACTGTCCGGAACGCTATGCTTGCAACGTTGCAAGTGTCAAGAGCTCGCCGACCGGGAAGAGGTACCCAGTGCCCGCCACACTGCGTGAAGTCGCCGAACGTGCCGGCGTCTCGGTCCGGACCGTGTCGAATGTGGTGAACGACTTCCCGCAGGTCGCGCCGGAGACCCGGGCCAGGGTGCAGCGCGCGCTCGACGAGCTCGGGTACCAACCCAACGCCGTTGCCCGCACACTGCGGCGCGGACGGTCCGGCCTGATCGCGTTGGTGCTGCCGGAGCTCGACGTACCGTACTTCGCCGAGCTGACCCGGGCCGTGATCGAGCAGGCCGCCTCCGCCGGCTACACGGTCGTGGTCGACCAGACCGACGGCGACCCGGTGCGCGAGCGGGAGCTGGTGATGCGCGGCAACCGGGCGGCGATGTTCGACGGACTCATCTTCAACCCGCTCGCCCTGGGCGACGCCGACCTCCGCGACCGCCCGTCCTCCACGCCGGTGGTGCTACTCGGTGAACGCGTGGTGCAGGGCGGCCTCGATCACATCATGATCGACAACGTCGGCGCTGCGGAGCTTGCCACCCGGCACCTGATCGACCTCGGCCGGCAACGGATCGCCGCCATCGGTGACCAGTCCGACGAGAGCCGCAAGACCGGCCAACTGCGGACCCGGGGATACCGAAGCGCTCTGCACGCGGCCGGACTGGACGTCGTACCCGAGCTGATCCGTCCGACCGAGTTCTTCCACCGATCCGATGGCGCGGCCGCGATGGCCGAGCTGCTGGCGTTGCCCGATCCCCCGGACGCCGTCTTCTGCTACAACGACCTTCTGGCGCTGGGCGCACTGCGCACGATCCTCAGCCGCGGGCTCCGCGTTCCCGAGGACATCGCCCTGGTCGGCTTCGACGACATCGAGGACGGCCGCTACAGCACACCGAGCCTGACCACAATCCGGCCCGACAAGACGCAGATCGCGAAGCACGCCGTCCAACTGCTGCTGAGTCGCCTCGACGGTGACCAGTCGCCGCCGGCCGAGCTCGCGGCCGACTACGACCTCGCCGTCCGGGAGAGCACGGGCGAAACCACGGCGCACTGAGCGCCGAATGCGGGGGTGGGGGTGACCGGCGGTCCGGTAGCGTCCGGGGCATGGATCTTGGGTTGTTGCGGCGGGCGGTCGAGTTGGCGCGGGTGAACGGGGCCGAGGGGCAGTTGCCGTTCGGCGCGGTGATCGCGAATGGCGACGAGGTGGTGGCGACCGGGGTGAACACCGCGCTCCGGGACAACGACCCGACCGCGCACGGTGAGGTCGTCGCAGTGCGGGCTGCCTGCCGTGAGCTCGGTACGATCAGCCTGGCCGGTACGACGCTCTACTCGAGCTGCGAGCCCTGCCCGATCTGCCACACGACAGCGATCGCGGCCGAGGTCGATCGCGTCGTGTACGCAGCCCCCAAGGAGTGGGTCCCCGATCTGGGTACGCCGTTCGCGCCCGTGCTGATCGACATCCAGGCGGCCGCCCGGCGGCTCGACCCGGATCGCATCGTCCAGATCGAGCTCGTCGAGGCCCGCGAGCCGTTCGCCGTCTTCCTGGAGACGCGCCGGTGAAGCTCGGGCTGAACCTGCTCAACTACGGCCCGGGCACACCCCGGAGTCGTTGCTGCGCTGGACCCGGTTCGCCGAGGACTCCGGGTTCTCGATCGCGATGATCTCCGACCACATCGCCCTCACCCCCGAGGTGCAGGCGCTGTACCCGGTCCCGTTCTACGACCCGTTCACCACGATCACCTGGCTCGCTGCGCACACCTCCCGGCTCGAGTTCGGCACCTCGGTCGCGGTCCTCCCCTACCGCCATCCGTTGCAGACCGCGCGGGTCGGCGCGAACCTCGCCCACTTCAGCGACGGCCGGTTCGTCCTCGGCGTCGGGTCCGGCTGGTCCGAGGAGGAGTACGCTGCGCTCGGCGTACCGTTCGACCGTCGGGGCGCGGTCACCGACGAGTACCTGGCCGCGATCGTGGATGCCTGGAGCAACGACACCACCACATCGCCCGGGCCGCATGCGCCGTACGGCGAGATCCACACCGGACCGCGGCCGGCTCCGCGCCCGCCGGTGTGGGTCGGCGGGGCGGGCCGGGCGGCGGTCCGGCGGGCGGTTCAGTACGGCGATGCCTGGCACCCGATCAACCCGCATCCGCTGTGGCTGCGCGACAAGGGGATGCCGATGCTGCGCCGCGCCGCAGCGGAGGCGGGCGCGGCCGTTCCAGCACTCTGCCCGCGAATCCGTGCCCACCCGACAACCGAGCTCGCCGACGACGACCGCGTGCTCGGCGAGGGCTCACTCGACCAGATCAAGGCCGACTTGGCCGGTCTCGCCGAGCTCGGCGCGCAGTACGTCGTACTCGACACCTACATCAGCCCCGATCTACGCCGTACCGCGGAAGCCGACTGGCGAATCCTCGAAACAGTCGCAGCCCTCACCCCCTAGCCGTTGCTGGTGCAGCCCGCCGAGCGCACAATCGGAGGTGGGGGACGGAGGTTTGGGTCATGTGGCAGCCGGATGGGTGGGATGTACGGGTGCGGCTCGGGGTGGTGACGCCGCATGGGGATGTAGGGCCGGAGTCGGAGTTGCAGGCGATGGCGCCGGAGGGGGTGCGGGTGCATGCGGCGCGTGTGCCGTTCGGGGCGATGACGACCGGCGGGTTGATGGATCCGACGATCGCGCTGGCGCCGGTGCAGATGTTCGTCCAGCCGCCGTACATCGACGATGCGGTCGCGTTGCTGGCCTCGGCCCCGTTAGGTGCCATCGGCATCGGTTTCACGAGTTCGTCGTACCTGAACGGCGCCGATGGTGAGCACAAGGTCGTCGAGCGGCTGGAAGGGCACAGCGCCGGCATCCCAGTGGTCGCGACCTGTGCGTCGGCGGTGGCCGGGCTGCGCCGGCTGAGCGCGCGGACGCTCGCGATCTTCGATCCGCCCTGGTTCGACGCCGAGCTCAACCGGCTGGGCGGTGAGTACTTCGCGTCGCAGGAGTTCGACGTCGTACTGCGCAAACCCTGTGGACTGCCGAGCAACCAACGCAGCGTCAACCCGTCCGAGCTGTACGCGTGGATCCGCAAGTACACGCCCGACGAGGCCGAGGCCGTGTTCATCGGCGGCAACGGATTCCGTGCCGTCGGCATCATCTCGGCGCTCGAGCAGGACCTCGGCCGTCCGGTGCTGACCGCCAACTCGGCGCTGCTGTGGGGCCTCCTGCACGCGGCGGGCTGCGCCGCGCGACCGACTGGTTACGGAAAACTCTTCACCACCTGACCGCACCTCTGACAGACTGACGGCTCCGCGTCGAGGCCGGAGGTGCTGGGGTGGTTGCGGATCTGCCGGGACAGCTTGCCCGGACCAAGCGATTCCGGGCGGGTGCGCCGGGCAACCACGCGATCGCCGGCGGCGGACGGTTCGTGCTCTACCTGCGCGACGACGCGCTCTGGTCGTACGACGTGACCGAGCAGCGCGAGAGACGCGTCGGCCCGGCCTCGTCGTACGACGGTCGCGGCACCACAGTGCTCGTGGTCCGCGAGCACGATCTGTTCCTGGCCGACCTGATCGCCGGGACCTTCGACCAACTGCCGGTCGGCAACGTCGACGTGGCGCGACTCGACCCGAGCGAGAAGGCGATCGCCTTCGGCCGCGAGCGCGCGCTGCACCTCATCGACGTCGACGGCCGCAACGAACGCCTGCTCGCCGAGGCCGACGGCGAGAACGTCTTCTGGGGAAGGCCGGAGTTCACGGCGTGGATGTCGATGGGACGCGGCGACGGGTTGTGGTGGTCGCCCGACGGTCAGCGCCTGCTCGCGACCCGGGTCGACGAGAGCCGGGTCCAGGTTCGGTACGTCTCGGATCCAACCGACCCGGGTGCGGAGCCGAAGCCGTTCCGCTATCCGGCGGCGGGGACGGCGAACGCGGAGGTCCGGCTGTTCGTGTTCGACCTCAACGGCGAACGGCGCGAGGTGCAGTGGGACCGGGAGCGGTTCGAGTACGTCGTCCGTGGCCTGCGGTCGGTCGAGCGGCCGGTGATCGCCGTACAGACAAGGGATCAGCGGTGTCTGCAGGTCCTCGAGATCGACCCCGGATCGGGTGCGACCACGCTGGTTCGTGAGGTGACGGATCCGCAGTTCGTCGCCGTACCCGAGACCGTGCCGCAGCAGACCGCGTCCGGCCGGCTGGTGTGGATCGAGCGGGACGAGACGATCGACACCTATCGGTTGATGATCGACGACGAGGCCGTGACGCCGCCGGGGTTGCAGGTCGCCGACGTCAGTTGTGTGAGCGGTGAGACCGTGACCTTCACGGCGCAGTCGGACCCGACCGAGGTCCACATGTACGTCTGGGACGGCGACGTACGGCGGCTGACCGACGAGCCCGGCGTCCACAACGGATTGGTTGCCGACGGCACCATAGTGCTCGACTCGCGCACGCCGGCCGGACGGCGGATCACCGTCGACGGCGACGAGTTGGCGTCCGTCGAGGAGGCGCCGGTGCTCGACCTGCGCGTCGAGTTCGTCAGCTCCGGGGACCGCGAGCTGCGGACCGCCGTGTTCCGCCCGTCCTGGCACGAGCCAGGGTCGTCGAAGCTTCCGGTGCTGCTCACGCCGTACGCGGGTCCCGGGCAGCAACTCGTGCAGCGGTACCGGTCGCCGTTCTTCCTGACCTCGCAGTGGTTCGCCGAGCACGGGTTCATCGTGCTCACCACGGACGGCCGCGGTACGCCGGGACGCGGGCCGGCGTTCGACCGCGCGACGGTCGGCGACATCCTCGAGCCGGTGCTCGACGACCAGATCGACGCCCTGCTAGCGATCGCCGAGCGGTACGGCGACCTCGACCTCGACCGGGTCGCGATCCGCGGCTGGAGCTACGGCGGCTATCTCGCCATCGCCGCACTGCTGCACCGCCCGGACGTGTTCCACGCGGCGATCAGCGGAGCCGCGGTCACCGATCAACGCTGGTACGACTCGTACTGGAAGGAACGCTTCCTCGGTCAGCCGGACGAGCAGGCCGAGGCCTATCGCCGTACCTCACTGCTGCCGTACGCCGCCAACCTCAGCCGACCGCTGTTGCTGATCCAGGGCTTGGCCGACACGAACGTCTGGCCGGGCAACGCCTTCCGTTTCACCGGCGCACTCAATGCGCTCGGCAGACCGCACGAGTTCATCACGCTCCCGGGCGAAGGTCATGCGGTGAAGGACCCGCGGACGGTCGAGAATCTGCTGCACCGGCAGCTCAACTTCCTGCGTCAGAGCCTTCCTGCCTAGGCAGCGTGGCCATCAACTCGGCGACCTCCTGGTCCGGGTTGGTCATCCACCACGGCATCGGCCACCGGCCGAGCGAGACCTGCACGGTATCGAAGAGGGTGTGCAGGTTCTTGCGGGCGACGCTGAGGAACAGGTTCGGACCGGCCCAGTCGATGTCACCGCCCGCCTCGGCGTAGGCGGCCAGGACGCGATCGATGCCTTCGGCCGAACCGGCGGCGAAGATGTGCGCGACCCGACCGGCTTCGAGGGCTGCGCTGTCGACGCGCACGCTGTCCCAGTCGACCAGCACCGGACCGTCCGGTGTCATCACCAGGTTGTGCGTCTTGAAGTCGCCGTGCGTCATCACGCAGTCGGGAGCGTCGTCGCAAGCAGCCGCGATGCGGTCGGTCACCGCGGTGATGTCCGGCAGCCGTTCCCACGCGAATGGCGCCCACGTCTTGCCGAGCCGGTCGGCTTCGGTGAACCACTCCTCCCAGTCGGCTTGCGGTTTGAGCGCCGTACGCCACCAGAAAGGTAGACCGGCGCGACCGAGCGGCTGCAACTGGTGGACCTGCGCCATGGTCCGGCCGAGCCACTCGGAGATGTCGTCGTCGGCGTCCAGCGGGCGGCTGTCGATCCAGTCATAGACCCGGAACAGCCGGTCCTCGATCCGCGTCGCCCAACCGGCCACCGGCTCGACCGGAGCCACCGGTTCGGGAAGGTCGACCCCCGCGACTCGTGCGCGCTGCTCGAACTCCATCGCGACCGCGAGCTGATCGAGCAGCCCACCCGGGGTGAACTGGCCGGCGCTGCCGGGCAGGTAGCCCTTCACGAAGAACCGGCCCGCGTCGGTCTCCAACCGCCAGGTGTCGCAGCTCCCGCGCCGGACCAGCTCCAGCACCCCTACCGGCTCCCCGAGGTCGAAGGCGGCTGCGATGACTGAGGCGGTCGGCACGTACACGAACGGTCTCCTCCACGACGGCAACGACGGGAACGACGACGTGAGCTACAACGCGCCGCGCACCGCAGCGGTTCCGGAGGCCGTAAGCTGCAGGCGGGGTATTGCACATCGCAGGGGGGAACTGCGCATGAGTGAGTTTGCCGTGCCATGGGATAACCGGTCTGCACCGGAGAACCGCCGATGAAGGCGCTCCGCCGGATGCTGGTCTGGATCTCGGGAGCGTCGGCGGGGATCGGTGCTGCGCTCGTGGCCACGCTGGCCGGTGACGCGGAGATCGTCGACCTGTCCCGCCGCGGCGGTACGCCGGGGACACAGCACGTCGCCGTCGATCTCGCCGATCCCGCCTCGTGGCCGGTCGTCGAGGCGGACTTCCGCCGCCGGCTGGCCGGGTTCGACGGCGACACGGTGGTCTTCATCCACAACGCCGCCACGCTGAGCCCGCTGGGACCGGCCGGCAGCACCGACTCCGCTTCCTACACCCGGAACGTGCTGCTCAACTCGGCCGCGGCGCAGGTGCTCGGTGACGCCTTCCTGCGCGCGGTCGCCGGCACTGACCACGACCAGCACCTGATCATGCTGTCGTCGGGGGCCGCCCACAAACCGCACGAAGGCGAGTCGAGCTACGGCGCCGGCAAAGCCGCGATCGACCAGTGGGTCCGGGCGGTCGGCCTTGAACAGCAACGCCGACATCCGGGCTGCCGGGTGCTCTCGATCGCCCCGGGTTCGGTCGACACCGCGATGCAGGCCGAGCTCCGCGCAGCCGCCGACGAGGCGTTCCCGGAAGCGAGCAGGTTCCGCGACCTGGAGGCCCGCGGTGGGCTGGCGAAACCCGAGGACGTCGCCCGGACGATCTGGTCGCTGCTCGACCGCGACCTCCCGAACGGCTCCGTCCTGCACGTCAAAGACCTCAGCTGACCGCAAAGTCGGTCAAGTGGGGGTTCGGCTGGGTGGAGGACGATGGGGTGATGGGGACCGACGCGTTCGACGAGTTTCTCGGGGTGCTGGCCGGGGTGCTGGAGGACGCGGTCGTGGACGGCGAGGAAGTGGCGCGGCGGGTGGGGTTGTCGCGGTTCCACCTGGATCGGGTGGTGGCAGCTGCAGCGGGTGAGCCGCCGGCCCGGATGCGACGCCGGGTGCTGCTGGAGCGGGCGGCGTACCGGCTGCTCACGACGACCTGGTCGATCCTCGACGTCGCGGTCGAAGCCGGATACGGCACGCATGAGTCGTTCACCCGGGCCTTCAGCCGGGCGTATGGGGTCGCGCCCGCGATGTGGCGACGACAGCCGACGCGGCTGCAGGTCGGGTCGCCGGGCGGTGTGCACTTCCATCCACCGGCGGGGATCCGGGTGCCGGCCAGGGAGAAGGTGAGTTCGATGGATGTCCTGACGCGGATGGTCGAGCACCACGTGTGGCTCGCCGGCGAGCTGATGACCCGGGCGGCCACCCTGCCGGACGACCGCCTCGACGCCCCGATCGAGCTGTCCGTCGAAGGCGTCGACGACGATCCGACGGTACGGCGACTGCTCGCGCGACTCGTGATCCAACTGGAGATGTGGACCGCGGCGATCGCCGGCCGACCCTACGAGTTCCCCTCCGCCGACCAGCCGTCCATCTCCGAGCTGACCAACCGGCTGGCCGTCGCCGGCCCGGAGTTCCTCGACCAGGTACGCACGGTCTGCGCCGAGGGCCGCCTCGACGAACTCATCGTCTGTCCGGGCGAACCAGTCGAGATCTACACCTTCGGCGCAGTCATCGCCCACGTCCTCACCTTCGCCGCCCACCGCCGCACCCTCCTCACCGGCGCCCTGACCGACGGGGGCTTCACCGACCTCGACTCCGGCGACCCCATCCGCTGGCTGAGCGCCCGCTAGTCGTCGTCGGACAGGCGGGTCAGGAGGGTGAGGAGGTCGGCCTGTTCGGTGGGGGTCAGGCGTTCGATGAGGGAGACCATGGCGTCGCGGCGTTGGCGGCGGATGGTGGTGAGGACTTTGGTGCCGGCGGGGGTGAGGGCTACCAGGGTGGCGCGGCGGTCGGCGGGGTCGGGGCGGCGGGTCACCAGGCCGGCGGCTTCCAGGTCGTCGACGACCGTGGTGGCCGAGCGCGGGACGATGCCGAGCTGATTGGCCAGCTCGCTGGGCCGCAGGTCCCGGTCGGCCTGATCCAGCGTGCGGAGCAGGCGAAACTGGCCGTGGGTGACCTCGAGGTCCTGTTTCAGCGCACGCCGCTGCCGGCGGACGATGCCGTCGAGCAGCGCCGCGATCTGTTCAGCGGTGTCATCCGGTCCGGGCACGAGCAAAGCCTAAGGGTTGACGACTGTTGTGAGTCTAGCTCATAGTGAGTTAAGCTCAGTATATTGGGTCCCCGACCGAAAGGCGTCCATGTCGCAGATTTCTGGAATGCCGGGCTCAGGAGGTGGCGGCGGTCGCGCGATGCGGTCGCTGCTCAAGGACTCCTCGGTCCGCAACCACAAGCTTTCCGCCGGCACGCTCCGGCGGATCCTCAAGTTCGCCGTCCCCTACCGCGGCCAGTTGGCCGTCTTCCTGGTCCTGGTCGCGATCGACGCGGCCACGGGTGCCGCCACCCCGTTGCTGTTCCGCGAGATCATCGACCGCGGCATCGTGCCCGGCAACACGCAGCTGGTCGTCTGGCTCTCGCTGGCCGTCGGCGCCTTGGCCGTCTTCGCCGGCACGCTCACGCTGGCCGAGCGCTGGTTCTCCTCCCGGATCGGTGAGGGGCTCGTGTACGACCTGCGCACCGCGGTGTTCGACCACGTCCAGCAGCTGCCCGTCGCCTTCTTCAGCAGGACCCAGACCGGCGCGCTGATCCAGCGCCTCAACGGTGACGTCCTCGGCGCCCAGCAGGCCTTCACGTCGACCTTGTCGAACGTGGTCAGCAACGTGCTCAGCGTCGCCCTCGTGCTCGGCGCCATGTTCGTGATGTCGTGGCAGATCACGCTGCTCGCGCTGGTCCTGCTGCCGCTGTTCATCCTGCCCGCCCGGCTGATCGCCGGCCGGTTGCGGGAGGCAACCGCCGAGACCTACCGGCTGAACGCCACGATGGCCCAGACGATGACCGAGCGGTTCAACGTCGCGGGCGCCGTACTCGCCAAGGTCTTCGGCCGGACGCAGGACTCGTCGCAGGACTTCGCCGGCAAGGCCGCACGGGTGCGCGACATCGGCGTCACCACCGCGATGTACGCCGGCATCTTCCGCGTCTCGCTCACCCTGGTCGCCGCGCTCGCGGTCGCTCTCGTGTACGGCGTGGGCGGCGTGTTCGCGGTCCAGGGAGCCCTCGGGATCGGGACGGTCGTCGCGCTGACGGCGTACCTGAACCGGCTGTACGGCCCGCTCACCGCGCTGTCGAACATCCAGGTCGACATCATGACCACGCTGGTCAGTTTCGAGCGCGTCCTCGAGGTGCTCGACCTCCCGCCGATGGTTGCCGACAGCAAGGATGCGAAGGTGCTCCCGGCCACGGTCGAGCCGTCGGTCGAGTTCGAGCACGTGTCCTTCCACTACCCGTCCGCCGAGGAGGTCTCGCTGGCCTCGCTCGAGTCCGTCGCGACGCTGTCCGCCGAAACCGGCGGCGAAGTTCTCAAGGACGTCAGCTTCACCGTCGAGCCCGGTCAGCTGGTCGCGGTCGTCGGCCCGTCCGGCGCCGGCAAGACGACCCTCGCGTCCCTGGTCTCCCGGATGTACGACGTGACCGGAGGCGCGATCGTGGTCGGTGGCCGGGACGTCCGCGAGGTCACCCAGGACTCGCTGCGATCGGTGATCGGCGTGGTGACGCAGGACTCGCACATGTACCACGACACGATTCGGTCGAACCTGCTCTTCGCCTGTCCGGAGGCGACCGAGGACGACCTGCAGAAGGCGCTCGAGGCCGCGCAGATTGCGACGCTGGTGAACAGCCTGCCCGACGGACTCGACACCGTGGTCGGCGACCGCGGTTACCGGCTGTCCGGTGGCGAGCGGCAGCGGCTGGCGATCGCCCGCCTGCTCCTCAAGGCGCCGTCGATCGTGATCCTCGACGAGGCCACCGCGCATCTGGACTCCGAGTCCGAGGCCGCCGTCCAAGCCGCGCTCGCGAACGCCCTGGCCGGACGCACGTCGCTGGTGATCGCGCACCGATTGTCGACAATCCGCAACGCGGACCTGATCCTCGTCCTCGACGACGGCCGGATCCGGGAACGCGGCACGCACGACGAGCTACTCGCTGCCGGCGGCCTGTACTCCGAGCTCTACACCACCCAGTTCGAGAAGGCGGCCTAAGACTTGACGGCCTTGGCCGCTGCCGGTGTGCGCAGCCGGCGGCGCGTGCCCGGCGCGCTGGCCGAGCTGGCCAGCCCCAACGCACCCAGGAACTGCTCCAGCGTGAACGCCGCCATCCCGAGCGCCACCGGATTGCCCGGCACCCGCGAAGCCCCGACCGTCAGCCCCGGCCGCGAGCCCGGCAGCACGTGCTCAGGCAGCTCCTCCCGTACTGCGGGCAGCAGCCACTCGGCCAGCGCCTTGGTAGTCCACCCAGTGAGCGTGACGTGCGGGACGTTGAGCAGGTTGACCAAGTCACCGAGCGAGGCAGCCAGGTAGTGCGACGTACGGCGAGCAAGCTCGAGCAGCGCCGGGTCGTCGGCGGCAAGCCCCTCGGCGACCGCGTCGACGAACCCGCGCTGCAGCGGCTGCCGAAGCGCAGGGTGCTCCGGGTCGATCTCGGCCAGCGACATCTCGAGACCATGAACCCCGAGATAGGCCTCGACACAGCCACGCCGCCCGCACCGGCAGGGCCGGCCGTCCAACTGCAGCAGCGTGTGGCCCCACTCGCCCGCGTTGTTGGCCGCGCCGCGCAGCAGTGAGCCGTCGATCGCGATCCCCGCGCCCACGCCGGTCCCGAGGTTGACCACGGCCATCGTCTTGGTCTCCCGGCCGACGCCGAACCACATCTCCGACAGCGCGACCGCCTTCAGCGGGTTGTCCACGTACACGGGCATGCCGAGGCGTTCCTCGAGCAGCGCCTCGATCTTCACCTCGTGCCAGTCCCAGTTCGGCGCGAAGACCGAGACGCCGGCGTCCGGGCGGACCTGGCCGGGCATGCTCACCCCGGCGCCGATGATGGCGTCACGCTTGGCGCCGCTGGCCGCGACCGCCGCCTTGATCGCGCGGACGATGCCGTCGACGACGTACGCCGGGTCGTTCTCGTGCTCGTCGAGGGCGACCTCGCTCTGCCCGAGCGGCCCGAGCGTCACGTCGTACACGGTCGCGTCGACGTAGGTCTCGGCGACGTCGATGCCGAGGATCCGGCCGCGGTCCGGGTCGATGCTGAGCCGCTCGTACGGACGGCCGACCGTGTTCTGCTCGACCGTCGCGATCCGCAGCACCCCCTCGGCCAGGAACTGCGTCACCAGCGTGGCGACGGTCGCCGTACTCAGACCCGTGTGCTTGGCGATCTCCTGCCGGGTCGAGGGACCGAGCGAGAACAGCGCGTGCAGAACCTCGAACCGGCTCTCGTTGCGCAGATCGCGAGACGTCTGCCTCGGCAACCTTCCCCTCCATCACTCGATCTTCAGTGTTCGCAGCTCCGGCGTCCCCGGACCGCTGACGCCCCGGACCAGCAGCGTCAGCCCGGACCAGCCCGGCGGAATCCACAGTACGTCGGGATCGCCGCCGGAGAAGGCCGGACGCTCGCCGGTCCAGACCCGTCCGAGGCACTCGCCGGATGCCCAGCCGGTGACCCGCACCTGCGTGCCCTCGGGCCGGACAACCGATCCATTCTGCAACGATGGAAGCCGTACGTCGAGCCAGGCCTCCTCCCCGGGCTCCAGCGTCAGCGGCAGCTCGACCTCGGTCGCCGGGCCGTCCTGCAGCGCGAACGCGGTCAGCAGCTCGTCGTCCTGTACGGCGCACGTCCAGTCGGTCACCGGCTGCAAACTCAGCAACTCGACGCCCCGTCCGCCGCCACTCGGGTTGTGCGGCAGGGTCACCGCAATCTGCTTGGTCCCAGCCGGGATGAGCACCCACGGATTCTCGGCGTGGACCGTAACCGGCACACTGTCCCCGACCGTTACCTGCACCGGCTCGCGTAGGCCGTCCAGGTGCAAGGCAGTCGTCGTCGTGGTGTCGATTCGTCGGGTATAGGTGACCGGCGTACCGACACGCGTGCTGCTCCACCCAGTGAGGCTGCGCAGCGGAGCCGGGTCGCCTGCCCAGTGGCCGTCGACCATCCACAACGCCGACAGATCCTGTACGTCGACAACCGTCCACATCGTGCCCAGTCCGCGCAACGCACCGAGCTGGAGCGCCGGCAACCGCGCGTCATCGAAGTTGGCGTGCCCCCAGATCTCGACCGTGGCCTCGATCTCGCCGGTGAGCCCCCGTACGTCGATCCGCTCGGTGGCACCGAAACCGGCCAGCGTTCGAACCCGCCCGCCGACCGAGAGATCGACGATGTCCGCCGCACCGACCAGCAACAGCTCGTCGACGCCGGTCAGGTCAGCGGTCGCGCGGTACGTCCCGCGTCCGCGGTAGGCACCGAGCGACTCCAGCGTCGGCGGCAGCTCGTGAGTACCAGCCGGCTTGTCCGGAGCCCCAGTCTCCCGCCGCCGCACCGCAGTCACGTCCTGCGCCGCCGCCTGCTCAGGCTCCACAACTTCCGCAGGTGCCTCCACACGCACTGGCACACCGTCCACGACCAGGCCCGCCCCGACCGCGACCTCCACCGCAGTGGTGCCGATGACCACAGTCACCGGCACCTTGGACGAGAACACCAGCCCGTCGTCCGACAGCTCGACCAGGTCAGCGGACGCCAGCGTCAACGTCCGGTCACCCAGCGGCATATCGATGAGCATCAGCGGGCACGAGTCCGCTGCGACCGCGACCGACGTCCCGTTGACGACCGCCCGGCCGTCCGCCGTACCCAGGTTCGGTACGGCGACCAGCCGCCCGCCGCCGTCGAGGTCGAGCACCGACGGAGACGAGCTGGTCGGGAAGTCCGCGACCACCTCGACGGGCGCCCCCGATGTGGCCAGTGCCAACCGGGAGCCCAGTGCCTCGAGGACGCGGGCGAGCACCTGTGCCTCGGCGTACTCCGGCCGCTCGACGCCCGTCGACGAAACGTAACCGCCGAAGTCGTACCCGTGGCTCATGAAGTTGCCCGGCGCACCCCAGTTGCCACTCGACGGGGTGTACCCGAAGTTCCACCCCGACGCCTGCAGGTACGGCGCGATCAGCGACGCGCCGCTGGCCAGCAACCGCCGCAGGGTCCGGTGCCGCCGGTTGGTCTCGGTGATCAGCAACGGCAGCCCGCGATCCGCGAGCAGCTGCGTGTAACGCCGTACCTCTTCCTCGATGTACGGCGAGTCGTCGTTCGGGTAGAAGTTGCACGCCGGTACGACGTCCGGGACGTTGCCCGTGGCACCGAACAGATCGCCTTGCCCGGCGCAGGCCACCAGCGGCACCGTGATGCCGTGGGCAACAGCCTGGTCGCGCAGGGCGGTCAGGTAGCCGGTGCGGTCCTCGCAGTCGAAGAAGTCCAGCTCGTTCTCCAGCTGGACCATGATGACCGAGCCGCCCGCTCCGAGTTGCCGGGCGGCGAGCATCGGCAGCACTTCGTCGTACCAGGCACTCACCCAGGCGAGGAAGTGCGGCTCGTTCTGCCGGACGCGCAGGTCCGGGTCGAGGCCGAGCCACGCCGGCAGGGCGCCACCGTCCCACTCCGAGCAGATGTACGGACCCGGCCGGGCGATGACGTGCAGCCCGGTCTCGTGGGCGAGGTCGAGGAACGCGGCCACGTCCCGCCTGCCCTCGAACGACCAGCGGCCCGGCGCGAGCTCGTGGAAGTTCCACGGCAGGTACACGTCGACACACGTGTAGCCCGACGCGCGGACCTGCTCGAGCCGGTCCCGCCACTGCTCCCGGGGCAACCGGAAGTAGAACAGTGAGGCGCACAGGACGACCTGTGGCCTGCCGTCGATGACGATGCCCTGGGCATCCATGGAAACCGAAGTCACTTGACCCCCGCACTGCCGCCGCTGATGTCCATCTCGTACAGGTACCGCTGACCCAGGTAGTACACCAGGATCATCGGCAGGGTGAGCAGGATCGACCCGACCATCACCAGGTTCCACGGTGGCGCCTGGAGTGCGGCCGACGTACTGGTGATGTACTGCACGCCGAGGGCGAGCGGCATCTTGGTCTCGTCGTTCAGGTAGATCAACGGGCCCATGAAGTCGCCCCAGGTCGCGGTCAGGGTGAAGATCCCGATCGCGATCAGCACCGGGCTGAGCATCGGCAGCATGATCCGGCGGTAGATGCCGAAGAACCCGAGCCCGTCCACCATCGCCGCCTCGTCGATCTCGCTGGGCAGCCGGGACACGAACTGCCGGACCAGGAAGACGTTGAACGCGTTGGAGAAGAAGTTCGGCACGATCAGCGGCAGGTAGGTGTTCACCCAGCCGAGCTCCTTGAACAGGATGAACTGCGGGATCATCGTGATCTGCGCCGGGATCATCATCGTGGCCAGCACGATGATGAACAGTGCGTTCTTGCCCGGCGCCCGCAGCCGCGCGAACGCGTAGCCGACCAGACCGCTGGACAGCACCTGCCCGATCACCGCGCCGGTCGAGATGATCACCGAGTTCAACAGGAACCGCTGCATCGGCAGGTCGGTGCTGAAGACCCGGGTGAAGTTGTCCCAGTGGAACTCGCGCGGCAGGATCGTGAAGGTGTTCGCGTTCACGGTCTGGTCGCTGGCCAGCGCGATCGACACCACGAACACCAGCGGCACACACAGCACCGCAGACACCACGATCAGCGTCGCATAGGTAAACGGCGACGCCCTGAACACGCCGAGCACCCGGTCCCGACCCGGCCGGCGGCCCGGTCCGGGAGGCGCCTCCTGCTGCGGAGGGGCCGCAGTGGAGAGGAGGGTTGCCATTACTTCACCTCGGTCTCGTAGAAAACCCAGCGACGGGCGGTGCGGAAGGCGAGCAGCGTGAACACCAGGATGACCGCGAACAGCAGCCAGGACAGCGCCGACGCGTAACCCATGTGGTAGAAGGAGAACGCCTCGTCGAACAGCATCGGCACCATCATCTGGCTGGCGTTGTTCGGCCCGCCCTTGGTCAGGATGTAGACCTGGGAGAACACCTGGAAGGCGCCGATCAGCCCCATGATCAGGTTGAAGAAGATGATCGGGGTCAGCTGCGGGACGGTGATGCTCCAGAACTGCCGGATCGGCCCGGCGCCGTCCACCTCGGCGGCCTCGTAGAGCTCGCGCGGAATGCCTTTCATTGCCGCGAGCAACAGTACGGTCGCGCCGCCGGCGCCCCAGACCGACAGCAGCACCAGCGCCGGCTTCACCCAGATCGCTTCCAGCAGCCACGACGGGCCCGGGATGCCGAACACCCCGAGCACGTCGTTCAGCGGGCCGGACGGGGCCAGCACCATCTTGAAGATCATCGCCGTCGCGACCAGCGGCACCAGGGTCGGCAGGTAGATCAGCGTGCGGAACACCTTGCGGAGGCGAACCTGCTTGTTCAGCAGATTCGCCAGCCACAGCCCGATCCCGAGCCCGAGCGGCACCGAGATCGCGGCGTAGTAGAACGTGTTCCACAACGCCTTCCAGAACACCGGGTCCTCGGTCAGCAGCCGGGTGTAGTTCTCCAGCCCGACCCACTTCGGCGGGGTGAACGAGTCCCAGTCGGTCAGCGAGATGTAGACCGAGGCGATCATCGGGCCGAGCAGGAACACCACGAACCCGATGATCCACGGCGAGGCGAACAGGTAGAACCACAGCGCCTCGCGGCGGCGCAACCTGGACATCAGCTCGGCTTGACGATGGTCTCGAGCCGCTTCTGGATCGCCGTGAGCGCCGTCCGGGCGTCCTGCTTGCCCAGCCAGAAGTCGGCCAGCCCGTCGTCGAACGCCTTCTGCATCTCGTTCCACGCCGGGATGAAAGGCGCCCGGTAGACGAAGCCGCTGGACTCGCCGAACACGTTCATGTTCACCGGCTTGGTCATCCAGACCGGCTTCAGGAACGCCTCGCTCTTCTGCACCTCGATGTTGGCCGGCACGTCCTGGCCGGTGGCGATGATCTGCTGCTGCGCCTCGGGTGAGGTGAGGAAGTCGATCGCCTTCAGCGCCGCCTCCGGGTTCTTCGCGGTCCGGGAGATGGCCAGGCCGCTGCCGAACGCGGTCACCGCCTGCTCCTTGCCCTTCCACAGCGGGGCGATGTCCCACTCGATCTTGGACTTGGTCAGGCCGCTGATACCCCAGAACCCGGTGGTGTTGACCGCCACCTTGCCGTTGGCGAACGCCTGGTCCCCGCCGACGTCGGCGCCCATGTCGGCGTACTGTTTCTGGGTCGGTACGACGCCGTGCTTGAAGATCAGGTCACCGGCCCACTGCAGCGCCTCGATCACCTCGTCGCTGGCGACAGTGGGCTTGCCGCTGTCGTCGATGATCTTGCCGCCGTTCTGGTAGACGAAGCTCCACCACTGCGCCCACCAGCCGGAGCCGGCGTAGCCCCACTGCTTGCCCGGGACGGTCAACTCCTTGAACGCGCCGAGCGCGTCGTCCCAGGTCCAGTCCGCGGTCGGCGCCTTGATGCCCTTGGCCTCGAACAGCGCCTTGTTGTAGAAGACGATCATCGCGCCGGAGCGGTCCGGGATCGCGTAGACCTTGTCCTGGTACGAGTACAGCTTGCCGATCGAGCCGAACCGCTTCTCCAGGTCCAGCCCGGCCTTCGCGGCCAGCTCGTCCAGCGGCTGGATCTGGTTCTTGGATGAGTAGACGTTGACACTCTCGGCCACCTGCATGATGTCCGGGCCCTTGCCGCCGGCAATCATCGTCTGCACCTTCTGCGCGTACCCGTCGTTCGGGATCAGCTGCAGCGTCACCTTCAGCTCGGGGAACTTCTTGACCAGCAGGTCGATCCGCTTCTGGTACGTCGTCTTGTCGTTCTCCCCGCCCCACACCGTCATCACCAGGTTGGCGGCGGTGGCGTTGCCCGACGACGAACCCTGGTCGTCACTGTCGGCCCCGCAGGCGGTGAGCGTGATGACGCCCGCGGCCAGACCCATCCCGAGAAAACCCCGACGCGAAAGCTGCGTCCCGTCCATGGCCATCGCTGGCCCTCCTTGCCTGTTGAACCCTGAGGGTTTCTGTTGAACCCTGAGCGTTTGAGTGCCGGTTAAACTAACCATTGGAATAACCCCTGACAAGACCTCGCTGAGCAGAATCCCAAACCGTGACCTGCCGCGGCGTCAGTTCACGCCGTGAAAAAACCCGCCTGCCCTCGGCGGGCAGGCGGGCGGCCGCGGCGGCGGTTCGCGGAGGTGGTCCGACCACTCACGTCCAGGCAGCACTCAGTCGCTCGTACTCCTCAGCCGTCACCGGCAGGACCACGCCGTGGCAGGGATCTTCCGGCAGCCGGTGGTCTGTGCAGGGCACCCACTCGCCGCCGGCGAGGTCGGACGTTGCGAAGGGGACGTAACGGCGTTCGCGCGTGAACTCGTCGATCCAGAGGTACCACTTCTGCTCGGTGTTCGACTTGTACACCAAGGGGCCCTCGCCCTGGGTGATCGCTCCCAGGCCGATGCCTTCGGCCAGCGGTTTCCATGCGCCGGCCGTCAGCGAGGTCGAGGTTTCGCAGAACACCGACTTGCCGTACGGCGCATCGCCGCTGCGGCTGCGTTCGTCCTTCAGGAACCGGTAGTAGACGCCGTCGTGCTCGATCACGGTCGTGTCGATCGTCTGCCAGCCGCGGTCGATCCACACGCGCGGCTCGGAGAACTCGCGGAAGTCGCGGGTCGTCGCGTACATGATCCGGTTGTAGCTCTTGCCGTCGTGCTCGGCGTTGTCGTACAGCGTCGAGGACCAGTGGACGAGGAAGGCTTCCTGCTCTGGGTCCCAGACCGCCTCCGGCGCCCAGGCGTTGCCGGCCTCGGCTGGCGCGACCTGGACGAGTCGGCCCTCGCCCCAGTTCACGAGGTCCGCCGATTCCCAAGCCCACGTACTCAGGCCCGGCCATCAGCCGGCCCGGAGCTCTACGGCGAGGCAGTTCGCGACGTCGACCGGGCGGGACTCGGACAGCCGGACCACCAGGACGCCGTACGCCTGCTCGAAGGGAACGGGGCCGTGGCCGAGCAGCCGGACGCCGCCCACCACCTCGTGGTCCGCGAGGCTGCGAATCACGGCGCGACCGTCGTCAGGCCAGGCCAACTGGAACGCGTACACCGTGTCGTCCCGGCGGGTGAACCGGAAGTCGGAACTCGTCCACCGGACACGGTCCTCGGTGAACCCCTTGATGGTCACGCTCGACGGTCCCTCGCCGAACACCCGAAACGGCCTCGTGCCGTAGATGCCTTCGCCGCAGACGCGCATCCAGGCACCGAGATCGCCGAGCAACTGCGAGCATTCGAGATCGAGGGTGCCGTCCGGCAGTTGCGGCACGTTGAGCAACAGATTGCCGTTCTTCGACACGATGTCGACCAGCATCTCGATGACGTGCTCCGCGGTCTTGTAGACGTCGCGGACGTTGTAGAACCAGTCGCCGACGGAGGTGTCGGTCTGCCACGGCGCCGGATGGATGCCGGGAGTCTGACTCCGCTCGATGTCCAGCACGCCGACCGCGCTCACCTCGGGCCGGCGGTCCTTCTGCTGATAGACGGCCCGGTTCGCCCCGTGAATCCGCGCGCTGGTGTTGTAGAGGCGGGCAACGGCACTGAGCCCTGGCGCATATCCGACGTCGCCGAACGGCAGCGGCCCGTCGGAGTACAGCAGGTCGGGCTCGTACCGGTCGATCATCTCGGTGACCGCCTCGAGCCAGTAGCGGTGCCACTCGGCGTCGTCGCAGTACCACGGGTCCGGCACGACGACGTCCCGCGCAGGCAGGTAGCGGCTGTTGTCGAGGTACAGGTCCAGGGTGGCCGGATCGGCGCCGTCGTACGGCACTCCGGCGAACGGTCCGCGCTGGTCGCTGCCCTTGTTGACCGCCATCCAGCCCAACGCGGCGCCGAGGTGCTCGGTGATCCCGAACGGCAGTCCGCGCTGGTCCGCGGCGGCCTTCCACAGGGCCAGGATGTCCTTCCCCGGCCCGATCTTCGCTGAGTTCCAGCGATTCACCGATGACTCGTAGTTGAAGAAGTTGTCGTGGTGCACGGCCTGCGCCACGAAGTACCGGGCGCCCGCGGCCACGAACTGGTCCATCAAGGCGCCCGGATCGAACCGCTCGGCCTTCCACAGCCGTACGACGTCCTTGTAGCCGAACTGCGACGGGTGTCCGTACGTCCGCAGGTGGTACCGGTACTGGTCGGACCTTTCCCGGTACATGTGGCGCGCGTACCAGTCGCCGTACCGCGGCACCGACTGCGGCCCCCAGTGCGACCAGATGCCGAGTTTCGCGTCCCGGAACCAGTCCGGGCATTCGAACGTGGACAGGGACTCGAAGGTTGCATCGAACGGCACAGGTCGCTCCTGGTCGGTGGCAGGGGTGTGGGCCGGCCGGTGCGTGCCGGCCGGCCCACGGTTGAGCTACTTGTTGGGCATCTTGTCGTAGGCGGTTTGCTGGATTTCGAGGTAGCGCTTCAGGCCGAGGCCGTCCAGGCCCTTCACGTAGGCGTCCCACTCGCTGTCGAGGTTCTTCGACCCGGTGATGAACTGCAGGGCGTTCTGCTGGACGTAGTTCTCGAGGTTCGTCTGCAAGGTGGCGACCTCGCTGCCCAGCGCCGGGTCGATCCACACCTTCCAGTAGGGGTAGATCAGCGCCTTGTCCTCCTTGCCCTCGTAGAGCTTGGTGGCCTCGAACAACCGCCGCTCGTACCCGGCCGGGCTGTAGATGTCGGTCGCGATCGCCTCGGAGTTCCGGAACTTCTCGGTGTTGTTGTACTGCGCCATCGCTCCCCACCCGGAGTTCGGCGGCGTCGCGCCGGACGGCTGCGGGATCTGCTTGAACACCGGCTTCAGCGACTTGTCGAGCGCGACGTCCGCGGGCTGCGGCTTCGTCCAGGTCTTGCCCTCGCTGCCGAACTGCCCGTTGATCTGCCCCTCGTCGGTGAAGATGTAGTCGAGCAGCTTGATCGCCTGGATCTGCTCCTCCGGCGTCGCCTTGTTCGTCAGGACGAACGTCGCACCCGGCGCACTCGGGAAGTTGTACCCGGTGAAGTTCGCACCGCCCGGTCCGGTCAGCGGCGGCACGGCGTCGTACTGCTTCTGGCGACCGTCGGGCAGGTTGCTGACCGCGATGCCCAGGTGCAGCACGGCGGCCGAGCCGAGGAGCGGCGCCTTGCCACCGTCACCCTGCTGCTGCAGCGCGTCCGGGTTCTGGGTGAAGGCGCCCTTGTCGATCAGGCCCTCCTTGTAGAGCGAGTTCAGGTACTTGAGTCCCTCCCGCCAGCCGTCCTTGTTGGCCTGCAGGTCGACCTTGCCGTCCTTCAGCACCAGGGTGGAGTTGTTATTGCCGCTGGTGCCCTGCGGGTCGTAGATGAAGGCGTTCATGAAGTACGGGATCAGCGCGTCGCGCACACTGGCGCTGAGCGGGATCTCGTCGGCCTTCCCATTGCCGTTCGGGTCCTGGGTCTTGAACGCGCGCAGCACCTTGACCATGTCCTCGGTGGTCTTCGGCTGCTCGAGCCCGAGCTTCTTCAGCCAGGTGGTGTTCATCCACAGCTTGCCCTGGTACGAGCAGTGGTAGCAGTCCACCCACTGCGGCATGCCGTAGATCTTCCCGTCCGGCGCGGTCGCCATCGCCTTCCACTCCGGCTCCGCGTCGAGGGCCTTCTTGATATTCGGCGCGTACTGGTCGATCAGCTGGTTCAGCGGGACGAGCACGCCTTGGCTGCCCAGCTTGAGCAGCTCGGCCGGGGTGAACTGGTCGACCCACGGGATCAGCATGTACAGGTCCGGGTAGTCGCCGCTGGCCAGCGAGATCTGCCGCTTCTCCTTGGCCGGCCCGCCGTCGAACGTGGTGGTCTGCCACTTGAAGGTGAGGTTGAACTTCTCGTTCATCTTCTTGGTGAACTCGTTCGTGGCCAGGTTGCTCTCGGCGCTCTGCGGCGCGAACACGTCGAGCGTCACGGCCGGATTGCCCGTCACCGTGGGCAGCGGCTTGCTCTCGTCCGCGGTCGACCCGGATCCGCTGCAGGCGGCCAGGGCGAGCGCCAGCACGCTGAGCCCGGCGACCGCCGCGGTCTTGGTTCTCCTGAGCTGAGTTGTCATTGTTGTCCCTCACAGGGGTAGAGATGGTGCGAAGGATCAGCCCTTGACGGCGCCGATCATGATTCCCTTGGTGAAGTAGCGCGCGACGAACGGGTAGATGAGCAGGACCGGCACGCTCGCGACCACGATCAGCGAGTACTTGAGCAGATCGGCCAGTTGCTGCCGCTGCAGGACGACGGAGGCATCGATTGCGCCGCCGCTGTAGGTGTTGAGGATCAGGATGTTGCGCAGCACGAGCTGCAGCGGGAACAGGTCCGGATTCTTGAGGTAGATCAGCGCGTCGAAGTACGAGTTCCACTGCATGATCGCGTACATCAGCGCGACGACGGCGATCATCGGCTTGGCCAGCGGAATCACCACCGACCAGAGGAACCGCAGGTCGCCGCAACCGTCGAGCTGCGCGGCCTCGGCCAGTTCGTCCGGGATCACGGTGCGGAAGTAGGTCCGCGCGATGATCACCTGCCAGACCCCGATGGCCTGCGGGACGATCAGTGCCCACCGGGTGTCCAGCAACCCGACCTGCTGGACCACCAGGTACGTCGGGATCAGCCCCCCGGTGAACAGCATGGTGAACAGGATCAGGCTCATCACGACGTTCCGGCCGACCAGGGTACGGCGCGACATCGGATAGGCGATCGCGATCGTCATCACGACGCTGACGACCGTGCCGACCACGGTGTAGAACAACGAGTTCAGGTAGCCCTGGACGACCTGCGGGTTCTCGAACACCGCGCGGTACCCGCGCAGTGAGAACTCCACCGGCCAGAACAGCACCCGGCCCGACGACACCGCTTCGGGGCTGCTGAACGAGCTCGCCACGATGTACAGCAGCGGCAGCACCACGACGGCGAAGAACACCGTCAGCAGCAGGTAGACGCAGAACATGAACATCCGGTCGGTGCGCGACTCGCGGATCTGGCGTTCGCGCGCCGCCCGGCGCTCGGTCCGCTTGCTCGCCACCGTCGTCGTTCCCGCGCTCATGACCACAGTCCGTTTCCGGTGATGCGCTTGGCAGCCATGTTGACCCCCAGCAGCAGCACCAGGTTGATGACGGAGTTGAACAGACCGACGGCGGTCGCCAGGCTGAAGTCGGCGTTCAGCAGACCGGTCTTGTACACGTAGGTGGCGATGATCTCGGACTCGCTGAGGTTCAGCGGGTTCTGCAGCAGGAACGCCTTCTCGAAGCCGATCGCCATGATGTTGCCGACAGCAAGTACCAGGATGATCACCGCGGTCGGCATGATGCCGGGCAGGTCCACGTGCCGGATTCGCTGCAGCCGGGTGGCCCCGTCGATCTTCGCCGACTCGTGCAGCGCCGGGTCGACCCCGGCCAGCGCCGCGAGATAGATCACGGCCGAGTACCCGGTGGTCTGCCAGACGTCGGACCAGACGTAGATGTGCCGGAAGTAGTCGGGGTTGCCGAGGAAGTCCACCGCCGGCACACCGAAGAACCCGAGTCCCTCGTTGACGATGCCCAGCCGCGGTGACAGCACCAGGATCGTCATCGAGACGACCACCACGGTGGAGATGAAGTACGGCGCGTACGTCACCAGCTGGACCGTCTTCTTGAACAACCCCATGCGGATCTCGTTCAGCGCCAGCGCGAGGACGATCGCGAGCGGGAAGCTGGCGGCCACCGTGTAGACGGACAGCAGGAAGGTGTTCTTGAGCAGCGTCCAGAACACCGGGTTGGCGAAGAACATCTCGAAGTTGCGCCAGCCGATCCACTGGCTGCCCCAGATGCCGGCCACCACGTTGTAGTTCTTGAACGCCAGCACGGCGTTGGACATCGGGATGTACTTGAACACCACGAACCAGATCAGCGGCACGACCATCAACAGGTACAGCGTCCAGTGCCGTCGAAGGCTGCGGCGCAGGCCCTTGAACCCCGGGCGCTCCCGGCGCCGTCGCCGGGGCCGGGGTGGTGTCTCACCGGCCGGTGGCCGGACGGTTGTCAGCGTTGCCATGTCATCTCCTCGTCCGGGCCGGCGATCACGTCGAACTCACGCGCTGAGCGATTCCGGCGCGCAGACTGACCGGTGTCCGGCTGTCGCCGTGACGGACGACCCGCGCCTGGTCGCGATCGGCGGTCAGGACCGCTTCGACGCCTTGCGGCGTCCACGCGATGTCGACCGTGACCCCGCCACGCGTTCTGAGGCCCGTGACCCGTCCGGCCGGCCACTCCGCGGGCAGGGCGGGAAGTAGCTCGATGTCGCCGGTGTGGCTTTGCAGGAGCATCTCCGCGATTCCCGCCGTGACACCGAAGTTGCCGTCGATCTGGAACGGCGGGTGGGCGCAGAACAGGTTCGGGTACACGCCGGCGCCGCTGCCGACGTGTCCCGTGGCCTGGTCGTTCGCCGGCCGGAGGAAGGCCCGGACCAGGCGATGCGCCGCCGCCTCGTCCCGAAGCCGGGCCCGGAGGCAGACCTTCCACGCCAGTGACCACCCCGTTGCCTCGTCACCCCGAAGATCGAGCGAACGTGCCGCTGCCGCGGCGAGGTCAGGCGTGCTGTCCGGCGTGATCGCGTCCGCAGGATGCAGGCCGGTCAGGTGCGACATGTGGCGGTGGTGGGGATCTTCCTCCCGGAGGTCCGCGGCCCACTCCTGCAACTGGCCGCGGGCGCCGATCCGTGGATCGGGGATTCGCTTGCGGGCGGTCGAAAGGTCGGCGACGAGCGGGTCCACGACGTCGAGCAGTTCGGCCGCCTGCTCGACGCGCAGGAACAGATCCGAGATGAGCGCGAGGTCCATGGTCGACGACTCGGTGACCGAGGCGGGGCGCCCGTCGTCCGCGATGTAGTCGTTCTCCGGCGACGTCGACGGCGCAGTACCGAGACTGCCGTCCGGCAGCTCGACCAGCCAGTCGAGGCAGAACACCGCCGCGCTCCGGAGCACCGGCCAGGACTCACCGAGGAACGACAGGTCCTCGGTGAACTCGTAGTGGTCCCACAGATGACGGGCGAGCCACGCACCGGCGAGCGGCCAGTTCGACCACCGCGGGTCGCCTTCGACGGGCAGGGTCCAGCACCACGCGTCGGCGTTGTGGTGCGCGGTCCACCCACCGCAGCCGTACCGTTCACGGGCAGTGCTCTGTCCGGCCTGGGCGAGCTGATCGATAAACCTGAGCAGGGGTTCGTGGCACTCGGAGAGGTTGGTGGTCTCGGCCGGCCAATAGTTCATCTCGGTGTTGATGTTGACCGTGAAGTTCGAGCTCCACGGCGGCCGCAGGATGTCGTTCCAGATCCCCTGCAGATTGGTCGGCAGTCCACCCGGCCGCGAGCTCGCGACCATCAGGTAGCGGCCGTAGTTGAAGATCAGCGCGGACAGGGCCGGGTCCTCGACGTCGACCGCCCGCGCGACCCGGACATCAGTCGGCAGCTCGGACTGCTCCGCCGGCCCGGCCAGCTCCAGCGACGCCCGCCGGTACAGTCGCCGGTGGTCTTGCTTGTGGTCGGCCAGCAGTTGTCCGTACTCGCGATCGAGGGCCGCGCGCACGATCTCGTCCGCGGCGGACCAGCACTCCTCCGCGGTCCGGGTGGGTACGGCGAACGGACCGTCGTACCCCGTCGCGGACGACAGGATCAGCGTGATCTCAGTTGCGTTGTCGACGGTCAGCTCGGAGTCGGTGGACCTGATGTCGCCATCGCTCGTGGCACGTAGCGCGACAGCGGCTGCCATGCCCCGATCCGCCCCGTCGGAGTATCGGACCGGCTGCGGCACGTCGCGATGTGGTGGGGCCACGTCGGCCGGAGCCTGCAGCAACAGTCCGAGTCCGTTCTCGACCGCGCGGGGGCTCGACCGCAGCTGAGACGTCAGCCTGCACTCGAGCCGCAGTACCGGCTCGGAGGCAGTCATTCGCTGAACCAGTACGCCGTCCGGCGCGCTGACGAAGGTCTGCTGACGAACAGCCACTCCCCCGATCTCGTACTCCGACGTGGCGATCGCCGCGTCGAGATCGAGCTCCCGCCGGTACCGGGTCACGCCGCCGGCGGCCGGCGTGACCCCATCGATGCGCGACTCGAGCACGAGGTCGCCCAGCGGCAGGTACGCCTGCGAGTAGCCGGAGTGAAAACCGCCGGCCAACTCATGCGCCCTGCGGATGTCCCCCGCCTCGAGCGCCGCACGCAGAGCCTGCACAGCCTCGGCACCGGTAGCGCCGAGCGGGGTGGACAGCGCGCGAGCGGTCTCCGGACCGCCTGACCACAACGTCTCGTCGTTGAGGCCGATCCGATCGCTGCCGACACCACCGAAGCACATCGCCCCGAGCCGGCCGTTGCCGAGCGGCAGCGCCTCCAGCCAGGTTTCCGCGGGCCGGTCGTAGTACAGCCGCTGCGGACCGGAGCTCACCAGGTTGCCAATCACCACAGTCCTCCGTCGAACTGACGAGTACGTATTAGTCCCATGATTTTTCGGGATCGTAGCGTCGGATCCGCGTGTGGTCCATACTGAACAGCATCAAAGCCGGAGAAAGATCCCATCTATTGCTGAACGTGAGGGCCCGCCATGCCACGCATCACCTCGGTGGAGGTCATCGACGTCCGCTTCCCGACCTCGCTGACCCAGGACGGGTCCGACGCGATGAACCAGGACGGCGACTACTCGGCGGCGTACGTCGTCCTGCACACGGACGAACCGGATCTCGCCGGGTACGGCTTCACCTTCACGATCGGGCGCGGCAACGACCTGTGCGCGGCCGCCGCGGCCCAGCGTGGCGAACCGCTGGTCGGCCGCGATGTCGACGTCCTCTGCGGTGACCTCGGCGCGATCTACCGGGAGCTGCAGTCCGACAGCCAACTGCGCTGGCTCGGCCCGGACAAGGGGGTCATCCATCTGGCGCTGGCCGCGGTGATGAACGCACTGTGGGACCTGGCCGCCCGACGGGCCGGCGTACCGCTGTGGCGGCTGCTCTCCGACATGTCACCCGAGCAACTCGTCGCGGCCGCCGACCTGCGGTACCTGACCGACGCGCTGACCCCGGAGCAGGCCGTCACCCTGCTGACCCGGCAAGAAGCGGGCCGCAAGCAGCGAATCGCGGAGCTCGAGGTGTCCGGCTACCCGTGCTACACCACCTCCGCCGGATGGCTCGGGTACTCCGACGCCAAGCTGCGCAGGCTCTGCGAGGAAGCCGTTGCCTCAGGCTACAAACACGTCAAGCTCAAGGTCGGCGCCGACCTGGCCGACGACGTCCGGCGCTGCGGCATCGCTCGCGAGGTGCTCGGGCCGGACGGTCACCTGATGATCGACGCGAACCAGGTCTGGGACGTCCCCGAGGCCATCGAATGGGTGAAGGCGCTGGCCGAGTTCGACCCGCTGTGGATCGAGGAGCCGACCAGCCCCGACGACATCCTCGGTCACGCCGCGATCCGCAAGGCGGTGGCGCCCATCGGCGTCGCCACCGGCGAGCACGGGATGAACCGGGTGCTGTTCAAGCAGATGTTCCAGGCCGGCGCCATCGACTACTGCCAGCTCGACGCGGCCCGGCTCGGCAGCGTCAACGAAGTACTCGCGGTCTACCTGCTCGCCGCCTGGTTCGACGTGCCGGTCTGTCCGCACGCCGGTGGAGTCGGACTGTGCGAGCTCGTCCAGCACCTCGCGATCTTCGACTACGTGGCCGTCTCGGGCAGTCTCGACGGCCGGGTGACGGAGTACGTCGACCATCTGCACGAGCACTTCGTCGACCCCTGCGTGATCCGCGACGGGGCGTACGTCCTGCCGAGCGCACCCGGTTACAGTGCCGAGATGCACAGGGAGTCTTTCCAGACCTACCGGTTCCCGGACGGCGCCTACTGGGCCTCCCGCGCGGAAGCGGATCCACTGCCATGACCCCCGCGAAGACGGCCGCGCAGTCTCGCACTCCCGGCGTGTCGCAGACCGACGTCGTGGTGCAGACCATCCGGCAGATGATCATCGAGGGCCGGCTTCGGCCGGGTGACCGGCTGCCGATCGAGAAAGACCTCGCGGCCGCGTTCGGCGTCTCGAGGAACCCGCTGCGCGAGGGCGTCCGGGCGCTGTCGATGATGGGCGTCCTGGAGACGCGGCAAGGTGACGGCACCTACGTCACCAACCTGGATCCGTCGATGCTGCTGGTTCCGATGGGGTTCGTCGTCGACCTGCACGACGGCAGCGGAACACCGCACCTGCACGCGGTACGCCGGATCCTCGAGACCGAGGCCGCCGCCGTGGCAGCGCAACAGATCGACTCGGCGGCCCTGGACGCCGCGGCCGAGTTGCTGCGCCACAACGAGGCCGAGCTGGCCCACGCGGAACCCAACCACGAGAGCGTCATCGAGAACGACATCGCGTTCCATCGCATCATCGCGCAGGCCTCCGGCAACCCCGTCCTGGCCGCGCTGATCGATGCGCTGGGTGGACGAACGATGCGTGACCGGCTGCGCCGCTCCATCACCCAGCCCGGCGCCGACGAGACCGCCCATCGGGAGCATCTCGCCATCCTCGCCGCGCTCACCGCCCACCAGCCGGACCGGGCCCGGATTCAGATGGCCGCACACCTGTTCACCGTCGAGGACTACCTCCTCGAACGGAGCACGGCGAACCCGACCGAGAACGAGTCTCCCGAATGAATCGGCTGCACTGGAGCACCCCTGAGCTGACCCTCAGCTTCGCTCTCGACGGCGGTCCCGTCCGGCTGGTCGACGTACGGAGCACCTCGCAACCGGCCGGCGGGCGACCGGAACCCAGCCAGCCGTTGGTCGAGATCGCCGCCGTCGGGTACGGACCTTCACCCAGCAGCAGCCGGCAGGTCGACACCATTCTCGGGCAGCAGTTGCGCTACGTCCGGCACGAGGAGACGCCGACGACGCTGCGCATCGTCCAAGAGGAGCCCACGACCGGGCTGCGCGTCACCAGTGTCTTCGCGGCCCTGGCCGGCGTCCGCGCCTGGTCCGAAGTCTCGATGAACGGCCCGGGGGCCCTCGACATCACCTTTGTGTCGTCCCTGGTCGTCGGCCTCGCGTCGATCGACGCCGATCTGTACTCGGCCGCCAGCAGTTGGATGGCGGAGAACCGGTGGTCGTCCCGGTCGCTGCGCGCCGAAGCACTCGCGCAGATCGTCCGCGATCCGCATCACCACGTCGCCAGGAGCCGGTACGCCGTGACCAGCACCGACTCCTGGTCCAGCGGGGAGCGGCTGCCTGTCGGCGTCCTCCTCGATCGAAGTACGCCGTACGCCGTCGGGTGGCAGATCGAGCACAACGGACCATGGCACTACGAGATCGGCGAGACCCGGTGCGGCGGCTACCTGCTCCTGAGCGGACCCACCGACCAGCATCACCAATGGAGCGTGGAAGTCACCGCTGACAAGCCGTTCACGACGGTGCCGGTGTCGCTCGTCGCCGGAACCGACCTGGACGGCGCGTTCGCCGCACTCACCCGGCAACGCCGTGCGATCCGGAACCGGCGCCCGATCGACGACCGGCTGCCAGTGGTCTACAACGACTTCATGAACACCCTGGTCGGCGATCCGACGACCGCGAAGCTGCTCCCACTGATCGATGCGGCCGCGGAGGTCGGCGCCGACTACTTCTGCATCGACGCCGGCTGGTACGGCGACCGCGACTGGTGGACCACCGTCGGGGCCTGGCAGCCGTCGACGACCCGCTTCCCGAACGGGCTCGCCGAGGTGATCGACCGGATCCGCTCGCACGGCATGGTTCCCGGCCTCTGGCTCGAACCCGAGGTGATCGGCGTCAATTCGCCGGTCGCACGGGAACTCCCCGACGACGCCTTCCTCACGCGCCGCGGCCACCGGGTCGCCGCGTCCGGGCGCTACCTGCTCGACCTGCGCAGCCCGGCCGCCCGCAAGCACCTCGACGACACCGTCGACCGGCTGGTCGGCGAGTTCGGCGTCGGCTTCTTCAAGTTCGACAACAACACCATGACGGGTCCCGGCAGCGATGCCGGGGGTACGTCGGTAGGACACGGACTGCTCGAGCACAACCGGGCGCTGCTCAGCTGGCTGGACGCGGTACAGGAACGGCATCCTTCGCTACTGATCGAGAACTGCGCCTCCGGTGCGATGCGGATGGACTACGCCCTGCTGTCCCGCCTCCACCTGCAGTCGACCTCGGACCAGGAACATCCGTTGCTCTACGCATCGATCACCGCGGCGGCCCCGGCCGCCGTACTCCCGGAGCAGGCCGGCCACTGGGCCTACCCGATCAGTGGCAGCACCCACGAGGAGTTCGTCTTCGCCCTGGTGAACGGCATCCCCGGTCGCCTCTACCTGTCCGGCCACCTCAACCGCATGTCGCCCGCCGAGCTCGACCTCGTCCGGTCCGCGCTCGCCGCTCACCGCGTCCTGCTCGACGATCTCGACACACTCGTCCCAGCCTGGCCGCTCGGCCTCCCGGCCTGGACCGACGAGTGGCTGGCCTTGTCCCTGAACGGACCCGACGTCTCCTACCTGGCGCTCTGGCACCGCGCGCCCGGCCCCGCCACCATTACGCTCCCCATCCCCAGATCCACCATCACCCCGCACTTCCCGACCGGCGCCACCGGCTGGACCTACAGCTGGACCGACGACAACTCGCTCACCATCACGACCGACCTCCCGGAGCCCTCCGCCCGCATCCTGTGCCTGACCGCGACGCCGAACCACTAACCTTCGCGCATGCGGAGATTGACGTGGGTTGGTGTCGGGTGCTTGGTGCTGGCGTTCGTGGTCAGCGGGTTCTTCGGTGTGCAGCTGATGCGCAACATCCCGGGCGCGCCGTCGCCGATCGGTGACGGTCCGGTCCGGCTCGACGGTGACGGGCTGACGATCTTCGCGGCGGAGCGCGGCGCCGGCCAGACCTGTACGGCGACCGACGGGAGCGGTACGGCGATCCCGCTGAAGGAGCCGTCCCGCTCGGAGCAGTTCGACGACGCGAGTGGCGTGTACTACGTGGTCGCGCACTCGGTGGACACGGTCCCGGCGCAGACCGTCGCGGTCGTGTGCACCAACGAGAGCGCCACCTACTTCGTGGGCCGCCGGCATACCGCCGAGGTCTTCCTCGGACCGGCGCTGGCCGCCCTGGGGTCGTTCGTCCTGTTCGGTGCCCTCGGCACCGTCCTGATCGTGGTCGGACAGCGGAAGCGGGTTGTGTGACGGCTGGCGTGCTCTAACCCGCCAGCCGGCACAAAACCCGCTGCAGCGGTGCTGGTCAGCCCGCCTGGCGGAGGTGGGCGACGCCGGTCACGGAGATCCTGACAGACCTCGGTCTGGAGTCGCCGCGCTGAGATGAGCCAGTACGGCGAGGACGCGGCGATGACCGTCCTCGGACTCGGGCAACGTGAGCTTGGTGAACACGTGCCGGACATGCGCTTCGACCGTACGTTCGCTGAGGAACAGCCGGCGCGCGATCGCGCTGTTCGTGAGACCTTCGGCCATCAGCTCGAGCACCTCCCGTTCGCGATCGGTCAACGCGGCCAGCGGATCGCTGTCCCCACGCTGCGCCAGCAGACCGGCGACGACCTGCGGATCCAGCGCCGACCCACCCCGCGCGACCCGCTCGGCCGCGGCCAGGAACTCCCCCACATCGAGCACGCGATCCTTCAGCAGGTAACCGAATCCGCCCAACGACACGAGCCCCACGACATGCGTCGTCTCGATGTGCTGTGACAGCAGCAGCACACCCACCTCGGGGTGCGCCCGCTTCACCGCCTCGGCCGCCCGCGCTCCCTCGTCGCTGAACGTCGGCGGCATTCGGATGTCCGCGACCACGAGATCGGGCTGGTACGACGCCACCACCGCAAGCAGCCCGTCCGCGTCGCCCAGCGTCGCCACCACCTCGTGACCGCCGTCCACGAAGAGCATCTTGAGCCCTTCGCGCAACAGCACCTGGTCCTCCGCGATCACGATCCGCATGGCAGCTCCGCGATGAGCGTGGTACCGCGGCCCGGTTCGCTGTCGATGCGGAAGATCCCGCCGAGGGCCGCGACCCGATCGGCGAGACCGGTGAGACCCGTGCTGTTGCCGGCGAACGCACCGCCGACGCCGTCGTCGGTTACCGTCACGAGCAGGCTGTGGTCCGCACGCCGCGCGGCGAGACCGACCTGCGTGGCGTTCGCATGCTTGACCGCGTTGGTGAGGCCCTCGCAACAGATGAAGTACGCCGCTGCCTCGACGCCCGACTCGAACCGCTCGTCCGGTACATCGACCGACACCGGCAACGGAGCCCTTCGCGCGAGGTCGTGGAACGCGGGAGCCAGACCTGCATCGAGCTGGGTCGGCGGGAGACCACGGGCGAGTTCGCGAAGCTCCCCGATCGCGACGGTCACCTCAGCGACCGCGCGATCGAGGGTTTCACCGGCGGCCGTCGGCGCCGAGCCCAGTTGGTGCTGGGCGTGCCGGAGCGCGAGCCCGATCGACACCAGCCGCTGCTGGGCTCCGTCGTGCAGATCGCGTTCGATCCGGCGGCGCTCGGCGTGGCCGGCGGCAACGATCCGGGCCCGGGACGCCTTGACCTCGTTCAGCTGCAGCCGCAGTTCCGCGCGCAGCCGGGCGATCTCGACCGCGAGACCGCCGTCCTCGACGACCCGCCGAAGCAGCTCCGGGCTGAGCTCGGCCGTGCTGTTGTGCAGGACGACCCCGATCGGCTGGTCACCGCGTTCGATCGCAATCCGGTGCCGGTCGTCGGCCGTCCGGGTGGTCCCCGCGAGGTCGACGTACCGCTGGCTCTCGGGCAGGAAGACGAGCAGCTCGAGGCCGGGGTCGGCGAGGATCTCGCGGAGGACGGTCTGCACCTCCTCGGGCGTACGGCGGCCGGACCGGACGTCGTCGAGGAAGCGGGCCATCCGGTGCAGGGCGTCGTACCGGGACCGGTTGAAGCGGCGGTCGACGGCGTCCTGGACGCGGCTGCGGAGGGGGCGGAACAGCATCGCGCACACCACGGTCGCCGCGGCGGTGGCCCACGCCGAGCCGCGGCCGAACAAGGTGCCGAGGGCAATGATCAGGACGAGGTAGGCCGCGCCGAGCAGCACCGTCAGCGCGGCGTACGCGACCGTGCGGCTGATGAACAGGTCGATGTCGTAGAGCCGGTAGCGCAGGATCGCGGCACAGGCCGCGAGCGGCAGACCGACCAGCACGACGGCGGCGATCAGCTCGGCGTACGGCGTGACGTACCAGAGCGCGAAGCTCAGCGGGAGCCCCACTCCGGCGATCGATGCGGCGAGCGCGAACCACTTCAGCTGCTGGCGTTCCAGGCCGCCGGCACGACGGAACCGGACGATCAAGGAGACCGCACTGGCGACCAGCGCGAGGAGGAACAACGGCATCCCGACGGCGAACAGCACCTCGGTCGGCAGCCACTCGACCACCCACGGGTTGTGTCCGCCGAGGTAGTCGCGGTCGCGATCCCGGCTCAGCCCCCAACCGGCCATCGCGAGCAGCATGCCGGCCGCACCGATCCACGGCACCGCTCGCCAGCGCGGGCTCGGCAGCCGTCCGGTCGGGAAGAGCAGGAAGGTCAGGATCCAGCCGAAGCCGTTCACCAGCCAGCTCACCCAGCCGATCCACTCGGCGATCGGGCCGCCGGGCCAGCCCTCGGCGGCCGCCCTGAGGCCGTAGCCTTCGGCCAGGTCTCCGGACACGGCGTTGAGCAGGCCGAAACCGCAGAACAGCCAGCCGATCGGGTTCTCCGGACGGCGGTGCGCGATCAGGGCGCCGGCCCCGACGGTGGCCAGGGTGAAGGCGGCGTACACGAGGGTGTCGTAGGCCGGTTCGAGACGCCACGAGAGCACGACTGCCGCGATCTCCGCGATCACCGTCGCTCCGAACAGCACCGCCGGGACCGGCCACCGGCGCCTCCCACCCACGCCACCATCGTGGCAGCGCCAGGCGGTGCCGCCAACAGTGCTGACACTTACGTGATCGTCGTACTGGTGCCGATGCGGGGCGTGCCCGGCGATTCCTACCGTCGAAGAAACCTTCGAGAGGGGTGGGGAAATGAACGACATTCGCAAGCTCGCCGCCGTCGGAATGATCGGTGCGGCGGTGACAGCCGTGTCCGGTGCCTTCGTCGCGGCAGTGGTCCAGCCGGCATCCGACGTCTCCGACCAGATGTGGAGCTATCCGTGGAGCAGCGACCTGCTGGTCCCGATCTCCAGCGTGTACGCCGTCGTCCATCTGCTGGTCTTCGTCGGCATGCTCGGCTTCGCCCGGTCGGTCCGCGGCCGCGCGGCTCGGGTCGGCAGCCTCCTGGCCCTGGTGGGCACGTTCGTCTTCTTCGTCGCCGAGCTCGCGACGATCCCGTTCGCCGACCAGCGGATGGACGACACCGGCCCGAAGATCGTCGGCACCGCCTTCGGCCTCGGTATCGCTCTCACCGCCGCCGGGCTGATCACCGCCGGGATCTCAGTACTGCGTTCCAGCGACTGGCAAGGGTGGCGCCGCTACACCCCGCTCGGCGCCGGCCTCTGGTCCTTGGTGATGATCGGCATCAGCGCGACCGGCGCACTGGCCGCAGGCGTGGCCGTCTACGGCGCCAGCCTCTTCCTCCTCTACCTGGCCGCCTACACCCAGCCGACCGGTCCGTCCGTCGAGAGCCCCGCCCGGCTCCGGGCGAGGATCGATCACTGATCGGCGCGGGCGGCGGCGATCTCGTAGAGGAAGCTGTTGACGGGGGTGGGGACACCGGCGCGGTCGCCCAGGCGGACGACCGCGCCGGTCCATGCCTCGAGCTCGTTCGGACGGCCCGCGAGGATGTCGCGCTGGAGGGAGGTGGTCCCGCCCGCGGGCAGGTTGTCGATCCACGCCAGGGTGTTCGGTACGACGTCCGCCGGCAACTTGATCCCGAGCGCCAACGCGACATCGCGGATCTCGGTGGTCGCCTCGGTCAGCAGTCGCCGGGTCCCGGGGCGGGAGCGGAGTACGCCGTACCCGGCGCCGGTCGCCGTACCCAGGCCGCCGCCGGGGACGACGGACAGGAACTTGGTCCACAGGGCGGCCCAGATGTCGTCCGGGATCCGCGCGAGCAGCCCTGCATCCGTGAAGGCGGTCTCCAGCCACTCTGTCCGCGGCGTGCGCTGGTTGTCCCACTCGGCGAAAGTCAGGCGGCCGGGCCCACCGAGATGCCGGATGATCCCGGGGCTCTCGACGTACGCGATCACTTCCGCGGCTCCGGGCAGCACCCGCTCCTGCCCGTACACCGCCGCTACCTGATCCGGCGCCTCGACGCCGTTCTGCACGGTCACGGCGGCCGTCTCAGGACCGACCAGCGGCTCGATCGCGACGATCGCATCAGCCAGCTGCCACGTCTTCACGCACACCAGCACGTAGTCGACCACGCCGATCTCGCCGGCCTCCGCAGTGACCTGCACCGGCGCGAGATCGAAGTCGCCGGCCACACACCGCACCGCCAGCCCGTCAGCCCGCAGCGCGTCGAGGTGCTTGCCCCGCGCAACAAACTTCACGTCGTACCCGGCCTGCGCCAGGCGGCCCCCGAAGTACCCGCCGACCCCACCCGCACCCACCACCGCGACCGTCGTCATGACCCCACTCCCGTTACCGGCTCAGCTGGTAACAGCGATGGTAAACGCCTGCAACAGCCCTTCGAGCGGATCTACCGCGATGGATTGAAGACTTCCGTCAATTCAGGGCGTGCAGAGCACGTGAGCTGATTGGCTCGGGTCATGCGTAAAGCGACTACTACTCCGGCCGAGGCGGCCCGGTTGGTACTGGATGATCACTGGTTGTTGGCGGAGCGGATCGACGGACTGAGTGAGGCTGAGCTGCGGGCGCCGTACCGGGTGGTATCGGGGCCGCTCGGGCACTTCTGCGACTCGTTGCACGATCTGACGGCGCACATCCTGATGTGGGACGAGATCACACTCGCGGTCCTGCGGGACGCCGCCGCCGGGCGGTTGCACTGGAGCCTGGATCCGCGCTGGGAGACGGCGGACGCGGGCAGTGCGCTGAACGTCGGCGGCGTCGAGGCGGGTCGGCACATCCCGTCGGGCCTCCTGCTGCACCGGTTCCACAGCGTTGCCGACGCCCTCGTCGCGGAGATCGAGCAGTACGACGAGACCGCGTGGAACGACCCGGCTACCGGCGGTGGGTACGACGGCGGGATCGGAGCACTGGCCGAGTACGCCGCCACCCCACCGGACGGCGTCCTCTTCGGCCACGCGGCCCGTCACCTGAAGCCCGCGCAGGTCCCGGCATGACCGTCGTCGACCTGCCCACCTTCGCGCCGGAAACCGACGCCCTGCTGGCCCGGTTCGCAGCCGAGCCCGAAGGTCCGGAACTCGATCCCTACCAAGCCCTGCTGCTCGACCGCGAGGAGCTTCCCGACCCCGAGTTGGCCGGGCCAATCGCCCCGGCCGTCGAGGTCAAGGACCTGACCATCGGCACCCTCGAGGCCCGGCTGTACCGGCCCCCGACCGGGAAGCCGAGGCCGCTGGTGCTGTGGTTGCACGGAGGTGGGTTCATCGGCGGACACCTGCGTGACATCGAGTGCGCGACGTCCGGGATCGCGGCCGCCGGCGACGTCACCGTTGTCTCGCTCAACTACCGGCTGGCGCCCGAAAACCCCTATCCGGCAGGGCTTCACGACGTTCGCGACGCGCTCGACTGGCTGCGTGAGCATGCTGCCGAGCTCAACGGAGACGGCCGGATCGGGGTCGGCGGTCAGAGTGCGGGCGCCGCCCTCGCGGCCGGTGCTTGCCTGCTCGACCGCGATGAGGGCCGGCCACTCCCCGATCGCCAGATCCTCTGCTATCCCAGTCTCGACGTCGACCAGGACACCGAGTCGTATCGCCTGTTCGACGGGACGTTCCTCAGCATCGCCCCAGGACGCTGGTCGTCGGCGCAGTACTTCCCGGCCGGGCAGTTGCCGTCGACCGCCGTACCACAGCGGGCCGAGTCCTTGAAGGGCCTGCCGCCGGCGTTGATCCTCGCCGCCGGACGCGATCCGCTCCGCGACGATGCGCGGGGTTATGCGGGTCGGCTCGCGGAGGACGACGTACCGGCGCGGCTCGTCGAGTACGCCGGCACGATGCACGCGTTCCTCAACTTCCCGGGCGTGCTGTCGGCCGCGCGGCACGCGATCGACCTCATCGGGGCTGACCTCCGTGGTGCCTTTCCAGCGCTTCGATGAACGCAGCGGTTGCGGGTGGGTCGGGCGGTTCGCCGTACGTCGCGAGGTAGATGCGGCGTACGGCGCTCACCTTGGTCGCCTTCACCCCGTCGGCCAGGTGTGAGCGCAGCGCGAGGCCCGGCATGGTGGTGACGCCGAGGCCGTGCGCGACGAAGGCCTGCTTCACCATGAGGTCGTCGCTCGTGTACGCGATCCGCGGCGTGAACCCGGCCTCCGCACAGAGGTCGACGAACTCCTGCCGACAGTGCACGCACCCCGCGATCCAGGCCGAGTCGCGGTGGTCGGTGAGCTTGTCCCCGGCACGGCGACTCAGCAGGTAGACCGGGTCGTCGAGCAGGTAGGTGTACCGGAGGCCGTCGCTCGGCGGCTCGTCGTCGTACCGGAAGATGATCGCCAGATCGAGCACTCCCTCACGGAGTTGCTGCTGCGCGACGACCGGATGGACGTCGGTCAGCTCGAGCTCGATGTTGGGGTGCCTGCGGCGGAGCTCGGCGGCCGCGGGCGGGACCAGCACGGTCAGCGCCGAGGTGAACGCGCCGAGGCGGACCCGGCCGACCTCCAACCCGATGAGCGCGGCCAGCTCCGCGTCGGCCGCATCGACTCGGCCGATGATCTCGGCGGCTCGCCGCGCGAGCACCTGGCCCTCGGGCGTCAGCCGGATGCCACGCCCCGCCTTCTGCACGAGCCGCGCGCCGGTTGCCGCCTCCAATCGCGCGAGGTGATGGCTGACCGTCGGCTGGGTGTAGTGCAGGGCCTGCGCGGCCGCCGTCACCGACCCGTGCGCCGCCACCGCCGCCAGCACCCGAAGCCGCACCAGATCGAGCATGCATCGATGATATCGATGAATCCCCGCCGATCACGGCAGATCGTCAATCGACTGTTGACTCGGGTTCGCCGTGGTTGGTCCGGGGAGCGAAGAACTTGGAGGGGTTGCCGGCGGCTCGGGGCCCGGATTCGAGCCACTGGGTGAAGGAGTCGGGGGCGCGGCGTTCGAGCTCGTCCAGGTAGGCGGTCCGGGCGGCGATCACCGCCAGGCGCTGCTCGTCCGTCGTACAGCCCTGGAGTTCGGTGAAGCTGCGCCGCCAGGCGAGGCAGAGGTCCTCGTCGGTGAAGCCGGTCAGGTCGACGGGTGCGGACGGTTCGAGGAGGACCGGCTCCGGGAGTGGTGGCGGCTCGGGGATCGGCTGCCGCTTCGCCTTGCGGTCGGCCTTCGCCTTCCGGTCGGCCTTCGCCTTCCGGTCGGCCTTGCGATCTGCCTTGCGGTCGGCCTTGTGATCGACACCGCGGTCGGGCTTGCGGTCGATCTTGGGCTCGGTGTCCCGCGTCCGGCTCGGGCGGGGTTCTCGCTCGGCCGGGGATTCGGGGGCAGGCCGCCGTACTGATCCTGGTTGCTGAGGCCAGATCCAGGTGACGACCGGTGGTGAGGTGACGCCGAGCAGCAGGACCAGCCAGAGGGTGGCCATCCCGATCGCGGTCGCGTAGCCACAGATCGCCACCACGCAGAGCCCAGCCCGGCCGGCCCAGCGCAGCACGTCCCGGATCAGCTCGGGGGTCTTCCGCTCCTGGGCCAACCCGACACTCAGATAGACAGAGGACACCAGGGTCCCGCCCATCAGGAAGGCGACCAGGTTCGTCGACCACCCGACGAACACCAGTGCGGTCACCAGGCCGAGACCGGCCAGCACCGCCACCGCTGCTCTCCAGCCGCGGCGATACGTTGCCCAACCGTTGTCCGCCATACGCATTCGGTGCCCACCCACCCCTCTCCCAACCGTCGCTCCACCCGCGCCTCCAGTCAAGAGACGCAGGCCTTCCACCACCATGGACCGGCTGGCCGGCCGAGATGTGACGGATCCCCTCACCCCGCCCGCGACCAGTTCGGCCGAGAGCGCCGGCGGGTAGAGCCGATCGGGAGTCGACCGCCGCGACGACGAGCCGGGCCTTCAAACGGCTGAGTCCCTCGCGAAGATGGCCGCGGTCGCGAGTGAGGTCGTGGGTGTTCAAGCGAGTACGACGTACGCCCCGGCGTCGAAGCGTCGGACCAGCTTGGCCGCGTGGTCGGCCGTCCGCCCGGCGTGTCACTCGACGGGCCGCTGGTCCCCTGGCAACCACCGAGCACATTCGCGCCTCGGACTCACAGGCCGGGGCGCTTCGCCGTTCCATACTCATGACCACGTTTGAGCGACGCGTAGCGACGGCTGACTGGGACCAGGTGACGGCCGAGGTGAACGACCTCGGGTGCGCGCTGCTGCCGCAACTGCTGACCCCGCGCGAGGCGGCCCGGATCGCCGCGCTGTACGACGACGCGTCGCGGTTCCGGGCGACCGTCAACATGGCACGGCACCGCTTCGGCGAGGGCGAGTACCGGTACTTCGCCGAGCCCTTCCCCGACCCGGTCGAGTCGCTGCGCCAGGCCCTCTACCCGCGATTGTTGCCGATAGCACGCGACTGGTACGCCAAACTCGGCCGCGACGCCGAATGGCCCGACACCCTCGACGAGTGGCTCGACATCTGCCACCAGGCCGGCCAGACCCGCCCGACCCCGATCCTGCTGCGCTACGGTCCCGGCGACTGGAACGCCCTGCACCGTGACCTGTACGGCGACAAGGTCTTCCCGCTCCAAGTCGTCATCAACCTCAACGACCCCGGCGTGGACCACACCGGCGGCGAGTTCCTCCTGGTCGAACAACGCCCACGAGCCCAGTCCCGCGGCACCGCCACCCTCATCCCCCAAGGCCACGGCCTCGTCTTCACCACCCGAGACCGCCCCGTCCAATCAACCCGAGGCTGGTCCGCCTCCCCCGTCCGCCACGGCGTCTCCCCCATCCACACCGGCCACCGCCACACCCTAGGCCTCGTCTTCCACGACGCCACGTAACCGGACACGACCCCCCGCGCGGGTCGGCGATGTCGGCGAGTCGTCGATTTCGGTCGTCTGGTGAGCGGATCTGCAACAGAAATCCACAACTCGGCGAACGAACCTACGGTCGTTTGGCCGCGTGGCCGGGATGGGGAGCATTCCTGGCCGATTCAGGTGCGAAACCCTCCCCAGGTACGCGGGACGCCAAACAGCAGGATGGCAAGCCAACCTTTCGGACGCGGTACCAGAACCACCGGGACGGACAGTGGGTGCCAGGGCTCTCTGCTCCTCTAACCGCATCCCCTCGACTGCCCCCGTCACGTCACGCGCCGCCGATCACCTCCGACCGCAACACGGTTGAGCGCGCCGCCGGAGGCGGCCGGAAGTCAGCCGCGGCCGGAGGTTGTGTCCGTTGGGGCTACTCGGTGGTGAGGGACTCGCAGATGGTCCAGGCGGATTGGCGGAGGAGGGTGGCGGTGGCGGGGTCTAGGGCCTTTACCGGGACGTCGATGTCGACTGGGTCCTCGTGGAGTAGGGCTATCAGGAAGACGCAGGCGGCTAGGTACGTGCCTGGTAGGGCTGGGTGGCTGTTGTCTTTGTCATGGAGCACCGGCTGGTCATACTCGGCCAGGAAGTGTTGCCAGACGAGGCCTACCGGGATGAGGGTGGCGTCCAGTTCGGCAGCGGCGGCGGCGTACTCGGTGGTTAGAGCCTGTTGGGTGTCGGGCGCGTTGCGGCGGGCCCAGGTCATGTAGAGGGCGGTGCGGGCGCCGGCTGCCTTGATTGCCTTGTCGAAGTCTCGGGCGCTCTCGCGGAAGCGGGCCGGTGACTTGATCGGGAGCGTGCTCTGCTCCTGCAGTACGACGACGTCGTACTCGCCACCCGCGATCGCCTCGAGCGCCTTGCCGGCGTTGAGGTGCTGGCGCAGGGAGGCGCCGCCGGCCTGGATCAGCTTGTGCTCGATCTCGATCCCGCGAGCGGCAGCCATCGCCTTGATCAGCCCGGGCAGGTTGTTGCGCGCCGTGAAGCTGTTACCCACATAGAGAATCCGCACGGCACTAGACTCGCATGGTGCCTGAGCTTCGGATTGTGCCGGTGACCGATGACGCCACGCTGCTGGACTGGCAGCGCGTGCACAACGAGATCATTCCGACCGCGCCGCTGTCGGTGGACGAGGTTCGCGAGCGAGCGGGGCGGCACGTGCTCGAGGTCGCGTACGCCGGTGACGTCCTGGTCGGATGCTCGACGGTTCGGCCGCCGTCGGAGGAGACCGCGGCGGCGACCGTGATCGCACGCGTGCTGCCCGAGCACAGGCGTCAGGGCTACGGCTCGGCGATCTACGAGCGCAGCCTGACGAAGGGCCGCGAGCTCAGCGCCGAAGGCATCGAGACGCACATCCTCGCCACCAACGAGGACGGACTGCGCTTCGCGAAGGCGCACGGCTTCGAAGAGGTCGAGACCTACCTGCTCCCCGGCGACACCATCCCGTTCATCGAGCTGCGCCTAGAGCAACCACGCCGGTGAACGTCGCTCCGCGCTCAGCGGTCAGACCCGACTGACCCCGTGATGGCGGCTTATGTCACCGGTGGTGTGTTGCACAACCCGCTGTTGGTGACATAAGCCGTCATCGGCGGGAACCCGATTGCCGGGGGCGGTCGGAGGGGGCAGGATGCGGGTGTGCGCTTCTCGATCAACATTCCGAACTTCGGGGACTTTGCCGACGCCCACACCGTCGCCCGGGTGGCCACGACGGCGGAGGAAGCGGGGTGGGACGGGCTGTTCGTGTGGGACCACGTCGTCCACAGCAAGAAGCAACGGCAGGGGCAGCCGTTCGGGGACCCGTGGATGTTGCTGACCGCGGCCGCGCTCGCGACCTCGCGGATCACGCTCGGCCCGCTGGTCACTCCGGTGGCACGGCGGCGACCGGAGCAGCTCGCGCGGCAGGTCGCGACGCTCGACGCGATGAGCGGCGGCCGCGTCGTCTTCGGGGCGGGTCTCGGTGGTCCGATCGACGACGAGTTCGGGAGCTTCGGCGACGAGACGGACCCGAAGATCCTGGCCGAGCGGCTCGACGAGGGCCTCGACCTGCTGACGGCGTACTGGTCCGGTGAGCCGGTCGACCACCACGGCCGCCACTACCACGCCGACGACGTGACGTTGCTCCCGGCAACCGTTCAGCGCCCGCGGCCGCCGGTCTGGATCGCCGGGTACTGGCCGCGCAAGACGCCGATGCGACGCGCGGCCCGCTGGGACGGCGCCGTACCGCTGTTCCTGGACGCCAACCACGGCGAAGCCCCGCCGGTCGAGCAACTCCGCGAGCTGGTCACCTACCTGCACAGCCTCCGCAACGACGAGGCGACGCCGTACGACGTGATCGTCGGCGGCATCACCACCCCTGCCGACGCCCGGGCCACCGTCGAACCCTTGGCCGAGGCCGGAGCCACCTGGTGGGACGAACGCCAACTGATCCGCGGTACCGACTTCTACCGCCTCGACCCCGTCCTCCGACGCATCGAGCAAGGCCCACCAACCCTGTGATCAGGGGTTTGAGATCCTGGCGTCATGAGTGAGGAACAGCCGTCGTGTTGCGCGCCGTCCCGGCCAGTGGTCGGGCTCGGTTCGGCACCGCCGCCTGCACCGGCAGCCACCGGGCAGCATGGCGTTGAGCAGGTCGCGCTCGAGGGCGGCGTGTTCGCCATGGGTGACGGCTACGGGGACGGCAACCCCGGTGACGGCGAGGTGCCGATTCACCAGGTGCGGGTGCAGCCGTTCAGCATCGACGCGACGTCGGTGACCAACCGGGACTTCGCCCGGTTCGCCGAGGACTCCGGCTACCGGACCGAGGCGGAGATCTACGGGTTCTCCGCGGTGTTCCACCTGGCGGTGCACGCGGATCCGGCCGACCTGATGGGACCTGCCGCGGGCACACCATGGTGGACCGGGGTGCACGGCGCCGACTGGCGGCACCCCGGCGGCGGACGGTCCGACCTCGATGGGCTCGACGACCATCCCGTCGTGCACGTGAGCTGGAACGACGCGGTCGCCTACTGCTCGTGGGCCGGGCGGCGGCTGCCGACCGAAGCCGAGTGGGAGTTCGCGTCCCGCGGCGGTCTGGAAGGCGCGCGGTACCCGTGGGGCGACGACCTGGTCGGCGAGGACGGTGTCTGGCGCTGCAACATCTGGCAGGGTGTCTTCCCGCAGTCGAACACCGAGCAGGACGGCTTCCTGACCACCGCCCCGGTGCGGACCTTCGAGCCGAACGGCTACGGCCTGTGGCAGACGGTCGGCAACGTGTGGGAGTGGTGTGCGGACTGGTTCGGCCCGCGGTACTACAAGTTCTCTCCGGACGAGGACCCACGCGGTCCGTCCCTCGGCGCCTCCCGGGTGATGCGTGGCGGCTCGTACCTCTGCCACGACTCGTACTGCAACCGCTACCGCAACGCAGCCCGCTCGTCGAACACCCCGGAGTCCTCGATGGGCAACGCCGGCTTCCGCACCGTCGCCGTCACTGCCGGCTGACGTCCGACACCGTCGTACGGCGAAGTCCAGGCGTCGTCGCGGCCACTGCCAACACGGCGACGACGCAAAGCACGGCACCGGAAGCCAGCGCAACCACTCCGGAGGTCGCCTGAGCCACGAGGCCGCCGCGCAGGTTCCCGAGGTCCGGCCCAGCCTGCCCGACGATCTGCTCGGCGGCCGTCACCCGGCCCAGCAACTCGTTCGGCGTGTGCAACTGGACGATCGTGCTCCGCGACACCACGGCCACGGTGTCGGCAGCGCCGGCGACCGCGAGAAACGCCAACGCAAGCCAAGGCAGCGGTGAGAACGTGAACAGCACCAAAGCGATCCCCCACCCGGCCGACCCGGCGAGCATCACGACACCGGGTCGCGGCAACCGCGTGAACGAGCCGGACAGCACCGACGCCGTCACCCCGCCGACCGCGATCGCGCTCAGGAACAACCCCAACGTCCGCGGATCGTTGCCGAACCGCTCGGCGTTGATCACCGGGAACAGGCTGATCGGCATCGACAACACCGTCGCCGCGAGATCGGTGAGCAGCGCACCCCGGATCACCGGCGTCGACACCACGAACGTCAACCCGTCCCGCACTCCACCCAGTCCCGGTCGCGCCACCGCCTCGACGCGCATCGTCGGCAGGCCGAGTACGCCGTACATCGCCGCCAGGAAACTCAGGCAGTCGACGAGGTAGCAGACGCCGACACCCCACGCGTTCACGATCAGTCCGCCGACCGCCGGGCCGATCAGCATCGCACCCTGGAACCCGACCCGGTTGAGCGCGATCCCGGCGGCGAGCAACTCCCGCGGCAGCAGCTGCGGAAGCACGGTCCGCGCCACCGGCCCACCTGCGGCGGCGAACGCCGCCTGCGCCGCGACGAACCCCAGCAGTACGCCGACCGGCACCGGCCCGATCACCAACTGGCCGGCCATCAGCGCCGACACGACGACCTGGCCGCTGATCGTGATCAGGTAGAACCGCCGCCGCTCGACCCGATCGACAGCCGCGCCCGCGAACAGACCGAGCAGGATCAGCGGCAATGCCTGAGACAACCCGACCGCCCCGGTCCAGGCCGCACTGGACGTCTGGTCCCACACCTGGAACATCACCGCGACGAACGCGAGCTGACCGCCGAACGTCGACAGCACCTGTCCGGCCCACAGCCGCCGGAAGACCGGCGAGACTCGCAGCGGTTCCAGGTCGATCAGCGCATGCCGGGCGCTCATGGCTGCTGCTCGAGCTTCTCGGCGATGCGGTCGTGGAAGCTCTTGCGCGCCAACGCCTCCTCGACGTCCCGGACCACCTGGGTCATCGGGTACGGGAGCTCCGCTTCGAGTTCCGTGATCGCCGCCTCGGTCGCCCGCCACTCGGCCGCCAGCAACTCGACGATGCCCTTGGCCTTCGCGGTGAGCGCGACCTTCTTGCTCCGGGCGTCGGTGCCCGGCACTGTCCGGACCAGGCCGGCGGTGCGCATCGCCGAGACCTTCTGGCTGAGCGCCGAGTGGGTCCGGCCGACCGACTCGGCCAGCTCGGTGATCGTCATCGTCCCCTTGGCGTGCAGCCGGAGCAGCTCCATCACGTAACTGGGTTTGAGCCCCTTGATCTGCCGCTCGGTGTAGATGCGCCCGATCTCCGCATCCATCCGCCCCAGCAACTGATGCAGGCTCCGCCACTGACTCTCTTCCGTCGGATCGTCCATGTCCGGATCATAACAGCACTTATATAAGTGCTGTCAGATCCATTCCGGCGGATCCAGGCCGCGACGAGCACGGCGGCGCCGACGCTGATCACCGCCAGTGTTGCGAAGCCGTACCTGGTGTCGGTGCGTCCCGTGACAACCGACGCGAGCGGCATGACGACGACCGTTGCGGCGAGCCCGTAGCCGTTGGCGGCGCCGAACGCCCGGCCGACCCGCGATTCCTCGACCGACGTCATCAGCAGCGACCGGGTCGCGATCCGCGCCTGCCCGAACACGAACGCCCCGACGAACACGCCACCCATCAGCACGCCGACTCCAAGCAGCGGCTGCACCACATGCCGGACTGGAGGGCGATCTCGTAGTGGCCGTTGAACCGGCGCAACTTCGGTGCCGGCACCCGTTCCCGCACGAGCGCGGCACTCGCCGGGACGAACAACGCCGCGACCATCGCCAGCGCCAAGTTGCTCGCGTAGACGAGAGCCTGCTGCGACGCACCCACGGCCAGGCCGATCGGCAGGCACAGGGCGGCGATCGCGCTGACCACATCGCAGCCGATCCACAACCGGCGGCGGTCGAACCGATCGGCGAGCCGGCCGAAGTACGGCGACAACACCGCCTGCGGAACCGCAACCCGAGCACGCTGTCAGTAAAACCTGCCAAATCGTGGCAGCGTTTATTAATCGCTACCGGAGTTGCGTAAATCCGTCGATCCGAGCTACGGTATTTCCGACACCGCAGTAGCGAAAAGAGGATGGCGATGGTGGGACGAGGGCGGCCGCGCGATGCCGGGGTGGAGGGCCGGGTGCTGGAGGCCGCCATGGCCGAGATGCGGCTGCGTGGGTACGACGGGATGTCGGTTGACCGGGTCGCGGACCGGGCCGGGGTGGCGAAAACCACGATCTACCGGCGCTGGCCGAGCAAGGCCGAGCTGGTGATCGCGATGATCGCCGGGCTGCGGGCCGCCGTGTCGTTCGAGCCGACTGGCGACCCGCGCCACGACCTCACCGATCTCGTCACCGCGATCTCCTCGGCGCTGGCCGCCGTACCAACGACCCTGATCGCCGACCTGGCCGCGGCCGCCGCCCGCGAACCGCGCGTCAGTGAGAGCGTCCGGGCGTTGTGGGGTGAGCGGCACGCGGCCGTCACAGCGGTCGTCGCTCGAGCGCAGGAGGATGGGCTCGTCCCCGGGCATGCCTCCCCCGCCGTACTGGTCGATCAGCTGGTCGGCCCGCTGTACTACCGGCTCCTGATCACCGGAGAGCCGATCACACCCGCCTACGTGAGCGAGCTGGTGCTCAGCACGCTCGGTCCTGTTCAGGAGCAGTCATGAAGATTCTCGTTGCCCTCGGCGCCCTACTCGTGCTGATCGCGGGCTATACCGTCTACACGGTCGTCCGGCCGTTCGTCCTGCACACCGCCATCGAGATCGACGCGAACCCGGCGCAGGTCTGGAAGGTGCTCGCCGACCGGGAGGCCTACCCGGAGTGGAATCCGTTCATCATCTCCTCCACCGGCGAGCTGACAGCCGGCGGCACGATCACGAACGTGCTGCGTGACACCAACGGCAAGGAGACCTCGTTCACCCCGGAGCTGCTGGTCGTCGAGCCGAACAAGGAGCTCCGCTGGATCGGCAAGGTCCCGCCTGGGTTCATTTTCGACGGCGAGCACTCGTTCCGGCTCGAGGAGCTCCCGAACGGCCGCACCCGGTTGATCCACGAGGAGACCTTCCGGGGCGCTGCCATTCCGTTCACCAGATCCATGCTGAACAACACGATCAAGCCCCAGTTCGCCGCCATGAACGAGGCCCTCGCCGCCCGCGCCACCGCACCCTGAGCTCAACCCCTCCAAGACGGGCATCCTGGGACGCATGAGCGGACTACTTCGGGCAGTGGATGCGGTGACGGTGCGGGTCCCGGACCTCGACAGCGGACTGGCCTTCTACCGGGACGTGCTGGGGCACGAGCTGGTGTGGCGGAACGACGAGATCGGCCAAGCCGGGCTGCGACTGCCGGACAGCGACACCGAGATCGTGCTCGCGACCGACCTCGACTACGCGCCGAGCTGGCTGGTGACATCGGCCGACGAGGCGGCCGAGCAGATCGTCAGCCGCGGCGGCCGGCTGGTCACGGCCGCCTTCGACATCCCGGTCGGCCGCTGCGCCGTCGTCGCGGACCCGTTCGGCAACCCTCTGGTCGTCTTGGACCTGTCCAAGGGTCTTTACACCACGGACGCCGCCGGCCGGGTCACCGGAGTGAGTTGATGTTCTGAGCGCATCGACTGTGCGATAAAGATGCATTGGACGTCTGACCGCGGTGCTGGTTGGCTCGGAGTATGGAGAAACGTGCGTTGGGACGAGTCGGTATCGAGGTCAGCCCGGTGGGGTTCGGGTGCTGGGCGATCGGGGGTCCGTTCACTAATCCGGCCGGGGAGCCGCTGGGGTGGGGCGAGGTCGACGACGACGAGTCGGTGCGGGCGATCCGGCGCGCCGTCGACCTCGGCGTGACCTTCTTCGACACCGCCGACGTGTACGGCGCCGGCCACAGCGAGCGCGTGCTCGGCAAGGCGCTGGCGGGGATGCGGGACCAGGTGGTGATCGCGACCAAGTGGGGCAACACCTTCGACGAGTCGACCGGCGTCATGCACCACCAGGACAAGTCGGCCGAGTACGTCGGCAAGGCGGTCCGGGCGTCGCTCGACCGGCTCGGGACCGACTACATCGACGTCTACCAACTGCACTTCGACACGACCAACGACGTCGCGCTGCCGTTGCGGGAGGCCTGTGAAGAGCTCGTCCGCGAGGGATTGATCCGCAGCTACGCGTGGAGCACGGACACGCCGGCCAGCGCGGAGTTCTTTGCGGAAGGCAAGCACTGCTCGGCGGTGCAGCACGAGGCCAGCGTCCTGCACGACGCGCCCGAGTTCTTCGCGCTCTGCGAACGCGCCGATCTGGCCAGCATCAACCGAACGCCCTTGGGAATGGGCCTTCTGGGTCGGCGCGACGCGAACCAGCCGGCCACCGGCGCGGACATCCGGACCCTTCCCCCGGCCTGGTTGCGGTACTTCGACAAGGGTGGCGTCCCCGCGCCCGAGTGGTGGGACAAGGTGTCCGCGATTCGCGACGTACTCGAGAGCGACGGGCGGACGCTGGCCCAGGGAGCCCTTGCGTGGCTGTGGGCGCGGAGCCCGCGAACCGTTCCGATCCCCGGGTTCCGCACTGTCGAGCAGGCGGAGCAGAACGCGCGGGCGATGGAGTTCGGGCCGTTGCGGGACGAGCAGATGACGCAGATCGCGACGCTGCTGGAGCGGTGACGAATTCCCTGCGGCCGAATGGGTACCCGATCGGTGAGCGACCGTCATCGAGAGGGTGAGAGAAAGATGCGACTGATCGTCGACCGCAGTACCCGGCGCCGCGGTATCGCGGTGAAGGATCACGGGCATCCGTTCCTCAAGACCGCCGGGCTTGCCGTGGCGAGCGTCTGTGCCGGGGTGGTGACCGAATACCTGCTGGACCCGGACAGAGGCCGCGCACGACGAGCCCGGTTGCGGGACAGGTCCGCGCACGTCGGCCGCGGGATGGGGGAAGGCCTGAACGGCCTGTCCCGGGACATGACGAACCGCGGACGCGGGATGGCGATGGCCGCCCGCTACCGCGTCACCGGGCGCTCGGCCGACGACTCGGTCCTGCACGACCGGGTCCGGGCCGAGCTCGGCCGGCACGCCAGCCATCCGCACGCGGTGCAGGTCCGTGTGGACAACGGGACCGTCACGCTGGTCGGCGACATGCTCGCCGCCGAGGAGAAGGCGACCCGGCACGCGGTCAAACGGATCCCGGGTGTGAAGTCCGTGGACGCCCAATGGACGGTCCACGAAGAGCCAGGCGACGTACCCACGCTGCAAGGCAAGGGCCGCGGCCACCGCTCTCCCACACCTAGTTGACCAACCCCAAATCCAGTCCGGCGCTTTCGCCACACCAGCGGTGGCGCCGGGCTGCGCCACGCCCGCTCCGCGGGCGTGCGGAAGGGTGGTGCAGGGAGCAGCGCGGGGCGAGCGGCGCGCCTGCGCGCCGGAAACTCGTTGAAGCCGACCTCTTGCCGACTGGTTAGGTTTATCGATATACCTCTGTCGAACAGCCCACCCTCCCGGGAGATTCGATGAGGTTCGCAGTGCGGTCAGGCGACGGGGTTCGTCGTGCCGCGCTGGAAGAGCTCGGCGGGGACGATCAGTTCCTGGGGGTCGCCGGTGGGGCCGCCGGTGATCTGGGCGACCAGCAGCGACGTGATCGCCTCGGCCATCGCGTCGTGCCCCGGATTCACCGAGGACAGCGACGGGACCAGGTACGACGCCTCGTCGATGTCGTCGAACCCGACCACCTGGACGTCGTCCGGCACCCGCCGTCCGGCATCGGCCAGCGCCCGCAGCGCCCCGATTGCCACCACGTCGGTGAGTGCGAACACCGCGTCGAAGGCGGTCCCGCGATCGATCAGCGACCGGATCCCGTCGTACCCGTCCTGCAGCCGGAAACTGCACCGGACGATCAGCTCGGGATCCATCGCCACGCCGGCCGCGGTGTGCGCGATCGCGTAGCCCTCGGCCCGCAGCGCCGGCATGTTCGCGCTGGTGTCCGGGTTGCCGCCGAGCATCGCGATCCGCCGGGCTCCGGTGGCGAGCAGGTGCGCGGTCGCCTGCCGGGCGCCGTCGACGTTGTCCATCATCACGTGGTCGAACCGCGACGGCAGCGCCCGCTCACCGATCAGCACGACCGGTGCGTCGGTCCGGATCTGGGTCAGCTCGGCCGGGTCGATGTCGACCACGCTCAGGATCAGGCCGTCGTACATCCGCAGCCGGGAGAAGGCGACCGCGTCCAGCTCGCCCTCGCGGCTGGCGCCGGTGCGCTCCATCACGATCCGCAGTCCGTGTGCCTCGAACCGGTCGGCGAGCCGGCCGGCCAACTGGGCGAAGTACGGGCGTTCCAGTTCCGGAACCGCGAGGCCGACCACCCCGGTCCGGCCCGCGCGCAGGTGGCGGGCCGCCAGGTTGACCTGGTAGCCGAGGTCGCTGATCGCCGCCAGCACCCGTTCCCGGGTCGCCGCGCCAACCCGCGGCCGGCCGTTGATCACGTTCGACACGGTCATCGTGGACACCCCCGCGGACCGCGCCACATCGGCCATCGTCACCACGGTGGACCCCTTCTTCATGGTCCATACCTTAGGGGGTTGCTTCTTGTCCCGGGCAGTCGCGAGCAGGTGCTCGGGGGTGTAGCTCGGTGTGCCGGGGCGAAGGGCTCGATGCGGAGCATCGTGACCTTTGCACCGGTGCGGCGAGATGCGCCGCCGAGTGCCGCGCAGCACGCCCGGGACAAGAAGCAACCCCCTCGACACCTTCTGGAGTTGCGATGAGGAAACGCCGCACTCTGGCCGCCCTGGCGGCCCTTGCCCTCGCCCTTCCGCTGGCCGCCTGTGGTGGCACGCCGGGGAGCGGCGGTGACGACAAGAAGCTCACCTTCTTCTCCTGGGACGGCGAGGAGACGATGAAGCCGCTGATCGCCAAGTTCGAGGAGCAGAACCCCGGCCTCAAGGTCGAGTTCTCCAACGCCCCGCCGGTCGCGGAGTACATCTCCACGCTGCAGTCGCGGATCCTCGCCGGTACGGCGGCCGACGTGTTCGCGATCGCGGCCGAGAACAAGACGAACCTGATCAACGGCAAGCACGTGGTCGACCTGAAGGACAAGCCGTACCTGAAGAACGTGCCGAAGTTCAACCAGACCACGTACTCCGGCCCGGACGGCGCCGTGTACGGGATGTCGGTCGCGTCCTGGGGCGCCGGGATCCTTTACAACAAGGACCTGCTGGCCAAGGCCGGCGCGACCACGATCCCGCAGACCTGGGACGAGTTCCTTGCCCTGTGCAAGAAGCTGAAGGACGCCGGCGTCACGCCGTACCTGGAGTCCGTGCAGGGCATGTCGACGCCGCTGTCGGCGTTCCTGGGCGCCGAGAACCAGTCCACCGGCGACACCATGGACCAGAAGATCTTCGACGGGTCGGCGAAGTTCAAGGACTACTGGGTCGAGCCGCTGACGCAGTGGTCGCGGCTGTGGTCCGAGGGCCTGGTGACCCGCGGAGTGGTCGGCCTGACCGGTGACCAGGTCCGGACCGAGTTCGCCACCGGCAAGGCGGCGATGATGATCGCCGGGCCGTGGGACGTGCCCGGGGTCCGCAAGGCGGCGCCGAAGCTGAACATCGAGATGGCCCCGATCCCCGGGATCGACGGCGGCAAGCCGTACCTGGCCGGCGCGGCCAGCCCCGGGTACGCGATCAACTCCAAGGCGAAGAACCCCGAGGCGGCGGAGAAGTTCCTCACCTTCCTGGACTCGCCGGAGGCGATGGCGCTGTACCAGAAGGCGACCGGCGCGATCACCGTCACCACCGACTTCGAGCCCACCCTCGACCCGGCGCTGACCCCGATCGTGAAGGACGTCCGGGCCGGCAACGTGTACCTGCCGCAGATCGCCTGGAAGCGGGCCGAGGACATCCTCAACGTCGAGGCGACCGCGCAGCTCCAGCTGCTGGTGCAAGGCAAGGCGACGCCTGAGCAGGTCGCGAACGCCCTCGACACCAAGCTTGCGAGTACGTCGTGACCGCTGGCCTGATCGCCCCGCCCGGGACCTCCACCGAGGTTCCGGGCGGGGCTGCCGGCCGGCCACCGCGGATCAGCTGGGCCCGGGCCCGCGAGACGTCCGCGAACCAGCTGTTCCTGGTGCCGGTCGCGCTGGTCTTCGTGGTGCTCCTGGTGGTGCCGCTGACGCAGACGTTCTACTGGAGCTTCACCGACTTCACCGGTTACTCGGCCGGCGTGAAGTTCGTCGGGTTGTCGAACTACGCCAAGGTGCTGACCGATCCGTCGATGCTGGCCGGTCTCGGGTTCACCCTCGCGTTCACGATCGGTTCGGCGGTGCTGATCACGGTGGTCGCGATTCCGCTGGCCGTCGTGCTGAACAAGAAGTTCTTCGCGCGCAACTTCGTCCGGTCGGTGTTCTTCTTCCCGGCCATCCCGAGTATCGCGATCCTCGGCCTGGTCTGGGGCTACATCCTGTCCCCGCTGGGATCCGGCGTCCTGAACTCGGTGCTGGAGAGCCTGTTCAACGCCGGTCCGTACCCGTGGTTGTCGGACGCGACGCTGGCGCGGCTGTCGGTGATCGTGGTCGCGGTCTGGGGCGGCGCCGGCTGGCACGCGATGCTGTATCTGGCTTACCTGCAGTCGATTCCGTCGGACTACTACGAGGTGGCGACCATCGACGGCGCCTCGGCGCGGCAGCAGTTCTTCCACCTCACGCTGCCGCTGCTGACCCCGGCCATCGTGATCAGCAACTTCCTGCTGATGACCGGCGGGCTCAAGGTCTACGACCTCCCGTACACGCTGACCAAGGGTGGTCCGGGCTACTCGACGTACACGATCACGCAGTCGATCATCACCAGCGGCGTCGCCCAGGGTCGCTACGGCCTCGCGTCGGCGCTGGCCGTCCTGTTCACCATCGCGGTCGGCGTGGTCGCCGTCGCCCAGCTCTGGGTCTCCCGCCGCATCGAACGGAGAGTCCTTTGAAACAACGACGTTCGCCGGTCACCAGTGTGGTGATGATCCTGCTGGCGTGCCTGGTCGGGGTGCCGCTGTACTACATCGTCGTCAACACGCTGAAGACGCAGGAGGAGATGACGCAGTCGCCGTTGGCGTTGCCGACGCAGCTGTTCCTCGGCAACTACCAGCAGATCTACGAGACCGTGCCGCTCGGCCGGAGTTTCGTGAACACGCTGATCGTCACGGTCGCCTCGATCGTGGTGATGCTGTTCGTCGGCTCGACCGCGGCGTACGCGATGGCGATGCGGGCCAGCCGGTTCAACCGGATCTTCGGGGCACTGCTGCTGCTCGGCTTCGTCGTACCGGGGCAGTCGACGCTGATCCCGCTGTACCGGATGCTGGTCGACGTCGAACTGGTCGACACGTTGCGCGGGCTGGTGGTGATCTACACCGGCGGCTCGATCTTCGTGTACTTCCTGATCCAGGGCTACATCAGCCGGCTGCCGTTCGAGATCATCGAGGCGGCCCGGATCGACGGCGCCGGGCCGTTCCAGATCTACTGGCGGATCGTGCTGCCGCTGATCCGGCCGATCCTGGCCACCGTCGGGGTGTTCCAGACGATGTGGATCTGGAACGACTTCATCACCCCGAGCGTGTTCCTCAGCTCGCCGGAGAAGGCGACACTGGTGCTGCAGGTGTACCGCTCGGTCGGCGAGTTCTCCACCGACTGGCCCGGCTTCATGACGATGAGCGTACTGGTGCTGATCCCGATGGTCGTCTTCTTCATCCTGACCCAACGCCACATCGTCGACGGCCTGCTCGCCGGAAGCGTCAAGTCGTGATGCGAGCACCGTCGCCGCTCTCCACCGATCCGGTGCATCTGGCGCCGACCGATCCGACGCTCATCGCCGGACCGGACGGGACGTGGTGGATGTTCTACACCCAGCGCCGTGCGCGCGAGCCCGACGGTGGGACCCGCTGGGTGCACGGCACGGACATCGGCGTGGCCCAGTCGGTCGACGGCGGTCTGACCTGGACGTACGGCGGGGTCGTGGCCGGCCTCGATCCGCATCCGGGCCGCAACGTGTTCCGGGTCGGCGAATACTACTGGATGATCACCGGCGAGTGGCGCGGTCAGGCGGTGTACCGGTCGACCGACCTGACCACCTGGGAGCCGGCCGGCCGAATCCTCGACGAACCGGGATCGCGCTCCCTCGACCGGGGCGTCGGTCACCACGCGGACGTCGTGGTGGGCCGGGACGAGCAGGGGCTCGAGGTCGGCTGGATCTTCTACTTCACCCACCGCACCTTCGCCACCTCAGATCAACACCGCGTCGACAACGGAGTCGATCCGCGGCGGCTGACCGACATCCACGTCGCGGTACTGCGCGCGGACGCGGACCGGCTCGGCTGCGACCGCGACGCACCGGTCGCTCTCGACCTGCGTCGTACTGTCTGAACCACCAGGAAACCAAGGAGACTTAGTTGTCCAAGGCATCGTCGTCGCGGGTCGTGATCGACCTGGACGTTTCCGGTCCGGCGATCAGCCGGCATCTGTACGGGCACTTCGCCGAGCACCTGGGGCGCTGCATCTACGGCGGCTTCTACGTCGGCGAGGACTCCGGCCTGCCGAACGAGGGCGGCATCCGGCTCGACGTCGTCGAGGCCCTGAAGGCGCTGAACATCCCGAACCTGCGCTGGCCGGGTGGCTGCTTCGCCGACGAGTACCACTGGAAGGACGGCATCGGGCCGAAGGCCGACCGGCCGTCGATGATCAACACGCACTGGGGCAACGTCGAGGAGAACAACCACTTCGGCACCCACGAGTTCATGGCGCTGTGCGAGCTGCTCGGCGCCGACCCGTACGTGAACGGCAACGTCGGCAGCGGGACCGTCCAGGAGATGAGCGAGTGGGTCGAGTACCTGACCCGCGACGGTGACAGCCCGATGGTCCGGCAGCGCAAGGCGAACGGCCGGGACGAGCCGTGGAAGGTCCCGTTCTGGGGGGTCGGCAACGAGACCTGGGGCTGCGGCGGCAACATGCGCGCCGAGGCGTACGCCGACCTGGCCCGCCGGTACGCGACGTTCTGCCGCAGCTACGGCGACAACCAGCTCTACCGGATCGCCGCCGGGGCGTCCGACTACGACCTGGTCTGGACCGAGGCGCTGATGAAGGCGATCAGCTGCCTGGGCTGCGGCCGGGAGCCGAAGAACATCTTCCAGGCGATCTCGTTCCACTACTACACGATCGCCGGCAGCTGGGACAGCAAGGGCAGCGCGACCGAGTTCGCCCTCGACGACTACTACCGGACGCTGATCAAGGCGCAGGACATCGACCGGATCATCCGCGGCCACTCCGCGGTGATGGACGCCTACGACCCGGAGCGCAAGGTCGGCCTGGTGCTGGACGAGTGGGGCACCTGGTGGGACGTCGAGCCGGGCACCAACCCCGGGTTCCTGTTCCAGCAGAACGCGCTGCGGGACGCGCTGGTGGCGAGCGTGCACTTCGACGTGTTCCACCGGCACGCGGACCGGCTGGTGATGGCGAACATCGCCCAGACGGTCAACGTGCTGCAGGCGATGGTCCTCACCGACGACGACGGTGGGCTCGTGCTCACCCCGACGTACCACGTGTTCGAGATGAACAAGGGGCACCACGACGCGACGTCGGTCCCGGTGCACCTGGTCGAGCAGCCGGAGCCGTACGAGCTGGACGGCAAGACGATGGACCTGCTGTCCGCGTCGGCCAGCGTGAAGGACGGCAAGGCGCTGATCTCGGTCAGCAACCTGGACCCGAGCTCGCCGGCCGACATCGTCCTGGACCTTCGGGGCGCGGAGGTCCGCAACCCGACCGGTCGGTTGCTCACGGCATCGAAGCCGCAGTCGCACAACACGCCCACCGACCCGGGCGCGGTGGCGCCGGTGCCGCTGACCGACCTGGCAGCGGACCCGCGTGGCCTGCGGGTCACGCTGCCACCGCACTCCTTCGCGACGGTCAGTCTGGACGTGTGACCGGGATCTGGAACTCGTGCACCCAGTTGGCGGGGTTCTCCGGGTCGAACTGCAGAGTCACCTCCCGGGCGTAGCCGTGGCTGCGGTACCCGTTGTCCTCGATCCAGCGGGCCAGCGTCTGCATGCTGCGGTCCGCCTCGATCATGTCTCCTTGGTGCACGATGGTCGCGGCTTGGGCGAGTTCCGGTAGTTCGTGCACGTCGACGTCGGCAACCTTGTCGGCGTCGACGGGTACGGCGGCGTGCACGAGGATCTGGTCGTCCTCGGCGTCCTCGTAGTACGCGACCGGCGAACCGGACGGCATCACGCCGGCGGCGCCGAGGCGGTCCATCAGCTGGCCGAAGAGCGGCTGGATGACCGGGCCGATGTCTTCACCCTCGTAGCTCTTGGCGAGCGCGGTGAGTTGGGCGACCCGAGTCGGGGCGATGCGTTTCAGGACGATGTCGTCGGTGGGCATGTGACCTTCCTTCTCGATCAGACGGAGCCTCGCCTCGACACTGATGAGTTGCGACGCGCTGCGCGCCAGGTCCTCCTCGAGCTGCGCCCGGCGCAGCCGGAGCATGCCGCGCAGCTCCTCGGCGGACAGCTTGGCGTCGACGATCTCGCCCACCTGCTGCAGGCTGAACCCGAGATCCTTGAGCGCGATGATCCGGTTCAGCCGGCTGAGCTGCTCGGCCGAGTAGTGGCGGTACCCGGTCGCGTCGTCGACGACCGCCGGGCGGAGCAGCCCGATCGCGTCGTAGTGCCGGAGCATCCGGGCCGAAACCTGCCCGAACGCCGCGAAGTCTCCGATGGTGAACATGCCCCCACCTTCCGGCTTGACACTGTGTGAAGGTCAAGCATGCAGAAGCCGGTCGGCGCGGGTCGAGTCAGGAGGCGACGCGGGTACGGCGGTCGCGGACCGCGGCGACCGCGAATCCGGTGAGCATCAGGGCGACGCCGCCGGTGCCGAGACCGACGACGACGTCACCGCGGGATTCCAGGCGGGGGTCGCACTGCATCGGCGTGATGCCCTTGTCGGGCTGGAAGACCGAGCCGCAGTCCCGGCCGTCGATCGTGACCGGACGGACGGCGAACACCACCCCGGCGATCAGCAGGACCACACCCACCGCGCCGAGAACCTTGCTCAGCACTTCCCGTCCTGTCGCGCGGTACTCGGGAAGGCAGCCGCAAGGACCGACCACACCTGCCTGGTCAGACCTCGCATATGGCGTTCACGCTCCCTGGTAGCCCGGTAAGATTTGATCAAATCTAACGCAGCTAGTCGTCAGTGCTGAAGCCCGGACCCCACCCCGGATTGAATCTTCACCCAGTTCTAACGAATGGTGGCACCGAACGGTTCAAACGTTAAGTACGGCGACCAGCGAGCCCGCCGCCCGCCCGTTCGCGACGTCGGAAAGCGCCCGGTCGATCCCCTCGAACGGCACGACGGTGGTGTGGGCACGCACCGGTAGCCGCGACACGAGCCGGAACAGCTCCTCACCGTCCCGCCGGGTGTTGGAGGTGACGCTGCGTAGGTCGCGCTCGTGGAAGAGATGGCGCTCATAGTTCAGCGCCGGGACGTCGGTCAGATGGATCCCCGCCACCGAGACCGTCCCGCCGGGCTTCACCGCCTCCAGCGCGTACGGCACCACCTCACCGGCGGGCGCGAACACGATCGCCGAGTCCAGTGGGACGGGCGGTCGATCGGCGGTCTCACCGACGTACGCGGCACCGAGTGAGCGCGCCAACTCCCGGTTCCGCTCGCCGCGGGTCATCACGAACAGCTCGGCACCCTGTGCAGTCGCGAGCTGCGCCGTCAGGTGCGCGCTCGAGCCGAAGCCGTAGATCCCGAGCCGGCCGCCCGGCGGCAGCTTCGCCCGGAGCAGAGCGCGGTAGCCGATGATCCCGGCGCACAGGAACGGCGCCAGTTCCTCGGCCGGGCGGTCGGCCGGCAGCGCATACGCGTAGTCCTGCGGCACGACGGCGTACTCGGCGAAACCGCCGTCCGCGTCCCAGCCCGTGTACGACGACCGCGGGCACAGGTTCTCGGCTCCGGAGCGGCAGAACTCGCACGACCCGCAGGTCCCGCGCAGCCACGCGATCCCGACCCGATCCCCCATCGCGAACCGCTCGGCCCCGACCCCACGCCCAACCACCGATCCCACCACCTGATGCCCAGGTACGACGCCCGGCCGCCGCGGCTCCAGATCCCCCTCACATAGATGCAGGTCCGTCCGGCAGATCCCACACACCTCGACCCGCACAAGCACCTCCCCCGCCCCTGGCTCCGGCACCGTACGGCGAACCCGCTGCAACGGCCCGCCATCGATCGGCCCGGGCCGCTGCACCGCCCACACCGCCATCTGGTCGCCCATACCTCGACCATCCCAGAACTTCAGCCGCCGGTCTCCCGTCGCCACCACGGCTCCTCCTCGTCCGGGTCCGGTGCGTCCGGGTCGTCGAGGTGGTGCAGGCGGTCCTCGGGGATGCGATGGGCAGCGTTCGGCGGCGGCAACCGCCGCAGCGCCGCCTCGTCGAGGTCGGGCGGGCGGCCGGAGTCGTCTGCGTCCATCTGAGCATCCCCTTGCTGTCCTTTCCTCGAAGGTAGGAGCGGGCAGGCTCAAGACACCTTTCAAAACGCTTTCAGGCCACCCGCTGGAGCGCCCGTTCGCGCCGCTCAGCGACCTTCGAGCCAGACTCCCGCCGAGCCATCCGACGCAGTACGACGGGAGCGACGGCCAGCCCGATCATGGCCCAGACGCCGAGCACCGCGGCCGTCTCCAGGTGCCGCCAGGAGGCGTCGATCTCGACCACGACCGCACTGTCGGGCAGCAGCGCCGACCGCATCCCGAGGCCCATCCAGTAGATCGGGCCGAGCTGACCGATCCACGCCAGCCAGTCCGGCAGCGCGGTGATCGGGTAGAAGATGCCGGAGATCGCGATCAGGCCGAGCACCGGGAGCTGGATCAGCCCCTGCGACCGGGCGGTGGTGAAGACCGTGCCCAGGACCGCGCCGATCGGCAGCGTCGCGACCAGGCCGAGCACCAGCACCCAGACCAGGATCAGCCAGCCGACGGCCGAGCCGAGCGCGAGCCCGTCCACGATCAGCAGTCCGGGGATCAGCAGGATGGCCAGGTCGGCGAGCGTCCCACCAGCGACTGAGACGACCTTGCCGACGAGGTAGCCGCGCATCCCGTTGGGAGTCGCCTTGGCCCGCAGCAGGGTGCCGTCCTCGCGGTCCGCGGTGAGCTGCTGGCTCATGCTGACCATGCCCATCGCCGCGTTCATGCCGAGGATGCTCGGCAACGCGAGCGCACCGAGCAGGAACCCGGTGGAGCCGAAATCCCGGTCCCGGAGGAAGAACAACGCGGCCAGCATCAGCACCGGCCAGAGGAAGTGGCTGAACAGCTCGGGCCCGTTGGTGAAGGACTGGCGCAACTCGATCCGGCCGCGCTGCCAGCCGATCCGGACAGCGGGGAGGTTCATGCCACCGGCTCCTTTCCGCGCACCAGCGCGAGATACGTGTCTTCCAGGGAGGCAGGCCGTACCTCGAGGTCGGTGACTCCCGCGCCGTACTGCGTGAAGAGGCCGCGGACGAACTCGGTCGAGTCGGCGGTGGACCGGCGGAACTGCTGTCCGTCGATGCTCCAGCGGACCTCGTCCTCGCCGGCGATCAGCGTGGTCAGCTCGGCCGGTGAACCGGCGGCGACGATCCGGCCGCCGGTGAGGATCAGGATGCGGTGCGCGAGCCTGCTGGCCTCGTCCAGGTCGTGGGTGGTGAGCAGGATCGTGGTCGAGTGCTCGGCGGCGAGTCGCCGTACCAGGTCGTGGAACTCGTGGCGGGCCTGCGGGTCGAAGCCGGTGGTCGGCTCGTCCAGGAACAGCACCTCCGGCCGGCCGACGATGCCGATCGCCACGTCGAGGCGGCGGCGCTGGCCGCCGGAAAGGGTCCTGATCTTCTGGCCGGCGTGGTCGGTGAGGCCGACCGCGGCCAGCAGTTCGTCGGTGTCCCACGGCCGGTGGATGGAACTCGTCGAGTACGGCGCGTAGTACGTGCCGAGGTGATGCAGGAGCTCCCGGACTCGCCAGTTGCCGTGGTCGCGCCAGGACTGCAGCACGATGCCGAGCCGCGACCGCCAGCGCTCGTCCCCGTACGCCGGGTCGACGCCGAGCACCTCGACCGTCCCGGCCGACCGCAGCCGGAATCCCTCCAGGATCTCGATGGTCGTGCTCTTCCCGGCCCCGTTCGGGCCGAGCAGAGCGACGACCTCGCCGTGCCGGGCCCGGAACGAGACGTCGTGCAGGACCTCGGTGTCGCCGTAGCGCATCCGCAGGCCGTCCACCGCCAGCACCATGGGGCGGCTCCTTTCGTTTCCGATTTCCTGAAAGCTACGTTGCGTTCAGACCCCCGGCAACGCGCGCAGCTCGTGATACGCGTGATTTTCTGGGCGAAACCTGGCAATCTGTGCAATGACGATGCGAGCGAATGCAACCGGTCGTTGCAATGAGCTGACGCTGAACGCACCGAGGAGGCGCCGATGCCGGGCGGCAGGCTGACGCACGAGGACCGGCGCCGGATCGCCGAGGGCCTGGAGTCCGGGCTCGGGTACGCCGAGATCGCCCGGGAACTGGACCGTCCGACCTCCACGGTCAGTCGCGAGGTCGCCCGCAACGGCGGCGCCCGTGGCTACCGGGCCGACCACGCGCACTACGCCACCAGCTCACGGGCCCGGCGCAGCAGACCGCCTGGTCGGGACGCAGGACCTGACACAGGACCGGCCGAGGGCGATCGGGCCGTCGTGCAGGACTTCGCCGAGCGGTTCGCCGTGATGATGGTCGACGGCGGCCTGCCGCGGATGGCGGCCCGGGTGCTCGCCCAGCTGTACACGGCCGACACCAGCAGCCTGACCGCGGCGGAGCTGGTCCAGGTCCTCCGGGTCAGCCCGGCGTCGATCTCCAAGGCAGTCGGCTACCTGGAACAGGTCGGCATGATCCACCGCGAGCCCGACGCACGGCGCCGGCTGCAGCACTACATCATCGCCGAAGATGTCTGGGTGCACGCCTGGAAGGTGAGCGCCCGGACCAACCTGAACTGGGCCGAGACCGCCGCCGAAGGCGCCGAACTGCTCGGCGCCGAATCGCCCGCCGGCGGGCGCCTGAGCAAGATGGCGGACTTCTTCCACCGCCTGGGTGAGGACATGGCGGGCGGACCGGCCTTCGAGGTCATCGACGACGCGTTCACAGTGGTCGCCGCACTCCTGCACGCGACCCGTCCGCTCACCGCCGAAGAGCTGACCACCGCCCTTGGCTGGCCGCCTGCTCGCGTCACCGACGCGCTGGTCAACGCGGCCAAGTACGCCGAGTACACCGACCCGGTCGTGCTCGACCAGCCGACGTCAGACACCTACACCGCCGTACCGACTCCGACCCGGCTCTCGCCGGATCAGTTGGCCGCGCTCAGCTAGGCCCCGGGTAGGGGTGCAGCCCGGCCGGGTACTCGTTGCCGTGGGCTACCAACCAGCCGGCCGAGTCGACGATCAGCGCGGCGGTGATGTCGAAGGCGTTCAGGCTGTCGCCGTCCCCCGCCGCCAGGTTGGCCACGTGCCCGCCGGCGAACAGCAGGATCTCGCGGCCGCCGACCCGGTGACGCGTGACCGACGGGATCGCCTGTTCACCGGCGCCCAGGGCCCCGAGGTCGATCTCGTCCGGCGAGTGGCCGGCGTTGACGATCAGGCACCCGTCCTTCAGGCCGCTGATCACGTCCGCGGACACGGTCCCGGTCCGCCCGGTCGCGGTGACCACGATGTCGGCCCGGTCGCCGCCGAGCTCGACGACCTCGAAGCCGTCGTACGACGCGACCAGTGCGCGCGCCGGGTCGACCTCGGCGACTTGCACGATCGCGCCGAGGCCGCGCGCCGTCCGGGCGAGGCCTGCGCCGACCTCGCCGTACCCGGCGACCAGGACGTCGAGGCCGTTCAGGGAGAGCTGGGTCCGGGCAACGACCGTGTGCCAGGTGCTCGTGCCGACCGTGAACCGGTTGTGCAACTGGTTCTTCAGCGGTACGCCGTCCAGGTCGAACACCGGGTAGGACAACGCCAGCGCCGCGACCCGGTTCAGCCCGGTCCGCGTCATCTCGATCCCCGCGACCACGCCGTCGTACCCGCGCGCCGCCGCCTCGACCACGATGTCGCCGCCCATCTCGACCGTATGCGTCGGACGCCACTCGACGCACGCGCCCGGGTCGGTGACCTGGATCCCCCAGGTCTCGACCAGTCGCTGGACGTCGGGTCGGGTCGTCGCCGGGTCGGCTGGATGCACGATCACCGCGGCTCCGGCCTCCCGGTACGCCTGCAGGAACAGCGCCGACTTCAGGTCGAGGTGCGCGGTGACCGCGAGCCGCACGGTCGCCATGTCCGGCAACCGCCCGGCCGCGGCGGCAGTCCGCTGCATCCAGCGCCGCGCCCACGCGAGCCGCTGCTCGAGCTCAACCCCTTGCCACGCAGTCGTCGGAAGGTCCACCCGCTCACGATGTCACACCACCAGCGCGCGCAGCAGGCGGCCGGTGATGAGACCGTCGGCAAGGCCGAGTTCGACCAGGTCGTCGAAGATGGTCTGATCGGCTGCGGCGGCGCGGATACCGGCGTCGAGGACCCGTCCAGAGCGCGTGAGCTGGGCGGTGAGCGCGGTGTGCCGAAGGTGCTTCCCGAGGAGGCGGCTCGTCTGGCGGCGGTACGGCGTACCGGCGTCGGTGCTGTTGTCGTGCAAGGCAGCGGCGACCGCTCGGCCGGCGAGCAGGCCGGTCGCGACGGCGTAGTAGATGCCCTCGCCGGTCATCGGGTTGATCAGCCCGGCGGCGTCGCCGGCGAGCATCACCGGCCCGGGCTGCGGACGCCAGGACCAGCTCGACAGCGGCAGGTGATGACCCCACCAGGACTTCCCGCCCTCGGTTGCTCCCGGTAGTAGCTCCTCCAGATGCGCGAGCAGGTCGGCTCGTGTCGGGCGTGGGCGGCTGGCGGTGAGCTGTTCGCCGTACCCGACGTTCGACCAGCCGTCGCCGCGATCGAAGGACCAGGCGTACGACGGTTGCCGGCCCGGACCGTAAGCGATCACTTGACTCGCCGCCCGCTCCGGCGGTGTCGGCGCGTACCCACGGATCGCGAGTGCGACCGGACCCGGCGGCATCCCGAGATCGCGCCGTACGACGGAATGCGCGCCGTCCGCACCGACGACGAACCGGGCATGGAGCTCACCGTCGACGCTGATGGATCCGTTGGCGATCTGGATCCCGCGGACGCGACGCCGGACCAGGTCGGCCCCGGCTGCCTGGGCTGCTTCGGCGAGCCGCTGGTCGAAGACGGTCCGCGGCACCACCCAGTTCGGCCGGGCCATGTCTCGGTCGACCCCGACCGCGCCCCTGGTCAGCGTGAACCGCCGTACCGGCGTCCAGTCGTCGACGATCCCGGTGACGTCGACCTCGGCCAGCAGATCGAACACGTGCGGCGCGATTCCGTCCCCGCAGGCCTTGTCCCGCGGGAAGTCGTGCCGGTCCAGCAGCAAGACCGACAAGCCGGGATCGACGACCAGCGCCCCCAGCGCCGCCGACGCCCCAGCCGGCCCAGCCCCGACCACCACCAGATCCCACACGACTCCCAGTGTCGCGAAGTGGTAGCGCGCACGCGACCTCCAAGCGGGTCCCAGGCGCACTGTGCCGGGGCTTGCCGATCTCTAGCGTCGACAGGGACTGAGGAGGATCGATGAAACTGCTACTGATCTTGGCGCTGTTGTCAGGTACGGCGCAGGCCACGGAAGAACCACCCGCCATCCAATGGCACCACTGTCAGCTGAACGCCGCCGACGCCGAGGGCGCCGCGCTGGATGAGGCCGGGGCGCAATGTGGTGAGCTGAAAGTTCCGCTGGACTACAGCCGGCCGGACGGGCCGAAGATCTCGATCGCGATGTCGCGGCTGAAGGCGACCGGCGACCGGATCGGTGCGATGGTGCTCAACGACGGCGGTCCGGGTGGTCCCGGGCTGACCATGCCGCTACGGCTGCGGGTTGCGATGAAGGAAGCCGGGTCGCGGTACGACCTGATTGGACTCGACCCGCGGTTCGTCGGCCGCAGTACGCCGGTGGACTGCAAGCTGCCGGCCGCGGGCTGGCCGTGGTCCGGCGGCAGCGACCGGTCGTCGTTCGTGCGCTCCACTCGCCTGCAGGCCGACATCGCCGCGCAGTGTGCCAAGAATGCGGGGCCGGTGCTGCAGTACATCAACACGCGGAACACTGCCCGGGACATCGACCAGGTCCGGATCGCGCTCGGCGAGGACAAGATCTCGTACCTCGGCTACTCGTACGGCACCTATCTCGGCGCGGTCTATCTGCAGCTGTTCCCCGGCCGCACGGATCGGGTCCTGCTGGACGGGCCGATGGATCCGTCGAAGTACGGACCGCAGCTGCTGCGGGAGGTCGGCCCCGCGAACGAGGCGGCGTTGCGGGCCTGGGCGTCCTGGGCGGCTGCGCGGCACTCGACGTACCAGCTGGGTACGACGACCGCGCAGGTGCTGGCCAAGATCGACCGGATCTACCGGGTGACCGCTCAGCAGGGGCTCCGGATCGGGAAGCACACGCTCGACGAAGGCTCGATGCCGATGGTGCTCTTCGGGCCACTCGCGGACGACCGCGATCCGGCCCGGGCGATGTACACCGAGTTCGTGCAGACGTTGCTCAAGGCCACCAATGGACCGGTCGAGCCGAGCGAGGCGCTCGGCGGGTTCCTCGAGCTTTTGCTGACGCCGGCGTTCTCGCAGCTGGTCAGCGCGCAGATCGCGATCCCGTGTGGCGACCGGGCCGTGTCACGGGATCCGCAGACCTACTGGCGCGACATCCAGCAGCACCGACGCGACGAGCCGTACTTCGGTGCGCTGACCCGGATGATCTCGCCGTGCGCCTTCTGGCCGGTGCAGCCGCAGGAGCCGCTGACCCGGATCGCGAACCGGGAGCCGGCCCTGATCGTCGCGGCCGACGGCGACCCGCGGGCAATCTACGCGAACGCCGCGCAACTCCAGAAGGGCCTGACCGAGGCCCGCCTGCTGACCCTGAAGAACGCGCGCAAACACGGCATCTTCGGTGAGTACGGCAACGCCTGCGTCGACGACCGGGTCGTGTCCTACCTGATCAGCGGCCGCCTCCCGGCCACCGACCAGATCTGTTACTGACCCGGACGCCGGCCAGGTTTGTGGGTACGACGGCCGGCGGTACGCCGTACCCGCGGGACCAAGCGGTCGGCGTGACCGGTCGACTCGCTCGAGCTGACCGGACGAGCCTCCTCGAGGTCCACGATCTTCGGCGGCGGCGGGACGTAGATGTGGATCGTCTCCTCGTCGTCCGGTGGTGGTGGCGCCGGAACCGGCACGGGGGCGGCGCGGGCGGCGGACTCCTTGCTCACCCGGGCCCGGGGTGCCGCCGCCACCGCCGCCGCGGCGACCGGGACCCGGACCGGGCGGCGCGGCAGCTTGGTCCGCAGCTCGAGGCCGAGCGCGTCGATCAACTTGCGGACGGCAACGATCGAGATGGCGACCGCGACGACCGTGCAGCCCGCGAACAGCACCGCCTGGCCGCCGGCCGCCCAGTTCGACGGGTCGGTCCGGCGCATCGAGGCGAGCATCGCCACCACGACCACATTCGTGAGGCCGAAGGCGACCGCAACGCCGACGGTGCGCAGCAGCACCGCACGCTCCAGCCCGACGTCGTCGGCCGCCGCGACCAGGCCGGCGATCAGCCCGGCCAGCACCGGCACGGTGTAGACCAGCGCGAGCGTGAGCCCCGGACTCGCGATCAGGTAGAAGACGTCGAAGACCAGGGCGGTACCGGTCAACGCGGCCGCGAAGCAGACGACCATCGGCGGGTACGACCGCACGATGGCCACCGCGTCCGCGGGCACCGTCCTGAACATCCCGAACGCCAAAACCACCGACTCCATCCGTCGTTTCCCCCATTGTGCAACCAGCCGGGGCCCGGCGTGACCATCCCGGGCGGGTGAGTCCTCACCCCGGGCACGGACAGATGAACGACGAACGCCCAGCCGGCGTCACGGCGCAGCCGGCACTTGCCCGGGTTGCCCCGGGCAAGCACCGGCTTCGGTCAGGCGGCGGCGGGGAGCGGGGTCAGCTTGGTGCGGAGGTCGTCCAGGATCTTGCGGAGGACCCGGGACACCTGCATCTGGCTGACGCCGATGTCGCGCCCGATCTCGGACTGGGTCCAGCCCTCGACGAACCGCAACTGCAGGATCCGGCGTTCCCGCGGCCCGAGCCCGGACAGTACCGGCTGCAGCATCTCGACCGTCTCCAGCTGGTCGATGCTGCCGTCCTCGGTGTCGGCGACGACGTCGGCCAGCGTCAGGTCGGCGTCCACGTCCGACGGACGGTCGAGCGACAAGACGTTGAAGCAGCCCTTGGCAGCGAGCGCTTGCTCGACCTCGGCGACCTCGACCTCCAGGTGCTCGGCGATCTCGGCGGGCGTCGGCTCGCGGTTCAGCTGCTGCTCGAGCAGCGGCAGCTTGGTGGCGATCGTGCCCTGCATCTCCTGCAACCGGCGCGGGATCCGCACCGTCCACGCGCAGTCGCGGAAGTAGCGTTTCACCTCGCCCCGGATGGTCGGGATGGCGAACCCGATGAACGGCGTGTCGGCGTCGAGACGGTAGTGGTGGGCGGCCTTCACCAGGCCCAGGTACGCGACCTGCTCCAGGTCGTCCGCCTCGGCCCCGCGGCCTCGAAACCGGCGGGCGATCCCCCGGGCCATCTCGATGTTGAGCTCGACGACCTCTTCGAGCAGCTGTTGCCGCTCTGTTTCGTCGGTGCTGGCAGCCCTGCGTTCCATCAGCTGTCGGGTGGCTGCTTCCCGGGCGGCCCGATCGGCCGCGGTCGAACAATGAACAGGAACCTGCTGTTCTACGGTGACCATTGGTATGACCTCGCGACGGTGAGTCACGGCGTGGCACGTTTCTGGACCACGGTCATGCCTGCCCCAAGCCTGTACCCACCGGCCGGGATGTCATGCACGGCTCTGCGTGCGCAACGATCCGCTCGGTGGTTCCGGACGGTCCGGCCCCGTCGCCGGGCGCCGGGTCGAGGAGCCGGATCGCGCTGCCGGTCCGGTCCGCGAACACCGCGTACCGGCCGAGTGGACTGTCCGCGGGGCTGAGCAGCCAGTCGAGCTCGCGATGGTCCTCGAAGAAGGTGTCGATGTCGCCCACGTCGTACACGCCGCCGGCGCCGAGCGCTCCCTCCGCTGGGTCGCGGACCAGGGCGATGGTGGGCCGGTGGCCGCGGAGCCCGAGCAACGCGGTGTCGTCACTGGGCCAGGCGATCGGTTCCAGGCCCAGGTCCCGGTAGTAGTCCACACTGGCTTCCAGGTGCTCGACCGGGCGAAGTTCGAACAACAGTTTCATCATCGGTCAGCCTCGTCTGTGCTAGCGGTCCGGCCGTGGCCGTGGTGGCGGTTCCGGCCGGAACAGCGGGCCTCGTCGGTGCGGGCGCCGATCTCGGTGATCCGGTCGGCCAGCGCCCCGTGATCCTTGCCGAGTTGCGCGCCCGCGGCAGCCAGCGGCGCGAGCAACGCGGCCGAGTCATTGTTGCCAAGGGCATCGTGTACGGCGTCGACCCGGGCCTGCGCCGTACCGTCCAGCCCGTCGAGTGCCGCGACCTGCCCGGCGAGCCGGCGGAGATCGGCGGCGTTGTCGCGGGCCCAGCTCGCGACCGCGCGGTCGCCGGCCCGCTCGTCCCGGGCCGCCTGCACCCGTTGCTCGCCGTTCAGTTCCGGCTGGGACGCGTGCGGGTTGAGCCGCAGGTAACGCCGCTCGGCCGCTTGCCGGCTGGTGACGCCGAGCACCGGCGCCAGCCGGATCCAGCTGATCCCGGCGGCCCGGGCCGCCTCGATCAGCCGCGGTTCCCAGCCGTTCAGCCGCTCCCGCAACTCCCGCAGCAGGACGAGTGCTTCCAGCACCTCGTCCGCGGCGGAATCGCCCTCCACCCAGGGGACGTTCGGGGCGGAGGGCAATCTTTCCAGCACGTCCAGCAGGAGTTCCAGCGCCGCCGCCGGAGCGGGACCGGTTCCGTCAGGCTGCGGCATCGGCACTCCTGTCAGGCGTCGAAATCTCAGGCGTCGAGCTGCTTGCTGTCGCCGACGGTCTCCCCGGTGACGGTTCGGCTGCCGGTGTCGCCGCCGGCGATCGCGATCTTGCGCGGCTTGGCCTGCGCGGCAACGGGGATCGTCAAGGTCAGGACGCCGTTCTCGTACGACGCGCTGATCCGGTCGGCGTCGAGCGTGTCGCCCAGGAACAACTGCCGTGAGAACACCCCGAGCGGCCGCTCCGCGACCTGCATCTCGACGCCCTCGTCCAAGGCCGCCGGACGGCGCTCGGCCTTCACGGTCAGCACGTTCCGCTCGACGTCGAGATCGATGGCGTCCGGGCTCACCCCGGGCAGGTCGAACACGATCACGTACTCGTCACCGGACCGGTAGGCGTCCATCGGCATCGGGCTCGGCCGCGACCAGGTACCCGGTGTCACCGCACCGGTCAGCTGCTGGGCGAGCCGGTCGAGCTCCCGGAACGGGTCAGTGCGCATCAACATCGTTTCCACCTCCACCATTCGTCGACATTCGGTGTCAACACGCACCTCTTGATATAGCATGTCATCGATCCGTTGACAAGATCGATGTCAGCATTTCGTTGACACTGCGTCGATGCTGGGTACAGGCCGCCCATGACGGAGAACGAGTGGTTGATTCGGGCGCCGGTGGCCGACGTGTTCGCGATCCTGACCGACGGGTGGACGTACGCCGCCTGGGTGGTCGGAGCATCCCGGGTGCGGGACGTCGAGGAGGGGTTCCCGCAGCCCGGTCGCAGCCTGCACCACTCGGTCGGGATCTGGCCGCTGGTCATCGACGACACCACGACAGTCGAGCAGTACGAACCACTGCGTTTTCTGCAACTCCGCGTGCGCGCCTGGCCCACCGGCGAGGGGCAGGTGGAGTTCGTCGCCACCGACCGTGACGGCGACTGCCACCTGGTGATGCGCGAGCAGGCCGTCAAGGGACCGGCCGCCGCGCTCCCGCACAGCCTGATCGACCCGGTCCTGAGTGTCCGCAACCACGAGACCCTCCGCCGGCTCGCACTACTCGCGGAGCGGAAGCACTGAGATCGCCCCAGGCGGGTACCGGAACCACATGACGACGCAAGGTTCCGTGTGGCTCGCGACCGCAACGATTCCGCAGTACGACGGGATCCTCGCCGACAAGCACGCCGACGTGGTCGTGGTCGGTGGTGGCGTGATCGGGCTGACCACCGCGTTGTACCTCCAGCAGGAGGGCGCGGACGTCGTACTGCTGGAAGCCGGCCGGGTCGGCGGGCGGACCAGCGGCAACACCACCGGGAAGGTCACGTCCCAGCACGGTGCGATCTACGCCGACCTGCTCGACCGGCACGGTCCCGGCAAGGCGGGCCAGTACGCGACCGCCAACCAGGCCGCCGTCGAGGAGGTCGCCGCACTGGTGGACCGACTCGGTATCGACTGCGAACTCACTCGTACGCCGGCCTTCGTCTACTCGTCGACACCCGACTCCACGCTTCGCCGCGAGGCCGATGTCGCGGCCGCATTCGGGCTCCCGGCCCGCTTCGCCCACCCGGACGAGCTCGACCTGCCGTTGAAGGTCGCCGAGGTCGTGTGCTTCGACGACCAACTCCAGCTCCATCCGGCCCGCTACCTGGCCGGCCTCGCGACCGCGTTCACCCAGGCCGGCGGCCGGATCTTCGATAACAGCCGGGTGACCGAGCTGAACACCGACCACGACATCCAGGCAGTCACCGCGCAGGGTCCTCTGGTCCGCGCCAACCACGCGATCGTGGCGACCTTGCTGCCGATCGGGCTCACCGGCGGGTACTTCGCGCGTACCCGTCCCAGTCAGTCGCAGGGCATCGCCGTACGCCTGCCGATCGAAGCGCCGCGTGGGATGGCAATCTCCGTCGACGCGCCCGTGCGGTCCACCCGTCCCTGGCCGGGCGGTGGCCCGAACGGGCTGATCGTCGTCGGCAATGACGAGGACAGCGACGCCGAATCGGCGTACCAGAGCCTGGTCGACTGGGTCGGCGAGGCGTGGGGCTTCGAGGCCGTGCCGGAGTACCGCTGGTCGGCGCACGACTACAGCACGCCGGACCTGCTCCCGTTCGTCGGCAAGGCCCCGGGGACGCCGGCTCTGGTTGCCACCGGCATGCACAAGTGGGGCCTGACCAACGGAACCGTTGCCGCCGGCATCCTCCGCGACCTGGTCCTCGACCGCGACAACCCGACGGCGAGCCTGTACGACGCCGGCCGGATCGGCGACGTGCAGGCAGTGGCGAAATTGGTGAAGGACAACCTCCACGTCGGCAAGGAGTTCGCGAGCGGACACCTGGGCCGGTTGAAGGGCGGACTCGACCACCTCGAGATCGGCCAGGGCGGCCTGCTCACGCTCGCCGACGGCAGCACCGTCGGCGCCTACCGCGACCACGAAGGCGAACTCCACACCGTCGACCCCGTCTGCACCCACCTCGGCTGCCCCCTGCGCTGGAACCCCGCCGACACCACCTGGGACTGCAACTGCCACGGCTCCCGCTTCAGCTACACCGGACGGAATCTCGACGGACCGGCCACCAAGCCGCTGACCTGACTGCCGGACATGCGAAAGGCGCGCGGCCCGTAGTCGGGACGCGCGCCTTTCGGGGGTGCTGGGGTCAGATTTCCTTCTTGGCGATGCCTGCCATCAGGATGCGCTGCCAGGGCTGCAGGTCCTCGACGGCCGGAACCTCGGCCTCGGGGTCCTCCGGGAACCAGCGGGCCAGGAAGTCCAGGCCCGGCGGGATCAGCGGCATGCCGAGGAAGTGCTGCTCGATCCGCTCCGGGGTCCGGATCCAGCCGTTGCCGAGGCTCTCCAGGCCGGCCCGCTCCATCCCCTTCTGCAGCGGCTCACCGGTGTCGACGAAGTCGGTGATGAACAGGTAGCTGCCCGGGACGAGCTTGTTCATGATCGTCCGGACCCACTCGTCCGGCTTCTCGTCGTCGTGGAAGTGCATGTGCAGGCCGACGATCATCAGCGCCACCGGACGGTCGAAGTCCAGGTGGTCGTTGATCTCCGGGTTGTCCAGGATCTCCTGGGGCTGCCGCAGGTCGGCGGTCACCACGATGGTGCTGTTGTTCGTCGCCAGCAGCGCCCGGCCGTGCGCGAGCACGATCGGGTCGTTGTCGACGTACGCGACCTTGGCGTTCGGGTTGATGTCCTGCGCCGCCTCGTGGGTGTTCTTCTGCGTCGGCAGGCCACTGCCGATGTCGAGGAACTGGTCGATACCGGCCTGGCGGGCCAGGTACTGCACACCCTTGACCAGCGCCTGCCGGTTCTCGATCGCACAGCGACCGGCGTCCGGGACGTACTTCAGGTAGAGCCCCGCGCCTTCCCGGTCGGCGGCGAAGTTGTCTTTACCACCAAGCAGGGCGTCGTAGACGCGAGCGATGGTCGGTTGGGAAGTGTCGAACTCCGGGTTCGGATCCGAAGTGTCGGAAGTCGCCATCGGCGCAGCCTTCGTGTCGGGGAATTCTGGATTTGTCATCGTAGGGCAGTTGCAGACCTGTTGGAGCACTGGTTGGTCCTTGCGGCTCCGGTTGGTCCGAACGTCGGTCGAAGCAACCGCTCGATTCCCTGATTCGTCAAGCAGAGAAGCCTTTTCGGATCACCCGCAGGTCCTGACAAACCAACCACCCGCCAGCCTCCACCCCCTACTTTCCCCACCCCACAACACCCCAACCACACCACCTCTCAGTACTACTGCCAACACCCGTCTCCAGCCGCAGCACCTCGCCAGAGCCGAACCGCCAACAGACGACCGAGGCAGCCGCCGCAGGCGGTCGCAGGGCAGGGCCGCGCGCGCTGAGCCGCCGCAGGCGGATGCAGGCGGCAGAACCGCCCAGCCGGCGGCTCGGGCGGTGGCGGCCTTCGTGGTCGCTGGCAGGTTGTGCAGCACGTCAGCGGTCAAACAACCCGCCAGCCGACCTGCAGTGGTCGAGCGGCCCGTCGGCTGCATTGAGTCGAGCAGGTGCTGTGGGACGAGGTGGTGGGTGCCAGGGTGGCCGGCGCAGCCGGGCCGGGGTTCCGCCGCACGCGGAGGCGGGGGCGGAGGCCCGGCGGCACCGCGCCCACGCGGAAGCAGGCGGCGGCACCGCCGCAGGCGGTTTCGGCACAGGTGGCATGTGCCCATCCGGCCTGTCGCTCCGGGGGAAACGGTCACGTCGGGCGACTGCTGACGTCACCTGTGAGCAGGTTTTGAGCACGCGGGGTAACGGTGCGGACACATCGGCGCCAAGCGTGTACGATGCAAATGCAAGGCCAAATGCACGTGCATATGCCAAAGACGTACGGAAGGTGCAGCTGATGACTGCTGTCTACAACGGCATGCCCGGCGACTCGATCACCGAGCTGAACTGGCGGAAGAGTCAGCGGAGTGGCCCGAACGGCAACTGCGTAGAGGTTGCGAAGCTGCCGGGCGGCGGCGTGGCGATGCGGAACTCGCGTCACACCGATGGACCGGCGCTGGTGTTCACCAAGGCCGAGATCGAGGCGTTCCTCGGCGGTGTCCACGACGGGGAGTTCGACGACCTCGCCTGAACTCCACCGGAAGCAAGAGACCCCTTCGCCAGGCGAGTGACGAAGGGGTCTCTTCTTGTGTGCGGCGACTCAGCACGGATCAAGCAGACATGAGTACGGCGCCCCGCCGCGGACGCCGAGCGCGTCCGGCAGAGCGCCGTACTGAACTGTAAGAGAACAGCAAAGGCCGACCCTCCGGCAAGGGTCGGCCTTGGTCTGTGGTTGGGGCGGCGGCGACTACTGAACCGTGAGCGGCCAGAGCTGCTCACTCGGCAGCTCGGACGCCGTCCCGCCGGCCGAATTGTCAACGGTGATTCGCAAACCGGTGAACTTCGGCGTCATCACCCGCTGGTACCGCGATGCGCGGTCGGGCTCGGCAAGGTACTCGGCGATCAGGTGGTCTCCCAGCCAGATCCGCACCATCTTTCGGCCTCCTGCTGCTCTGTCGGTGGTCATGGGGCCAAGCTCACGATCGGGTCGCCGTCGAGTTGACGGACGCCGCGCAGCCAGCCCTCGAAGGCCCAGCGCTGTTGCTCGGGGCAACGCGCGACCAGCTCCTGGATCTCCCGCTCGGTCAGCTCGTCGGGCGCGCGTCCGCTGATCTCCGCGGCGCGTTCGGCTGCCTCACTGTCGTCGTCAGTCATCGACTCGGGTTCCCCAACCAGTCGTGCCGGCGCTTGCGCCCCGGCGGTCTGTAGGACCGGCCTGCCGGATCACGCGATGTCACTTTTCGCGAGATTCAGCTCACCTTCTGTGCATGAATCAATCATGGCGTCGGCACGCTGCGAATGCAAGCGTCGGATGCACGTGCATCCGCACGTTTTCCACTTCGTGACCCGAAAACCTGGTTTTCCGCCTGCGAACGGCGGGCCGGCGGCCCGACGAACACTGTTCGACCAGCCTCTCGATCGTTAATTTGTCATGACAAAGATGATCTGCCGGACCGGTTCACTACTACGCTGCGTGATCGTGGATGTGAAGGCTGACGGCTTATGTAAGAACTTCGGCAGATTCCCGGTCGTCCGTGCGATGATGTCTCCCTGCGGAGTGATGTCGCCGCTGAACCGAGCTGCTGGGGGCTGTGGGAGGTGGGTGTGACAGAGTCGGGCGCGCAAAGCGGGCCGACTGCGCTCCGGATCATCCTCGGAGCGCACCTGCGTCGGATGCGGGAGGCGGCTGGGATCAGTCGCTCCGACGCAGGCTGGGAGATCCGCTCGTCGGAGTCCAAGGTCAGCCGGATGGAGCTCGGCCGCGTCGGCTTCAAGGAGCGCGACGTCAGCGACCTGCTCACGCTGTACGGCCTGGACGACGGCGAGGAGCGCGAGCGACTGCTGTCACTGGCGCGCGACGCGAACAACCCCGGCTGGTGGCACCGCTTCGGCGACGTGCTCCCGAGCTGGTTCCACTCCTACCTGGACCTCGAGTCCGCCGCGCAGCTGATCCGTACCTATGAGCTGCAGTTCGTCCCCGGCCTGCTGCAGACCCCGGAGTACGTGCGTGCCGTCGTCCAGCTCGGCCGCGGCCTGATCCCAGCCGAGGAGGTCGAGCGCCGCGTCGCGCTGCGGGTGAACCGGCAGGGCATCCTCACCCGGCCCGACCCGGTGCGGCTGTGGGCCGTTGTCGACGAGTCGGTGCTGCGCCGGCCGATCGGCGGCGTGAAGGCGATGCGGTTGCAGCTGGAGCACCTGCTCGAGGCTACCCACATGCCGAACCTGACGCTCCAGGTGATGGAGTTCGAGGGCGGCGGCCACGCCGCGACCGGTGGCGCGTACAGCATCCTGCGTTTCCCGGAGCAGGACCTGCCGGACATCGTCTACATCGAGCACCTGACCAGTGCGCTGTACCTGGACAAGCTCGAGGACCTCGACCGCTACACGGCCACCATGGAAGCGCTGTGCGTCGCGGCCCCGCCGCCGAACAAGACGCGCGACATCCTCTCCCGCATCCTGCACACGTACGACGACTGACGTTCAGCTGTTGTCGGTCAGCCAGGTGATCAGCGGCTTGGTCGCCCGCCAGTCGGCGCGCACCAACTCGGCCAGCTCCGGAGTGTGGATCACCGGTTCGAAGCCGTAGGACTTCCCGACCGTCAGCGACTTGTGCCGGAGCAGGTCGATCCGCGGATGGTCCGCGTCGTACCCGCGCGGGCTCGTCTTCAACTTGTCGCCGCCGACCTCCCAGCCGGCGCCGGTCAGGTCGGCCAGCAACCGTTCGAGCTGCTTGCCGCGCCGGTCGTCGTCGATCGCCGTCCGGACCCGCCCGAGCCGCTCCGAGCTCGCCTCGTAGAACCCGGCCGCGACCCGCACCCCGGGCGCCGAGACCTGCACGTACCACCCAGTCGCCGGCGCGACGTCGATGAACGCGCCCTGGTGCGTCTTGTACGGCGTCTTGTCCTTGGCGAACCGCACGTCGCGGTACGGCCGGAAGAGCTTCGCGGTCCCGAACTCCTCCTCGAGCTCGGCCAGCAGCGCCGCCATCGGAGCGCGGACCGACTCCTCGTAGACGTGCTTGTGCGCCGTCCAGAACGTCTTGGTGTTGTCCATCTCGAGGTCGTCGTAGAAGTCCAGCGCCGCCGCCGGGAAGCCGGTAAAACTCATGGCAGCCACGATAGTTCGCGCGTGATTGAGGGTTTGCGCCGCGGGTACTGGAAGGGTCTGCCGACCGAGCAGGTGCGCCGGCAATAACCTGGCGCATGCCGGCGCACCGCCATCAGCTCAGGCTGCGGAAGAACGCCCGGATGTCGTCGACCAGGATCTCGGGCTGTTCGAGTGCGGCGAAGTGACCGCCGTGCGGATGGCTGGTCCAGCGGACGATGTTGTTCGTCCGGTCCGCGATGTGGCGCAGCGGGATGAAGTTGTCGTGCGCGAGATCCAGCAACGCGGTCGGGGTGGCGGACGGCTCCGGCGGCTGCCCCCAGTACGGCGCGTGCGCGCGCTCGTAATAGATGCGCCCCGCGGATCCCGCCGTACGGGTGAGCCAGTAGAGCATCACGTTGGTGAGCAGCAGGTCGCGGTCGACGGTGCTCGCCGGGTCGGACCACTCCGCGAACTTCTCCGCGATCCAGGCCAGCTGCCCGACCGGTGAGTCGGTGAGTGCGTAGGCCAGCGTCTGCGGTCGCGTCGTCTGCAGGTCGGCGTACCCCTGCTTGTCCTTCGCCCACTCCTGGTATCGCCGCCAGGAGGCCCAAGTGCGTTCGCGTTCTGCGGGGGCGAGTGGCTCGAGTTCCTCCGGTGTCGGCTCGGTGGTCGCGCCCGCGCCGGGGATGAGGTTGAGGTGTACGCCGATCACCTGCTCGGGGTGGATCCGCCCGAGCTCCCGTGAGATGCCGCCACCCCAGTCGCCACCTTGGACGCCGTACCGCTGGTAGCCCAGGCGGGTCATCAGCACCGACCAGGCTTCGGCGATGCGGAGCAGCTCCCAGCCGGTGTCGCGGGTCGGCCCGGACAACGGGAATCCGGGGATGCTCGGGATCACCAGGTGGAAGGTGTCGGCCAGGTCACCGCCGTACGTGCGGGGGTCGGACAGCGGTCCGGCGACGTGGGTGAACTCGACGAGGGAGCCGGGCCAGCCGTGGGTGAGGAGGAGTGGCGTTGCGTCCGGCTCGGGCGAACGGAGGTGGGCGAAGTGGACGGTCGCGCCGTCGATGGTGGTCGTGTACTGCGGCCAGTCGTTGAGGCGCTGCTCCGCCTGGCGCCAGTCGTAGTCGTGACGCCAGTAGTCGACCAGGTCCTGGAGATACGACTTGGGTACGCCGTACGCCCACCCGACATCGGGGAGCTCGTCCGGCCAGCGGGTCAGGTCGAGGCGGGCCCGCAGGTCGGCGAGGTCACTGTCCGGCACGTCCAGCCGGAACGGTTCGATGCTCAGGCGCTGACCTTGTCCCGGACGACCTTCACGGCGGCTGCGGCGATCAGGCAGAGCACGCCCGCGCTGATCACGACCGTGACCAGCGTGCCGGAGCTGTTGAGGGCGTTGTCGCAGGCCATGGGGGTGATGCCGGCGGCGGGCTGGAAGGCGGAACCGCAGACCGTGCCACCGGCCGAGACCGACCGGAAGCCGAGCGCCACCCCGCCGAGAGTGACGACCACTCCGGCGATGGCAAGAATCTTGTTCAGCGTCGTCACGACGATCCCGGCGCCGACAAGTGTGGGCATGCCGACGGCACGCCCCGTGAGCCCCGTTGCACTTCGTTCACTCCTGACCTCGACTGACCACCCGCGTTCGAACTTACGGTCCGGCGCCGGGTGATCCACACTCGGGCGGAGGGTCAGCACTGATTCTTCACACAGTCCTTACTCAGGACATGACCGGCCGTGACGATCGTCTCAGAGTGCGATGTGGCCCCGGTCACGCACCCCTACTACCGCAACGAATCCTGACGCAGAGCGTCCAGCAGCAGATCGAGGTGACCGCGGTGCTGCGCGGTCTCCTCGATCATGTGCAGGTAGATCCACCTCAGACTGACCAACTGTTCCCCGAACGAGGCCCGAGCCGCGAGCGCATCCAGTGAGTCGATCCCCGCGGTGATCCGCCGACTGGCCGCACACGCCGCGACGTACAACTCCCGCAGTACGCCGACCGAGTCGCCCGCCGCCGAGTGAAACTCCCAGTCCGGGTCCTCGTCGAACGGCGCGGAGCGCCACGGCTCCGCACTCGGTGCGTCGAGCAGCTTGTGGCTGAACCAGAGGTCCTCCATCGCGGCCAGGTGCTTCACGATGCCGCCGACGGTCAACTCCGTCGCCGGCAGCACCCGCTGACCAACCAGTGAGTCGGGCACGCCGTCCAGCGTCCGGAGCACGGCCGCGCGGTGGAAGTCGAGGAACTGTTCCAGCATCGAGCGCTCGTCGGTCGACACCTGTGGGTAGTCGGTCACCAGCCGATTGTGCCCGGGTTCTTGGCGTGTCGCGGGATCATGCTTTAGCCTCGACGTATGAAGAGTTCTGCAGATGTGCAGAGTGTGGATGCGTGCAACGTCCGGCTCGTGGATCCGGAGCGGGTGGCCAGCGTCAACGCCAGGATGCCTGCCGAGGCGGATGTGGTCGACACGGCTGACGTGTTCAGCCTGCTCGGGGATCCACGCCGGCTGAAGTTGCTGGTCGCACTGCTCGACGGCGAGCTGTGCGTCTGCGACCTCGCTGCCGTCACCGGGATGAGTGAGTCCGCGACCTCCCATGCCCTCCGGCTGCTGCGGGCACACCGGGTGGTCGCCGTACGGCGGGACGGCCGGATGGCCTACTACCGCCTGGACGACGCGCACGTCCGGATGCTCGTCGACCTCGCCGTCGCGCACACCGAGCACACCGACGCCATGCATCCCGAACGGCATGGCCACCCCGAAAGGTCCGACGCATGAGCGAGGAACACGGTCACGGGCACGGCCACGGAGTCAGCGCCGACGCGGACCGGAAGCTGCTGAGCGGTGCGCTCGCGCTGATCGTCGGCTTCATGGCCGCCGAGGTGGTCGTCGGTATCGCGGCCGGCTCGCTGGCGCTGATCACCGACGCGGCCCACATGCTGACCGACGCGATCGCGATCGTGCTGGCCCTGATCGCAATCCGGCTGGCCGCCCGGCCACCGGCCGGCGGGTTCACGTTCGGGCTCAAGCGGGTCGAGATCCTGTCCGCGCAGGCCAACGGCATCACGCTGCTGCTGCTCGCGGTGTACTTCGTCTACGAGGCGATCCACCGGATGATCGACCCGCCCGAGGTCAAGGGCGCGCTGGTGCTGATCACCGGTGTGGTCGGCATCGTGGTGAACCTGATCGCCACCTGGATGATCAGCAAGGCGAACCGCAGCAGCCTGAACGTCGAGGGCGCCTACCAGCACATCCTGAACGACCTGTTCGCGTTCATCGCGACCGCGATCGCCGGTCTGATCGTCCTGGTGACCGGGTTCGCCCGCGCCGACGCGATCGCCGCGCTGGTCGTGGCCGCGCTGATGCTGAAGGCCGGCATCTCGCTGGTCCGCGACTCCGGCCGGATCTTCCTCGAGGCCGCGCCCGCCGGCCTGGACCCGCAGGCCCTCGGCGCCGAGCTCTGCGCCGTCGACGGGGTCGTCGAGGTGCACGACCTGCACGTCTGGGAGATCACCTCCGGCGAACCGGCCGCCTCCGCCCACATCCTGGTCGCGGAAGGCCTCGACTGCCACCAGATCCGCGTCCAGATCGAGGCGCTACTGGCCGAGCGTCACCACCTGACGCACTCCACCCTGCAGGTCGATCACGCTACCGGCGACGAGGTGGACGCGCACTGCAGCGACGCGCACGGCACCGTGCACCGGTCGATCACAGCCGCTGGAAGAGGACCTGACCCGGCCATTCCGAGTCATTGACCGGTACGGCGAACTCGACCATCCGCGTGAACCCCTGCTTCTCGTAGTACCGGACCAGCGCCCCATCGCCACCCGCGAAGCAGTCCACCCGGAGCATCCCGACTCCGGCGTCTCGCGCCAGCTTGCGGGCGTGGTCGAGCAACGTCGTGCCGATGCCCAGGCCGGCGGATGCCCGGTCCGTCACGAGCAGGCGCACGTACAGCTCCGGCTCCTCCGCGGGCGGCACGTATGGCATCGCGTCACCCACAGCCAGCGCACCGACGACCCGCCCGTCGTCCTCGGCCACCCACAGCCCACCGTCGTCGGCGAACCCGGTGATCTGCGCGATCCGCCGCGGGTTCGTCGAGTGCGGCTCGGTGCCCCACTGGTCCGTCCGCCCCTGAGCCACCAGCCACTCGGTCGCGCCGTCCAGCAACGCCAGTACGTCGGGTACGGCGGAGCGCCCCGCCGGGCGGATCGTGATCACCGATCAACAATAGTGTCCCGCGTCGGGTGTCGCTTGAGTGATTGCGGTGTTCAGGTGCGTGCATCGCGGTGCTTGAGCAGTGGCCTCGATGCGGAGCATCGTGGGCGCTGGGCAAGTGCCGCGAGGTGCGTGCCTGGGCGCCGCAAGCGCCAAGCGCCACCCGACGCGGGACACTCAATGTCGAAAACCGGGATTCGGTCTCTACCTAGTGGGTGAAGGCACCCCAGAGAGGAACTCACCGTGACCAAGAAGACCGGAAAGCTGGACAAGACGTTCACCGCGCCGCTGCAGAAGAGCGACGCGAAGGGCGGCTGGACCTTCGTGCAGATGCCGGGGTCGGCCGAGTACTTCGGCACCCGCGGACTGGTGAAGGTCCGCGGCACCATGGACGGCCACCCGTTCGAGAGCTCGTTCATGGCGCTCGGCGACGGCACCCACAAACTCCCCGTGAAGGGCACGCTGCGCGACCTGATCGGCAAGCAGCCCGGCGACGAAATCACCGTCCACCTGCAGGAACGCCTCAGCTGACCCGCCGCCCCCCTTTGGTTGGCTGACCCACCAGAGTGTGGGTCAGCCAACCGGATTCCCGGTGGCCAACCCACCCAGAGGTGGGTCAGCCAACCGGAGGGGACGGTACGGCGAGGGGACGGTACGGCGAGGGGACGATCGGCGAGGGGACGGTTAGGCGAGGGAGACGAGGTCGAGGTAGTCGTTGGTCCAGAGGTCCTCGGTGGCGTCCGGGAGGATCAGCACCCGGTCGGGGCGGAGGGCCTCGATGGCGCCTTCGTCGTGGGTGACCATGACGATCGCGCCCGGGTAGCTGCCGACCGCGCCGAGCACCTCGTCGCGGGACGCGGGGTCCAGGTTGTTGGTCGGCTCGTCCAGCAGCAGCACGTTGGCGCCGGAGTGGACCAGCCCGGCGAGCGCCAGGCGGGTCTTCTCGCCGCCGGACAGCACGTGCGCCGGCTTCTCCGCGTCGTCACCGCTGAACAGGAACGAGCCGAGCACGTTCCGGACCTCGCCGTCGGTCAGACCGGGCGCGACCGACGCCAGGTTCTGCCGGACTGTCCCGGCCAGGTCCAGGGTGTCGTGCTCCTGGGCGAAGTACCCGAGCCGCAGCCCGTGACCGTGCACGACCCGCCCGCCGTCCGGCTCCTCGCGACCGCCGAGCAGCCGGAGCAGGGTGGTCTTGCCCGCGCCGTTCAGCCCGAGCACGACCACGCGACTCCCCCGGTCCACGGCCAGGTCGACGCCGTCGAGCACCTGCAGGCCGCCGTACGCCTTCCGCAGACCGGTGGCGCTGAGCGGGGTCTTCCCGGACGGCGCCGGCTCCGGCAGGCGGATCCGGGCCACCCGGGCGGCACGCCGTACCGGCTCGAGGTCGGAGAGCAGCTTGTCCGCCCGCCGCGCCATGTTGCGCGCGGCAACGGCCGTGGTGGCGCCCGCCTGCATCTTCGCCGCCTGGGCGTGCAGCACCGCCGCCTTCCGCTCCGCCGTGGCCCGTTCCCGGGTACGGCGACGCTCGTCGAGCTCGAGCTGGTCGAGGTACTTCGCCCAGCCGGTGTTGTGGACGTCGATCGTGGTCCGCTGCGGATCCAGGTGGAACACCCGGTTGACCGTTGCCGCCAGCAACTCACGGTCGTGGCTGATCACCATCAGCCCGCCCGGGTAGCCGAGCAGGAACTGACGCAGCCACAGCACCGAGTCCGCGTCCAGGTGGTTGGTCGGCTCGTCGAGCAGCAGCGTGTCGTGCTGCGCGAACAGGATCCGGGCCAGCTCGACCCGGCGCCGCTGTCCGCCGGACAACTCGCCGACCGGCTGCTCGAGCGCGCGGTTGGGCAGGCCGACGCCGGCCGCGAGCCGAGCCGCCTCCGCCTCGGCCGCGTAGCCGCCGCCCGCCTGGAACCGCGTCTCGGCCCGGGCGTACGCCGCCATCGCCCGCTCCTGCGCGTCGCCGGTGGCGGTGCTCATCGCCGCCTCGGCCTTGCGCAGGTCGCGGACGGCGACGTCCAGCCCGCGGGCGGACAGGATCCGGTCGGTGACCGTGAGGGCCGGGTCGGCGGCCCGCGGGTCCTGCGGCAGGTACCCGACGGAGCCGGTCACGCTGACGGACCCAGCGGCCGGACGGTCCTCGCCGGCCAGGGTCTTCATCAGGGTGGTCTTGCCGGCTCCGTTACGGCCGACCAGTCCGACGCGGTCGCCGGGGCTGACGTGGAAGGAAAGGTCGGACAGCAGCAGGTGGGCGCCGACGCGAACATCTACACCGCGGACGGTGATCATGGTTACTCTCCGTGAAAGCTAGTGGACACACTTCTGGCGTGGAAGCGGGTCCGCAGCTAGACACAGAGGCAAGTAGCCATGCGCCCAGAGTAGGTCGATCCCGGAGCGGCACCAACTGATTTAGGGCGTGTCTGACGGTCCAGCGCCGTAGCGAGCAGGTGCTCGGTGCGGTAGCTCGGCGTGCTGGAGTGAAGGCCTCGATGTGGTTTCATCGTGGCCTTTGCTCCAGTGCGGCGAGATGCCGTGCCGAGTGCCGCGCAGTAGGCGATGGACCGTCAGACACGCCCTTAGTGCAGCCGGACTCTCGGGTCGAGGACGGCGTACGCGATGTCGACCAGCAGGTTGGCCACCACGACCGCGGCGGAGGCGAACAGGACGATGCCGATGATGACCGGGAGGTCCTGCTGGTTGATGGCGGTGACCGCGGTCTTGCCGAGTCCGGGCAGGCTGAAGACGGTCTCGATGACGACGACACCGCCGACCAGCTGGCCCAGGTCGATGCCGAACTGGGTCACCACCGGGGTCATCGCGCTCCGGAGGCCGTGGCGGACGATGACGCGACTCTCCCGGAGGCCTTTCGATCGCGCCGTACGGATGTAGTCCTCGCCCAGCACGTCGAGCATCGAGCCACGGGTCAGCCGGGTGTAGGTGGCCGCCAGCAACAGCGCCAGTGCGATCCACGGCAGGAACAGGTGCTGGAACCACGGCCCGATCCCCTCGCTCAACGTCGCGTAGCCGCCGGCCGGGAACCAGTCGAACCCGGCCAGCGTGAGCCGGAAGTACAGGAAGTACAGCAGCAGCAACCCGAGCAGGAACGACGGGAACGAGTAGAAGAACAACGAGAACAGCGTCAGCCCGCGATCGGCCAGCGACCGCGGATGCACTGCCGAGATCACCCCGTTGAACACCCCGAGCAGCAACCACAGTACGGCGGCTCCGAGCGCGAGCGAGACCGTGATCGGCAGCGCCTGCCCGATGATCGTGGTCACCGGCACCTGGTGGTAGTAGTCGTAGCCGAGGTTGCCCTGGGCCGCGTTCTCGACGAAGTGCAGGTACTGCTTCCACACCGGCAGGTCCAGCCCGAGCCGGTGCTTGATCAGCGCGATCGTCTCCGGCGTCGCCTGCCGTCCCGCGAGCGTCTGCGCAACGTTGCTCGGGGCAACGAAGAACAACGCGAACACCGCCACCGTGATCAGCCAGAGGACGAGGATCCCGTGGCCGAGCCGGCGAATCAGGAACAGTGCCATGTCCTAGGTCCGATCCGCTCGCGGGTCGAAGGCGTCCCGGACGCCGTCACCGAACAGGTTGAACGCCAGTGTCGTGATCAGCAGCGCCAGACCGGGGAACAGGATGAACCACCAGGCGGTCGTGTAGTAGTTCTGCGACTCGCTGATCATCCCGCCCCAGTCCGCGGTCGGCGGCGGCAGCCCGAGCCCCAGGAACGACAACGTCGCCTGGGTCACGATCACCACCGGGATCAGCAGCGTGGTGTAGACGATCACCGGCGCCAGCACGTTCGGCAGCACGTCGACGAACATGATCCGGACGTCACCCGCACCCAGCGACCGCGCCGCCTCGACGAACTCCCGCTCGCGCAGCGACAGCACCTGGCCGCGCACGATCCGGGCCACCGACGCCCAGCTGAAGAACCCGATCACCAGCACGGTCACGGTCAGGCTCGGCCCGGTGACCGACACCAGCGCGATCGCGACCAGCAGGAACGGCACCGACAGGACGACGTCGATCAGCCGGGCCAGCACGGTGTCGACCATGCCCCCGAGGAATCCGGCAGCCAGTCCTAGTACGACGCCGATCGCGACGGTGATCGCGGTCGCGATGACGCCGACGAGCAGCGACACGCGGGCGCCGTACGCGATCCGGACCAGGATGTCGCGGCCGAGGTCGTCGGTGCCGAGCCAGAACGTCGCGTTCGGCCCGCGCGGCAGCCCGTCCGGGGTCAGGCCGATGTCGCGGTACTGCTCGTTCGGCGGGTGCCCGGTGACGTGCGCGAACACCGGCGCGAAAATCGCCATCAGCACGATCAGCACGATCACGCCGAGCGAGACCATCGCCACCTTGTCCCGGCGCAACCGCCGCAACGCCAGCACGAACGGGCTGCGCCCCTCGATCGCCGGCGCCTCGACCGAGGTGTCCACCAACTCCAATGCCGTGGTCATGGGGCCTCCCGGCCTGGACTGAGGAGTGGAGGGAGCGAAGCGACCGGAGGGACGAGGGAAGGCCGGGAGTTCCAGCCCCATGACCCCGCCGGCGCCGAAGGCCCGGCAATGTGCACAGTCATGAGGCCTTCAGGTCCGGTACGGCGGTGGACAGGTCCTCGCCCAACTCCAGGGGATGAATGCACGCCGTCTGATGGTCGGACGGATCGTTCAGTACGGCGACCAGCGGCGGCTCGCCCGTCGCGCAGTCGGCCCGCGCCTTCGGGCACCGGGTGTGGAACCGGCAGCCGGGCGGCGGGTTCGTCGCGGCCGGGATGTCACCGCCGAGGATGATCTGCTCGCGGCTGTCGGCGGTGTCGGGATCCGCCACCGGCAGCGCGGACAGCAACGCCCGCGTGTACGGGTGCCGGGTCTGCGCGAACAGGTCGGCGGTCGGCGCGATCTCCGCGATCTTGCCCAGGTACATGACCGCGATCCGGTCGCTGACGTGCCGGACCACGGACAGGTCGTGCGAGATGAACACGTAGGTGAGGTCGAACTCGCGCTGCAGATCCGCCAGCAGGTTGATGATCTGCGCCTGGATCGAGACGTCGAGCGCCGACACCGGCTCGTCGCAGATCACCAGCTTCGGCCGCAGCGCGAGCGCCCGGGCGACCCCGATCCGCTGCCGCTGCCCGCCGGAGAACTCGGCCGGGAACCGGTTGTAGTGCTCGGGGTTCAGGCCGACCAGCTCCATCAGCTCCTGGACCTTCTTCTTCCGGTCCGGGCCGGCCGCGATGCCGTGGATGCTGAACGGGTCCCCGATGATCGAGCCGACCCGGCGGCGCGGGTTGAGCGAGCCGTACGGGTCCTGGAAGATCACCTGGACCTCACGTCGCACCGGACGCATTGCCTTGCGGGACAACGTGCTGATCTCCGTCCCGTCGAACCACACCGAGCCGGACGTCACGTCGTACAGGTGGGCCATGCAGCGGGCGAGGGTCGACTTGCCGCAGCCGGTCTCGCCGACCAGGCCGAGCGTCTCGCCCTTGCGGACTTCGAGGGAAACCCCGTCGACCGCCCGGACCACCTCCCGCGAGTGCGTGGGGAACTCCTTGCGGACGTTCTCCACTGTCAGCAGTACGGTACTCATCCACGTCCTCGCTTCGCTCCGGGCGCGGATGAGGCTCCGAGCGTGCTGTGTTGTTTGATGAACTCGCTTCGCTCGTTCATGAAGCGATCGCCTCGCTTACGTCGTGAGGTAGCCAGCAGGCCGACTGGTGCCGGGGGTCGCCGCCGACGTCGAGCAGCGGCGGCGTCTCCGCGCGGCACTTGTCGAACACGTGCGGACAGCGGGACGCGAACGGGCAGCCGGCGGGCAGGCTGATCAGGCTTGGCGGGCTGCCCGGGATCGGTGTCAGCCGCTCGCCGGAGCGGGCCGGCAGGGAGGCCAGCAGGCCTTGCGTGTAAGGGTGATGGTTGCGGTAGAAGATGTCGCGGCGTGGTGCCCGTTCCATCACCGAGCCGGCGTACATCACGACCACGTCGTCGGCCATCTCCGCGACGACTCCGAGGTCGTGGGTGATCAGGATGATCGCCGTACCGAACTGCTCCTGGAGCCGCCGCATCACGTTCAGCACCTGGGCCTGCACGGTCACGTCGAGGGCGGTGGTGGGCTCGTCGGCGATCAGCAGCGCCGGGTCGAGGGCCATCGCCATCGCGATCATCACCCGTTGCCGCATCCCGCCGGAGAACTGGTACGGGTAGTCGTCGATCCGCTCCGCGGCCCGCGGGATGCCGACCAGCGTGAGCAGGTCGGCGGCCCGTTGCCGGGCCGCCGCCTTGCCGATCACCCGGTCGTGCGCGCGGATCATCTCCACGATCTGCCAGCCGATCCGGTAGTGCGGGTGCAGGCTGGACAGCGGGTCCTGGAAGATCATCCCGATCCGGTCCCCGCGCAACCGCCGCAGCGTGGCCGGGTCGGCCGTGATCAGGTCGGTGCCGTCGAAGTACGCCGTACCGGAGACCTCAGCACCCCTGGTCAGGCCGGTGATGGTCTGGGTGGCAACGCTCTTGCCGGAGCCGGACTCGCCGACGACCGCCAGCGTCTGCCCGGCCTCGACGTCGAACGACACACCCCGAACGGCACGGACGGTGCCGTCCGGGGTGTCGAAGGAGACCTTGAGGTCCCTTACTTCAAGCAGGGCCATGAGGTTAGCCGCCCTGCCTGTCCTTGGAGAGCCATACGTTGGTCGGGTCGTAGTTCTGCATCGAGGGGACGTAGACGGCGTTGTTCACCTGCTCGGCGTGGTAGTTCGCCTGCTTGTTGTTGGTCAGCGGGTAGAACGCGGCCTGGTCCATCACCCGGGCGTCGGCCTTGGCCCACAGGTCGGCGGCCGCGTCGGTCGTCGGTGCGGCGATCGCCTGCTGGATCAGCGCGTTGGTCTCCGGGTCGTTGTAGAGGCCGAAGTTGCTGCCGATCGGCGGGAACGACGGCTCACCCGAGAACAGCGGGTTGAAGAACGACAGGGCCGCGTTGCCGTACCAGTCCGCGCCCCAGCCGGCCAGCGACAGGTCCCAGACCCCGCGCCGCGCGACGTCCGGCACCTGCAGGTACTTCACGTAGAAGTCCGCGTTCGGCGACGGTACGCCGGTGACCGTGATCCCGGCCTTGGTGAGGTCCTGCTGGATCGTCTGGAACGTCTTGCTGCTGCCCTCGGTCGCGTTGCGGTAGAGGAACTTCAGCGTCAGGTGCGGGTACCCGGCCTCGGCGAGCAACTGCTTGGCCTTGTCAGGGTCGTACGGGTACGGGTCGATCTGCTTGGACCCGGTGATCACGTCCGGCAGCACATGGGTGAGCGGCGGGTTCAGCGTCTTGCCGCCGAGCACCTGCAGGATGTGGTCGCGGTTGATCGCGTAGCTGATCGCCTGCCGGACCTTCGGGTTCTCCAGCGCCTTGTTGTTGTTCGGCGAGACGGTGTTGTAGATGACGTACGGGTTCGAGCCCGCGGTGTCGCCGATGGTCAGGTTCGGGTCCTTCTTGGCCTGCAGCGCGGGCAGCTGTGACGGCGGCGGCGCGACGTCGAACTCCATGTCGGCGGTCGGCGTACCGGTCTGCAGCTGCTGCTGCACCGAGTCCTGGGTGACGGTCTCGTTCACCACGATCTTGTCGACGTACGCCTTGCGGACCGGGTCGGTGGAGGCGTCCCAGGCCGGGTTCCGCGAGTACGTGATCGACTTGGTCGGCACCCACGAGTCGACCTTGTACGGGCCGTCGGACGGGTAGTTGTTGCCGAGCTCGGTGCTGGCCGGCAGGTACTTGAGCACCTCGACCGGGGCCGGTGAGAAGGCCGGCAGCGTCAGCATGTCGACGAAGTAGGTGGCCGGCTGGGTGAGGTGGAACTCGACCGTGGTCTGGTCCTTGGCCACCACGCCGGGCAGCGGCGTCTTGTCGATGTACGCCTGGATCGCGGCCGGGGTCTTGCCCACCTTGGCGAAACCGTCCGCGAACGCCTTGTAGCCCACGATCAGGTTGGCGAAGTCGGGGATGCCGCCGAACGGCTGGACCGGGTTCGCGGTCCGCTTCACGCCACGGACCATGTCGGCGGCGGTCACCTGCCGGGCCGGGGACGTGTTCCACTGCGCGCCGGACCGGATGTGGATCGTGTACGTCTTCCCGTCCGCGCTGATCCCGCCGTTGTCCTTGGTCGGGATCCCGGTGGCCAGGTCGGCCACCGGCTTGGTGTTCGCGCCGCCCGGGTCGGCCGGGTAGGTGAACAGCTGGCGGCTCCACATCCGCAGGTTCAGGTAGCCGACCGAGTAGTAGCTGATGTTCGGATCCATGTAGTCCACATCGCCGGCCCCGAGCATGTTCAGGGTGCCGCCGGTGACCGGTGTGGCGGCGGTACTGCCGGATCCGGCCGGTGATCCGCCACCACTGCTGCATGCGGCGAGCGCGAGCGTCGCCACGGCGGCAAGGGATACTGCCGCCAGCCGTCTTCGAGCGTGCTGAGTCGGACGGTCGTGCCGCAGCTCCGGCGTCCAGGTAGGTGCATCGCAAGGCGGAGGAGCCGCCTCGATGCGGGGTTCATCGTGGCGGCTTCTCCAACGCCGCGAGGTGCCTGCCTGGGCGTCGGAGATGCGCACGAACGTTCGACTCAGCACGCTTGCCATTGGTCCTCCTCCGGGACTCGATACGGCCGAAGCTAGGACGGCGGGCGCCGTACGGAAGGCCGGTCACACAACCGTCAGAGGCTTGTCACCCGGGGTCCGCGGCGAGATGACGAAGTCATGACAGACGTCACTCTCGGTTGGGCCTTCGGTGGGTCACACTGGACCGGTGACACACAGCTTGCTGTTGGTCGACGACGAGCCGCGGATCCGCCGGGTCCTGCGGCTGGCGCTGGAGGACGAGGGCTACCAGATCGCCGAGGCCGCCAACGGGTACGACGCGATGGCCGCGCTGCGCCGGGAGCCGCCGGACGTGGTGCTGCTGGACCTGATGCTGCCCGACCGCGACGGTTTCTCGGTCTGCCGGGAGATCCGCCGGGCCAGCGACGTGCCGGTGATCATGGTGACCGCGCGGACCGACAGCCACGACGTGGTCGCCGGGCTCGAGGCGGGCGCGGACGACTACGTCACCAAGCCGCTGGTGGCCAAGGAGCTGTCGGCCCGGATCCGGGCGCTGCTGCGCCGGGTGGAGCCGGCCAACGCCCGGCAGTCCGAGGTGCTGGTGGTCGGGGACCTGCGGATCGACGTGCTGGGGTACGAGGTGACGCGGGGCGACACCGTGCTGGCGCTGACCCGGACCGAGTTCAAGCTGCTCGCCGAGCTGGCCGGCGCCGAGGGCAAGGTGCTGAGCCGGGAGCAGCTGCTGTCGAAGGTGTGGGGCTACGGGTACTTCGGTGACAGCCGGATCGTGGACGTCCACATCCGCCGGCTGCGGCTGAAGATCGAGCACGACCCGGCCAGCCCGACCCATCTGGTCACCGCGCGCGGCCTGGGCTACCGCCTGGTGAGCTGACCGGTGCGGAGACGGCTGGCGCGGTGGGGGCGGCATCGGATCGGGCTCAGCCTGCGTGGGCGGGTGATGCTGGCCTACGGCCTGCTCGCCCTCGGGCTGTCCTCGGTGCTCGCCCTCGTCACCTGGACCGTGGTCTCGGAGTACCTCACCCAGCAGCGTGAGTCGTCCGCGCGGGTGGAGACGTCCGACAACGCGGCGGCCTTCCAGTACGGCTTGTTCGGCCCGCCGCAAGCCTGCCGCCCGGACCGGGAGCATGTCGAGTGCGGCACCGCGACCCTCAAGCCGAACGTCAGCGTGATCGACCTGCTGAACAGCTTGCCGTCGACCGACTCCGCCTCCTCGATGGTGTACTACGACGGCCAGTGGTACTCCCTGACCGGGCGGCCGTCCGACCTGCCTCCCGACCTGCTCGCCGAGGTCCGCAACGGCAGTACGTCGCAACGCCGCATCACCGTGGGTGGTCAGCCGGTGCTCGCCGTCGGCGTACCGCTGCGAGGACCGGGAGAGGTCTTCTTCGAGTGGCATCCGCTGAGCAACCTGGACAACACGCTGCGGACGCTGAAGCTCACGCTGATCGTCGCGGCGATCGTCACCGTGCTCATCGGGCTCGCGGTCGGACGGCTCGCGAGCACGCTGGCGCTCCGCCCGCTGGCGGCGCTGACCCGGGTGGCGGACGCGGTGGCGCGCGGCCGGCTCGACGCCCGCCTGGAGGTCGAGGACGACCGGGACCTGGGCGGTCTGGCGCGGTCGTTCAACCAGACCGCCGCCGACCTGGAGCGGCGGGTGGCGGCGGATGCGCGGTTCGCCGGGGACGTCAGCCATGAGCTGCGGACGCCCCTGATGACGATGCTGAACTCGATGCAGCTGATCCAGAACCACCGCTCCGAGCTGCCGACCGCCGTCCGCGAACCCGTCGAACTGCTCGGCGACGACCTCGAACGCTTCCGCCGGCTGGTGATCGACCTGCTGGAGATCTCCCGGGACGACGGTGGCGACCGGGGCAGCCGGGAGATCGTCCGGATCGCCGATCTCGTCCGGGCCGCCGCGAACGCGGCCGCGGGGCGGGAGGTCACCACGGTCGCCCCGGAGGCCGAGGGCCTGACCCTGCAGGCGGACAAACGGCGGCTGGAGCGCGTCATCGCCAACCTGGTCGAGAACGCCGAGGACCACGCCGGCGGGTGCAAGGGCGTCAGCGTCGAAGCCGGCGGCCTCGGCGTGATCATCGCCGTCGACGACGCCGGGCCCGGGATCCCGGCGGCCGACCGGGACCGGATCTTCGAACGCTTCGGCCGCGGCGAGACCAGCAACCGCAGCCGCGGCGTCGGCCTCGGGCTGGCCATCGTCGCCCGGCACGTCCAGTGGCACCACGGCACCATCCACGTCACCGAGCGCCCCGGCGGCGGAGCCCGCTTCGTCGTCGAGCTCCCGGCCAAGACGGTCTAGATGGCTTCCGCGAGCCCGACGCGGCCGATCCGGACCGGAGCACTCCCCGATCGCGGTGCGATCCGATTGGATGTGGAGTCATGAAGATCGTGGTGTACGGCGCCGGTGGGATCGGGTGCTACGTCGGCGGACGGTTGGCGGCGACCGGGGCACCGGTGACATTCGTCGGCCGCCAGCGACTGGCTGACGAGCTGGCCACGCATGGGCTGCGGCTGACCGACTATCTCGGGGCGGATCTGCGGGTCGAGACGGTTCGCTACGAGACATCGCCTGCTGCTGCCGCCGAGGCGGATCTGGTGCTGGTGACGGTGAAGTCGGCGGCGACGGCGGGCGCGGCTGCCGAGCTGGCCGAGGTGCTCAAGCCCGGTGCGTTGGTCGTCAGCTTCCAGAACGGCGTACGCAACGGGGAGTTGCTGCGGGAGCGGTTGACCGATCAGGTCGTCGTGACCGGGATGGTGCCGTTCAACGTGCTGAACCGGGGTGGCGGTGTCTTCCACCAGGGCACGGAGGGTGCTCTCGACATCCAGCGTCACCCGGGGCTGGCGCCGTACCTGGACGCCTTCGCCAGGGCGGGGTTGCCGCTGACGCAGCACGACGACATCCTGCCGGTGCAGTGGGCGAAACTCCTGCTGAACTTGAACAATCCGATCAACGCGCTGTCCGACCTGCCGTTGCGGGACGAGCTGTCGCAGCGTTCGTACCGGCGCTGCCTGGCCGCGGCACAGGCCGAAACCCTCGGGCTCCTCGATGCCGCGGGCATCGAGCCGGCCAAGCTCCTGCCGCTGCCGATGCACCGCTTCCCGATGATTCTCCGGCTGCCGGACTTCCTGTTCCGCCGCCTCGCGGCCAAGATGCTCGCCATCGACCCGCTCGCCCGCACCTCGATGTGGGAGGACCTCCAGGCCGGCCGCACCACCGAGATCGACTACCTGAACGGCGAGGTCGTCCGCCTCGCCGAATCCCTCGGCCGCTCTGCTCCGGTCAACGCCAAACTCGTGGAGCTGATCCGCGAGGCCGAGACCAACCGCCACGCCTGGCCCGGCCCCGACCTCCTCCGCGAGCTCAGCTCATAGCTGCGCGGCCGGTGGGAGGTCGGCTGGGTTGGCGGTGGGCCAGGTCAGTGGGTCGGGGCCGAGGCGGCGGAGTTCGGTGAGTTGGAGGACGCACCACGGGGAGAGCTCCGGGAGGTCGAGCGGCCAGTCGGCCCACCGGTACGACGCCACTTCGGCCGGATTCGGCGTGGGTTCGCCGGTCCAGGCGACCCGGTAGACGGGACACAGCTCGTTCTCGACCACGCCGGTCGGCATCTCGGCGCGGTAGCGGAACTCCGGCAGCACCAGGTCGACCTGGTCCGCGACGATCCCGAGCTCGTCGACGAGGCGGCGCCGTACCGCGTCTGCCACCGGCTCACCCGGAAGTGGGTGCCCACAGCAACTGTTCGTCCACACGCCTGGCCAGGTCGGTTTGTCCAACGCGCGTTGGGTGATCAGCACCCGGCCGGCCGCGTCGACCACGTAGCTTGAGAACGCCAGGTGCAACGGGGTCGCCGCATGATGGACCGTCGCCTTGGTCTCGGTCCCAATCGCCCGACCGGCCTGGTCCAGCAGCACAACCCGCTCCTCCATCACAATCCACGAGCCTAGTCGACAGCTCATTTGCTACTCTGTCCGCGTGATCAAGCGACGTGTGGCGTATCGACCGGCTCTGGGAGGGGCCGGTATTCGGTAGTCCCCACACCTCGCTCCACCCAGAGCCTCCGGCACAGGAACGCGGTTCCTGTGTCTTTTTTGTTGCCCGGAGGCGGTCTGCGGGGTGCCTCCTGTCTTGTGAGAGGAATCCCATGGTCGAACCCAAGATGGTGGTCGAGCGGTTACGCCGTACCACCGACACCATCGTCGGCGAGAGTGAGTTGCTCGAACGGCTCGCGTCCGGCCGGCCGCTGCGGATCAAGTACGGCGTCGACTGCACCGCGCCCGACCTGCACCTCGGGCACGCGGTCAACCTGTGGATGATGCGGCAACTGCAGGACCTCGGCCACCAGGTCGTGTTCCTGCTCGGCGACCTGACTACCCGAGTCGGTGACCCGACCGGCCGCTCCGAGGCCCGTCCGCTGCTCACCCCGGCGCAGATCGAGGCGAACGCGCAGTCGTTCCTCGAGCAGGTGTCGCTCGTACTGCGCACCGACCCCGAGGTGCTGGAGATCCGGCGGAACTCCGAGTGGTACGACGGGATGCAGGTGGCGGAGCTGTTGAGCCTGTTCGGCCAGGTCACCCAGGCACAGTTGATGGCGCGGGACATGTTCCGCGAGCGGGTCGCCGCCGGGCGGGAGATCGCGGTGCACGAGCTGGTGTACCCGGTGCTGCAGGGGTACGACAGTTTCGCGATGCGCAGCGACCTCACGATCGTGGGGTCCGACCAGCTGTTCAACGAGCAGCTCGGCCGGCACTTTCAGCACCGCCTGGGCGCGCCGCCGCAGGTGGTGATCACGACGACGATCACGCCGGGGATCGACGGGCGAGCGAAGCAGTCGAAGTCGCTGAACAACTACATCGCGCTCACCGACAGCCCGCGGGACAAGTTCGGCAAGCTGATGAGCATCCCGGACTCGCTGGTCGAGAGCTACGCCCACGTATACACCGAGCTTCCCCTCGACACCGTCGCCGGTCTGGGCGCCGCCGCAGCCGTCGGAGGCCCCGCGGCACGCGACGCCAAGCTCCGCATGGCCGCCGCCGTCGTCACCCGCTACCACGGCGCCGGCGCAGCGCGGGCGGAGCTTGAGGCGTTCACCCGAACGTTCGCGGAGGGCCGTCAGCCGACGGACATCCCGGAAGTCGTGGTGTCGGCGCTGACACCGACGGTCCTCGAACTCCTACAGGCCGCCCGCCCGACGGACAGCAACTCCGCCCTCCGCCGCCTGGTCCAGGCTGGCGCGGTATCGATCAACGGAACCCGCGTCGCCGACCCCGCCATAACGGTCGACCTCACGACAGACGCCGTACTGAAGTCAGGCCCACGCACTTGGCACCGGCTGACCCGGGAGTCTCTGGAAGGACGTGGTCAATGAGCGACCCCTTTCTTCCGGAAAGCCGGTTGTCCACAGGGGCGTCTGCGAGGCTGGGGTGGATCGGGCAGGGTAGGGCGGATGGAGTGGTGGTGGCAGCGGCAACTCGCGGACGGTGGACTGCACGCACTGATCCACGACCAAGGCCGCATCGTCTCGCGAGTCCAGCTGCGGACAGCCGGCTGGAGCGCGGCCCAGACCAGGCGACCGTTGCGCAGCAGGCGATGGCAGACCGTCCATCCTGGTGTGTACGCGACACACACCGGGCCGATCGGGTACGACGAGCAGTTGCTGGCGGCACTGCTTTACGCCGGGCCGGACGCTGCGTGGAGCCACTACACCGCGGCGGAGCAGCTCGGCCTGATCGCGCCGGACCGCAACCGTCTGATCTACCTGACGATTCCGGAGCGGCGCCGGGTCGTGCCGCGACCCCCGCTCGTCGTCCACCGGGACGCGCACTGGGCCGACCGTCTCGCCCGAGTCGTCCCACTACGGCGGACACCCGCGCACGCCGTACTGGACATCGTCGGCATCACGCCGTCGCTGGACCAGTCGGCGGCGCTCATCGCCGAGGCGTGCCAAAGCGGCCGGGTCAGTACGGCGGACATCCTGCAGGCGCTCGCCGATCGTCCGCGCCTGCGCCATCGCGGATCACTGGGCCGATCCTTGCCGACGTCGCCGCCGGGTCCCACTCGCTCCTCGAACTCCGCTACCTGCGCGATGTCGAGCGCCGGCACCGGCTGCCGACCGGCGTCAGGCAACGTGCGGTGGGCGACGAGTTCACCGACGTCTATTACCGCGGGTTCGCTCTGGTGGTCGAACTCGACGGCCGCCTCCACCTCGTCCCAGCTCGCCGGTGGCGTGATCTCGACCGCGACAACCGGGCAACACTGCGGTCGGAGGCGACCTTGAGGTACGGCTGGATCGACGTCACGAGCCGCCCCTGCCAGGCCGCCGTACAGGTTGTTCAGGTACTGCGCCGCACCCAGCCCCACCTGACCGCCAATCCCTGCTCCCCGTCATGTCCGGTGCGGTGACCTTTCCGGACGTTTGTTGCCAGCAGGCGACACTTTCCTTCCGAAAACCGGGAGACCTGCGGGCGGGAGGTGGGGACACTTGGCGGGTGGAAGTGAAGTGGGTTGAGGCGTTGGTGAGTGTGGGGGCCGCGTATGTGGGGCGGCTGCCGGGGTTTGAGGTGGAGCCGGCTTGGTGGGCGGAGGTTGAGGGGGTTACTCGGCGGCTGGAGCGGGTGCTTGGGGTGCGGACCGTCGTACTGCGGTTGGTGCATGCGGATGAGGACGTGATCGGTCGGGGTGGGCGGACCGTGTACCACGTGCAGGCGATGGGCGAACCGCGGTCCGGTGTGCTCGACGAGACGCCGTACGACGGGTGGGACGCGATCGTCGCGCCGCAGCCGCTGCGGGCGACCTGGGCCGAGGTGGACGGGCCGGAGCGGATGGCCGCGTGGGCGCAGTCGATCATCGGGCCGGGCGAACCGGTCCAGGTGAAGACGTGGAACCTGTCGTGCCTGATGCGGTTCGACGGCGCGTGGGCCAAGGCGACGAGCCGGTTCGCCAGCGTGGACGCCGACATCATCGAGCAGGTCCAGCGGTACGACGAGACGCTCGCGCCGACCGTCCTCGGCCGGTCGATGGCGGACCGCTGGTCACTGCTGGCCCACGCACCGGGGGTCGACTGCTGGGAGCCCGATCCGGCCACCGTCGAGAACGTGGTGAGCCGATGGGTCGCAGTCCAAGCACAACTCGCAGGCGACCTCGACGTACTGCGAGCCCCTCGGATGCTCCCGGACGGCCTGACTGCTCAGGTCCGGCATCTCCTCGACGTCGTCGACCTGCCCACGACCGACCACGCGGATGTCGAGCAGTTGCTCACCCGTCTGCCGGCGTTGATCGCAGACCTCCAGGCGGCGGGCTTGCCGATCACCTTGGTGCACGGCGACTTCCACCCCGGCAACTGGCGCTCCGACGGCACTCGGCGGGCGATCGTGGACTGGGCGGACACGTTCGTCGGCCACCCGGCGACCGACATTCGGCGCCTGCTCGACTGGCTGCCCGAGGCGAAGCGTGCCCATGCTCTCGAGGTCTGGACATCCACCTGGAAGAGCCGGCTGCCCGACGCCGATCCTCCGCGTGCTCTCCGGCCGATGACAGTCCTGAACCACCTCATCTACGCCGTGATGTACCAGACCTTCCTCGACAACATCGAGCCCGACGAACGCGTCTACCATCGGGACGACCCGCGCACGGAGCTGCAGGCAGCCGTGCAGGCCTACAGAAATGAGCTGGCATGACCGTTCTGGTGACAGGTGCGACCGGCAACGCAGGCGGCGCCGTGGTGCAGTCCTTGGCGGACGCGGGTCTGCCGGGGCGCGCGCTGGTGCGCAAGGAGGTCGCTTTGCCGCCGGGGATCGAGCCTGTGTACGGCGATCTCAATCAGCCGGACACCTTCGCCGACGCGCTCGATGGTGTGTCGGGCATCTTCCTGCTGAGCGGGTACGACCGGGTCGAGGAGTTGCTGGCCAACGCCGTACGCGCGGGGGTCCGCAAGGTCGTGCTGTTGTCGAGTAGCTCGCTGGACAGCGCGGACACGTCGAACGCGATCGCGGCGTACCACCAGGCGGCTGAGGAGGCGGTGCGCGCGTCCGGGCTCGAGTGGACGTACCTGCGGCCGAACTCCTTCATGTCCAACACGCTGCGCTGGCTGGATCAGCTGCGCGCGGGCAACGTGGTCCGGGTGCAGTTCCCCGAGGTGCCGATCTCGACGATCCATCCGCTCGACATCGGCGACGTCGCTGTCCGCGCGTTCACCGGCGACCACGCCGGCGCGATCCACCGGTTGACCGGCCCGGTCGCGCTGACTCCCCCGGAGCAGGTCGCGATCCTCGGCGAGGCGCTCGGCCGCCCGCTGACGCCGTACCCGATGAGCCGCGCGGAAACGCATGCCGACCTGCAGGCCTCCATGCCTGCGCCGTACGCCAACGCAATCGAGAGCTTCTTCGGCGACGGCATCATCGACGAAACCTCAGTCAACGACACCGTCACCCAAGTCACCGGCCACAAACCCCGCACCCTCCAGGACTGGACCCGCGCGAACGCCCGACTGTTCAGCTAGTCCTCCAGAAGCCCAGGCGGGGGGCGGTGTGGTCGAAAGTGGTGGGGAGTGGGCCGCGGGTGAGTTTGGCTCGGGTGTGTGGGTCCAGGTCGACGTCGTACTGCGAGAGCAGGTGATGGGCGGCGGTGCTGATTGTCAGCAATGCGACATTCCTACCGGGACAGACCGCCGGGCCTTCGCTGAACGGGATCAGCGGCCACGACCCGTCGGACCGCCCGTCCAGCCAGATCTCGGGGACGAAGTCGTTCGCGAAGTCGAGGGCCTCGTCGTCGCGGTGGAAGACCGAGCTCACGATCGCGAACTCGGTTCCGGGCGGCGCCGTACCGGCGTCCCAGGAGGTCTCGGTGCGGCCTTCGCGCAGTACGACGAGAGACGTCGGCCACAACCGCAGCGACTCCAGCGCGGCACCACCGGCGTACGCCCGCAGCGGCGAATCGTCCTTGGCCACCTGCTCGGCGGCGTCAGGTCGGGTCGCGAGTACGGCGAGCAGTCGCCAGAGCGCAATGCCCGCGGCGTCGAACGCGAACAACCAGTGCGGCACCTGACCGGCCGGATCGAGTCCTCCCCCGGGCACGAAGCTCCGGCTGTCCCGCTTGATCGAGCTCAGCATGAGCGCGTCGACGAGGCTGCCGGGCTCGGCGTGCTCGACGTACTCGGCGAGCTTTCGATCGAGCCGCTGCCGCGCGTTCCGGTTGCGCGGATGCAGCGCAGCCCAGTTGGCGTTCGACCGCAGTACGTCGAGCAGGTCGGTGAGCTCGGTGTCGTCGCGGGCGTGGTCGCCGAGCACGATCCGGCGCACGATCCGCGACCAGACCGCCCGGAAGTCGGTCCAGCCGAACGTGCCTTCGAGCTGGAGTTCCTCGGTGATCGCGGCGGTCATCGACTCGGCGTCGCGATGAACGGGCTGATGAGTGTCGAGGGCTTCCTCGTTCAGCTCGCGACGCGGTGCGCGCAGCGGCGGGTCGGTCGCGAGGCCGGCGTGCGGCTGGAAGTGGTTCAGGGCGCCGACCTTCTCACTGGTCGCTGCGGAGAACGGTTCGGGTGTCTCACGCAGGATGCGATGCACGTGGCCGGGATCCAGGACGAGCGCGATGGTCCGGCCCGGGAGGCGGATCAGCAGTGGGCCCCCGCCGTACCGCCGCCGGAGCGCACGTACCCGCCGGAGTGCATGGTCGTCGGCGTGCAGCAGTTCGGCTGTCCTGGAGGCCGCCGGGCGACGCAGGATCGCGCCTTGCGCAACCACCGGCAGCAGTACGTCGCGGATCGCCCGGGCGGCGTCCGGCAACGTCGCAGTGGGGAGCATGCCCGCCCAGTGCCCGAGCGGGCAGGTGACAAACTCAGGCGTTGGGGCCGAGGGCGGCGACGTACTCCGTGCCGGAGCAGGTGGTGCCGAGCCGCGGGAAGATCATCGACACCGCGAGCTCATGGGCCCGGCCGTCCAGCCCGGTCATCGCGTCCGTGATGTAGACGGTGTCGTAGCCCAGGTCGTCCGCGGCGCGCCCGGTGGACTCGACGCCGAAGTTGGTCGCGATGCCGGCCAGCGCGACCGTCTCGATCCCGCGGGTCTGCAGTTCGTGGTCCAACACGGTCCGCCCGAACGCACCGAGCGTCCGCTTCACGATCTCCAGGTCCCCCGGCGCCGGCTCCGCACCGGGCGCGAACCCACTGCCCTCCGGCTGCACCTCGACCCCGGGCCGTTCCACCCGGACGTTCACGACCAGCCCACCCACGGACCGCGTCGCTTTCGCCAGCGCCACGCATCGCTCGAGCACCTCCGGACCGCTCAGTGGCGCCGTCTCCAGTGCCACGATCCGCGGCATGAGATCGATCAGCACCAGTGCAGTACTGCGGGGGTCCAGGCCGAGTGTGGTCACCCACCGAGACTAGCGGCCAGGGTTTCAGCGAAGGTGACGTCCCGCTCGGTGCCGGAGAACCCGAGCCGCCAGCGACCACCGTCGTACGAGCCAGGTGGGAGCGGCCGTCCGCCCGGTTGCCAGAGCGGTTGCCAGGCGACCGAGCCGTTCGGCGGGTCGTACCAGTGGTTGTCCTCGGACCAGGCCGAGCCGGGCCGGTACGCCGTCACGACACTGAGCCCGTCGCCCGTCGCCATCGACCACCGCGGCAACCCGGCCACATCACCAGACCGCCCGAAGCCGCCCGGATCGCCTTGGTCGGACAGCGCCGAGTCGACGTTCAGGGCAACCTCCCAGACCGAGGCATTCGTGTCGCCGTGCACAGTCCAGTCGAGCCGGGTGTCGAAGGTGGTCGCGCCGAAGTCGAACGACCAGTCCGCCGTGACCGGCTCGTCCCCGAAGGCGATGCCGTGCAGCGTCAGCGACGTACGGCCGACGTCGACCCGGGCCGCCGGGCCACTGAGATCGGTGGCTCCGAAGTTCCCGACCGCCAGGTACGGCGCAGTCGACCGGCCGGTCGAGTCCAGGACCGGACGGTAGTCACGACGGCCGGCCGGATCCACCTGCAGACCGGTCAGCGCCGCGCGTGGACTCGTCTCGATCGTCGCCCGGTAGTGCGCCGTACTGACGACGCGGCCCGTCGTCACCTGGACTTTGGCGAAGTCGAGAGGTGCGATGAACAGACCGCCCTTGCCCCAGCCTGCTCCGGTGACATACCAGTCCGCGCCGTCCTGGACGACCTCGGCTGCGTGCGCCGGGATGGTCCCGGCCAGTTGGTCGACCGTGAAGTGCAGCGGGTCCTTGCTTTTGTACACCTTGGTGACCTCGTACCCGCCGTCGCAGCAGACGAACAGGTACCAGTCGGTACCGCGCTGGACGACGTACGGCGACTCGGTCGGGCCACCGAACGTGCCGGTCGCCGGATGCTGGAACGCCGTCCGGCGCTCGCTCCAGTGCCTCAGGTCGGTGCTGGTGCGGTAGGCAACGATGTGGTTGCCGCCGGCCGGCGTAGAGTTGGCCGTGTAGTACATCACCCACTGGTCGCCGACCTTGCGCACCATCGGGTCCCGGCCGTCGAACCCGTCGGTGAACAGCGGGTTGGCCGCGTCCCGGGTCCAGTGCACGAGATCGGTCGACGTCGCCAGGTGCATCCGGTACGCCGTGTGGTCCGGCGTACCGGCGGCGTAGAACATGTAGTACGTCCCGGCCTCGTACAGCACGTACGGCGCCCAGATGTGGCTCTCGCCCGCCGCCGGATCGGCGACCAGCGCCGGCGGCTGCTTCGTCCACGGACCGTTGGGAGTCGGCGCGGTCGCGTGCCCGAAGCTCTTCTCGTCGAGCGGGTTCGCCGGCTCCGCGTGCGTGATCGCGAACACGTGCCAGACACCGGTCTCACGGTTCTGCACCAGGGTGTGGTCGTTGTAGTACCAGGGTCCGGTCTCGCCGACACTCGGGTCGTAGACCTTGGTAAAGGTGCCGGCCGCAACCACCTTGTCGACTTCGACGTACGGCGTGATGCGCACCCGCTCGGGAGACGCCACGGCCTGCAGCGGCGTCATGAGGACAGCAAGGCCGACCAATGCGGCGATCAGCTTGCGGATCATGAGTTGAGCACCAGATCGAGGAAGTCGAGACCCACCAGATAGCCGGTCGCGGCCGGGTTCTTGCCGGTCAGCGTGATGGTGAGCTGGTGGCTGCCTGCGGTGAGTTGCGCGGTCCCCAGATCAACCTGCTGCGTGGTCACTCCGGCCGCCACATAGCCGTCGAACGTGACCTTAGCTCCGGCCACCTCCACGTCCGCGATGCCGTAGTCCGCTGCCTTGGTGAGGACCGTCGAGAGGTTGTAGGAGCCCGTGGTCGGGACGGTGAACCCGAGGACGACCTTGTCGCCGGCCTTGGTTCCGTGGATCCAGGCCTGGGTGCCGTTCGACCAGCTCACCCCGCAGCAGTTGCCCTGCGGATCCACCGGCACGGTCGACGAGACCGGCGGCAGCATCGACTCTCCCTCGACCCGCAACGTGTTGCCGGTCGTCGCCTTGGCAGCTGCGGACTTCGGCCCGACGTTCCCGGCGAGATCGACCGCCGCGATCCGGTACGACCAGCTCTCGTGCAGCCCGAGGTTGCGGTGCAGGAACCCGGGCAGTGGGCTCGTGCCGATCAGCTTCTCGGAGCCGCCGGCCTTCGCGCCGTAGACGTTGTACCGCGCGATGCCGCTCTCGTCGGCGGCGTCGGACCAGCGCACGTCGATCGCGTTGTCCGTCCGCCCGGCGGCTGTCACCGAGGCAACCGCGCCGGGGGCACGCTTGTCGTCGTACGGGAGGACGAGGGACTGGACGACGTAAGACGATGCCGTCCAGGTCGGCCCGGTCGGGCGGAGCTCGATGTCGAGCTTGCTACGACCGAGGGTGAGTGCCGAAGGCAACTGGTAGTTGTCGTCCAGCCAGCGCTGACGGTCATTGCCGAGCGGCTGCAACCAGGTGCCGGCGTCCTTGCCGTTGACGATCACCTTGGCGGACTGGCCGGACACGTTCTGATCGCCGGTCCGGCGCAGCGTCACGCCGCGGTTGGCGGGGTCGATCTTGACGCTGAACTTGATCGGCTGCGTGGTCTTTCGGACCTGGTCGGTCAGGACGATGTCGTCGTGCTCGCCCTCGTAGACCGACGTCAGGTCATCGGTTTGCGCTCCGGTGTCGACGTACGCGTGCTGCTGCCGGCTCTGGGCGGAGCCGGTGTCGATCCGGTCGGACTCGCGCGCGCCGAACTCCGCGGCGGCGTAGAGGAAGGCCGTCGAGCCGTAGATGGCCGGGTGGTCGTCCTGCTGGCCGTGCTCGATGCTGAAGTCGAGCTGGTTCTGGAAGCCGATCGAGTCGGTGATGTGCAACCGCCAGGCGCCGTCGCACTCGTAGGTGCAGAACCCGGCCTTGACCTCGTGCGCGGAGTTGCCGTGGAACGGGGTCGAGTAGGTGCCGGCGTTGAAGTACCAGCCGGACTCGTAGTAGTCCTCGGTCCCGGTGCCGTGGATCGCCGGCGTCCGCTCGCCGTCGACGTACACCCGCTCGTCGCCCTCGAGGTAGCCACGCGTGTTGCCGTCGGCAAGCAAGCCCTCCATCGTCTGGGAGACGCCGACGAACTTCCCGCGCCCGCTGACGTCCGCGAACGTCCAGTCGCTGCCCTGCGTCGTCTCACCACGGTGCGAGATCGCGGTCAAGTAGCCGGTCTTCCCGGACAGCAGGTCGGCCGCCTTGCGTGCGTCGCGCACCGAGGTCGTCTCGGCCTGACCGGTCAGCGGGTACGTCGACTTGTTGACCAGAGTCACCGTGGCACGGGCGGCGTACGGCATCGGCCACCAGGACGAGTACCAGCCGTCGGGGTCCATGGCGAAGAACAGCGAGCGGACCGGGTTCTCGCCGAGACCGGAGCCGAAGAACTCGCCGATCGGGGCGTCGACGCGCTTCTTGCCGTCGATCGTGACCTGCACGCGCACACCGGCCAGCAGCGAGTCGGACGGCTTCACGCGGGCGGCGTCCTCCTCGGTGGCGGCGTACGCCATCGAGTGCATGCCGCTCCAGTTCTGCTTGGTGATCACGTAGCCGTGCGCTTGCTCCTCGGCCAGGTGGTTCGGGCCGAGGTCGAGCGTGTCGGTGCGCTTCGCCGTACCGCCGACGATCGAGTCGACCCAGTAGGTGAACTCGTTGAAGTCGAGGTCGGACGAGATGAACTCGTTGGTGACGGTGATCTGCGACTTGCCGGCGGTCAGCGCGGCCGGCAGGTCGACGACCTGGTCGTGCCACTGCGCGCCCTCGGCCTTCAACGGCGCCCACTCGCCGGCCTCGACGCCGTCGACCAGCACCTTCGCTCGCTGATTGCCGATCCGCAGGTCCATCCGGCGGATCAGCTTCACGCCGGTGTTGGCCGGATCGATCTTGACCGTGAACTTGCTGCTGCCGGTGAACGCGCGGCCGTCGTCGGAGAACGCCTTCAGGTCGAGCCCGACGAGCTCGGGGAGCTTGAGCCGGAGCGCGCTGAGCTCACCCGCTCCCCGGTCGTCGGCCAGGGTGATCTGCTTGCCGGGGGCAAGGTTCAGCCCGGTGGTCCGGGTCTGGCTGCCGGGTTGGGCCGGCTTGGGGTCCTTCGTGCCGGCCGCGTTCAGCAGCGCGACGACGTCCTCGGCCTTGTCCGCCGGGTCGAAGGTGCGGATGCCGGTCGCGTCGGGGAACTCGCGGTAGCCGACGTGGTAGAAGTACGGGTTGCTCTGGGTGGTGATGCGCATCGAGCGCTGGTACGGCATCGGCACCCGGACGTAGACACCGCCGCTGGTCTCCTTCGCGTTCGCGACCAGCGGGAAGACGAACGGCGCGCCGAGCTTGCCGTCGACGAGGTCCTGTAGGGACGTGTGGATCACCGGCTTGCCGTCGAGCTCGATCGTGATCGTGCCGGTCCTGGTGACGTTGCCGTCGTCGCGGGTGAACCAGATCGTCCCGACCTCGCCGGGGCCTTCGTCCTCGGCGATCACGCAGCCTTCGGCGGTGGTGCGCAGGCAGGAGTACTTGCCGTCGAAGCCGTCGTTGTTGGTGCCGTCGCGGCCGAAGCTGGAGAACTGCTTGGTCCGGATGCCGGTCTGGAGCTCGGGCAGGCGGTCGAGGTTCCGGTACACGTCCCAGCCGACCGGGCCGTTCACGTCTGCTTGCGCGGCTGACGCCGTACTCGGGGTGGTCAGAACAGGGAGGGCGAGCAACGCGCTGAGCGCCAGCGCGGCGACACGACGGAGCATGTGGGCGGCCTTCCGACTTCGTGGGAAATCGATTTCTGAGATGTCTACCATCGCTCATGGGTGCTTGAGAAGACCTCGCGAGCGATTGCCTGGCCGTCCCACGGGTCGGGCCCGCCGGATCGGGCCCTTGCCGCGCGCGACAGACTGGGTCCCGACACCACACTGACCAGCGGGAGATTCGATGAGTTCTGCTCCAGCCCAGATCGCCGTCACCGGCCTCGCGGTGATGGGCCGCAACCTGGCCCGGAACCTGGCGCGCAACGGGTTCCGCGTCGCCGTCCACAACCGCTCGCAGAGCCGGACGGACGCCCTTGTCAAGGAGTTCGGCCACGAGGGCGAGTTCGTCCCCGCCGCCGACCTGCCCGCGCTGGTCGAGTCGCTGGAGCAGCCGCGGAAGATCATCATCATGGTCAAGGCGGGCGAGCCGACCGACGCCGTCATCGACGAGCTGGTGCCGCTGCTGGACGAGGGCGACATCGTCGTAGACGCCGGCAACGCGCACTTCGCCGACACCCGGCGCCGGGAGACCGCGCTCCGCGAGAAGGGCCTGCACTTCGTCGGCAGCGGCGTGTCCGGCGGCGAGGAGGGCGCGCTGAACGGCCCGAGCATCATGCCCGGCGGCTCCCCGGAGTCGTACGCCGCGCTCGAGCCGATGCTGACCAAGATCTCCGCCCACGTGAACGGCGAGCCGTGCTGCGTGCACGTCGGTCCGGACGGCGCCGGGCACTTCGTCAAGATGCTGCACAACGGCATCGAGTACGCCGACATGCAGCTGATCGCGGAGGCGTACGACCTGCTCCGGCACATCCTCGGCCTCGCGCCGGCCGAGCTGGCCGACGTGTTCCGGGAGTGGAACACCGGCGACCTGGAGTCGTTCCTGATCGAGATCACCGCCGAGGTGCTCAGCCAGGTCGACCCGACCACGGGCGGCCCGTTCGTGGACGTCGTCCTGGACCAGGCGGAGCAGAAGGGCACCGGCCGGTGGACCGTGCAGTCTGCGCTCGACCTGGGCATCCCGGTGAGCGGCATGGCCGAGGCCGTGTTCGCCCGGTCCCTGTCGGGTGACGTCGTACGGCGCTCCGCTGCCGCCGGTGTGCTGCCGGGGCCGGCCGAGACGAAGGCGGACGTGGACCGGGACGCGTTCATCGAGGACGTGCGGCACGCGCTGTACGCGTCGAAGCTGGTCGCCTACGCGCAGGGGTTCGACGCGATCCGGGCGGCGAGCGAGCAGTACGGGTGGGACATCGACCTGGGCGCGATGGCGACGATCTGGCGGGGCGGCTGCATCATCCGGGCGCGCTTCCTGGACCGCATCAAGGAGGCGTACGACCGGAACGCCGACCTGCCGTCGCTGCTCGTCGACGACTACTTCAAGGACGCCGTCTCGAGCGGGCAGGAGGCGTGGCGCCGGGTGGTCGCGACTGCGGCGACCGTCGGCGTGCCGGCACCTGGGTTCTCGGCCGCGCTGTCGTACTACGACGGCCTGCGGGCGGAGCGGCTTCCGGCTGCGCTGATCCAGGGGTTGCGTGACCTGTTCGGCGCGCACACCTACCGGCGGACGGACCGCGAGGGCACCTTCCACCTCGAGTGGTCGGGCGACCGGTCGGAGTCGCAGGCCTGAGTTTTCACGGTGTGGCGGATTGGCGCTGGGCTTCGAACATATGTTCTAATAGACGCTCAGCGCCAGCCCGCTCACGGCGGGCGATGTTCAGAAGGAGATCGCCGCAACGATGACTGTAGACACTCTGGCAGTAGAAGCGCCGTCTGACGTCGCCGACACCCCCGACACCGCTACCCCGGCGGCCGACCCCGCGCCGGCTCCGGAGGCCGTCGTGGCCGAGGAGAAGCCGAAGAAGGCTCCGGCGAAGAAGACGGCCGCCAAGAAGACCAAGACCCTCGAGCTGACGCTGACCGTCACCGGCACGGCGGACGGCGAGTGGCACGCCGAGCTCAAGCAGGGCAGCACCTACCTGGCCCGCAACCTGGCCGTCGCCGCCGCCGCGGTCTCCCGCGCCGCCAAGGAGCTCCACGAGGACCTCTCCACCCCGATCGACGAGGTCATCGAAGCCGCCCGCGAACAGCAGGCCGCCAAGGTAGCCGCCCTCGAAGCCGAGCTGGAAGCCGCTCGCAAGGCCCTCGCCGACCTCGACTGACCTCCCCGGCAGGCAGGTCGCCTGCCTACACCCCGGCCGGCCGCAGCCGACGCCCGGCCGTCACCACACGCCTGCCTCCGCCCGAGGCACGGCCGGCACCACGGGTCTGCCTCGGCCTGGGGCGCGGCCTGTTCCAGAACTGCTGACGTTTGGTGCTTTCCACCCGGCACTGCGAGCTTCCGTGCGCACCTCCCGCACGAGGGTGGAAAGCACCAAACGTCAGCTACCCGCACCATCAGGCAACGCACGCGGCAGCGGCACCCACCGCCGTACCACCCCGGAAATGTGACGAAGCCGCCGCGCCGGATCCCTGGGCGAGGCGGTGAGTGAAGCCTTACCGTGATTGCCTGGGCCGTCCCTGCGGGGCCCTGGCCACTCCGGATGAAGGGGTCAGATGAGCGCTTTTCAGGACATGGGATCGCTGCTGATGGTGCGCGGCGCCGACGAGCTCGAACACGCGGGCGGCAGCCTGTACGTCCACCTGCACCGCGTCGCCAAGCGCCTCACCACCCTCGGTGCGTCCGACACCCTGGTGCTGGCCGGCCTCGCGCACGCGGCGTACGGAACCGATGGGTTTCCCACCCACCTGTTCGACTGGCAGCAGGAGCGTTCCGTCCTGGAAGCCGTCATCGGCCCCGAGGCCGAGCTGATCGTCTACCGCTACGGCTCCTGCGAACGCGAGACCACCTGGCGCGACCTGGCCGAGCACCACACGGTCACCGACCGCTTCACCGGCACCTCTGAGGAGCTGTCCGGCGCCGAGCTGCGCGACTTCATCGACCTCACCATCGTCAACGAGCTCGACGTCCTCGACCACGCCCCCGCTCTGGAGCCCAAACTCCGGCCGTTCCTCCAGGACCAGGTCCCCCGCTGGCAGTCCCTCGCCTCCCCCGCCGTACTCGCCGAGGCCTACCGGATCCTTCAACTCTGAACCGTCGGGGCAGGGCAGGTAGCTGCCAACCACGATCCTGGAAAACCGGGTCCGCGCGACGGATGATCGAGGCATGGCCCGGTATGAAGTGGTTGCGCGCGCGAAGACCGACCGACGACTGTCCGACACCGACTACCTCGAACTCGCGCTGAAGTCGCACGCGCTCGACAAGGGCATGCGCTTCCAGCGGGTCGAAGACCTGCCCGACGGCACGATCGCCGTCGTCCTGCAGCACAAACTCTCGCCCCGCAAACACGACGCCGCCTGCACCATGGCAAACCGCAGCCTCGCCCAACTCGGAATCCCAGCCAGCCAGGTCCAGCAGATCGACCTCCACCGCCTCTCCCGCAAAGGCCGCGTCCTAGTCCGCTCCTGGCACACCCCTCCACCCCCGGGCGACCCGTCCGGCGACCGCGAACCCCGCCGCCCATCCCCCAACCCACCCCACCTCACCATCTCCCTCGACCTCCCCGACCGCTGACCCCAGCGAGTTGTCAATCCAGGTCGAAATCTGAGGCCTACACCGACCCCAAACGACAACTCGATCCCAAACGGCCGCGGGCTGTGGATAAGGCGCGACGGGGAGCGAGGGGGTTGGGGCATTGTGGTGGGGTGGGAGATCGCGATCGAGGGCTGTTCACCGGGGCGGAGGGGCGCGCCGCGGGGATCTCTCGGGGTGTGTTGCGGAGTCGGCGGTATCGGCGGGTACTCGGGTCGGTGTACGTCGCAGCCGACGTACCGCTGAGCCTTCACCTGCGCGTCGAGGCCGCGCTCTTGCTCGCGCCCGACGGCGTCCTGAGTCACCACACTGCCCTGGCACTGTGGGGTGCGTCGGGGCCGGCCGACGAGCGAGTGCATGTCAGCGTTCGTCACGACCCGACGCGGTCCGCGCCCCGTGTTCGCGGCTTGGTGGCGCACCAGGTTCGGCAGCTCGATCGCCGGACCGTCAACGGATTGCCCGTGACGTCGCCAGAGCGCACGTTCCTGGATCTCGCCGGCGGCAGCGATCTCACCTCGCTCGTCATCGCGGGCGACTCGCTGGTACGTCGTACGGCGGCAACTCCTGAGTCGCTGGCGGCATCGGCCGAGGCGACAGCTGGTGCGCGTGGAATCCGGCGCGCCCGGCAGGCCGCAAGACTCGTCCGCGGCGGAGTCGACTCTCCGATGGAGACTCACCTTCGGCTGCTACTCGTACTCGCCGGGCTCCCCGAGCCCACCGTCGGGCACGTCGTCCGCGACTCCGACGGCGGCTGGCTAGCGATGCCCGACCTGGCCTACCCGGAGTTCAAGATCGCCATCGAGTACGACGGTCGCCACCACCTCGACGATGTCGCGCAATGGCAACGCGACATCCGTCGGCGGGAGAACCTCGAACGCGCCGGCTGGCTGGTGCGGGTCGTCACCGCCCGGGACCTCCTGTCAGCTCCCGCCACCGTCGTCGCCCGGATCACCACCGACCTTCGCGCCCGCCACCACCCCGCGGCGCGGCGTGACCTCAGAGCGGGCTAGCCACCCAGTTGTCAACGTTGGCGCGAAAGCACGACGATTCGCGACCCGAATCGACAACTCGACGGGAGCTAGGGGGTGAAGACCTCGAAGGGGGCGGCGTATTTGGTGTTGAGGCGGGTGCCGGTGGTGCGGGAGATGCCTTCCAGGAACTCGGTGGGGTCGAAGTCGTAGCCTAGGCCTTCGATGTAGGCCTTGTGGGCGCGGAGCGACTCGACGCCTAGGTCGAAGGTTTCGGTGGTGTCGACGGCGTGGCGGCCGTTGGGCGAGCCGGAGGCCCAGACCTGGCGTACGCCGTTCCAGCGTTCGCCCGCGTCCGGGAAGATCCAGCGGTTGGCCGCGTCCCGGACCGCGTCGAGCGTGGCGCGGCCGGTGTTGATGTGGTCGGCCTGGTTCAGCAGGACGTCGCCGTCCCAGGTGTCGCGGAAGTTGTTGGTGATCACGATCTCCGGCCGGTGCCGCCGGATCACCGAAGTGATCACGCGGCGGAGCGCGACGCCGTACTCGATCGTGCCGTCGGGCTGGCCGAGGAACTCGACCGCCGACACTCCGACGATCCGCGCCGACTCGATCTGCTCGGCCTCGCGCAGCGGACCGCACTCGTCCGGGGCGACGCCGTCGATCCCCGCCTCACCCGACGTCAGCAGGCAGTACACGACCTCCTTGCCCTGCCTGGTCCACCGCGCGACCGCGGCCGCCGACCCGAACTCCAGGTCGTCCGGGTGCGCGACGATCGCCAGCGCCTTCTGCCAGTCCTCGGCTACTGCGTCCAGTTTCTCCACACCGGTCATGTCCGCAGGCTAGCCGAAGACCTGCCGCGTGTAAGGGTTCGAAAAGGCACCGTTGGGGTCCAACCGGTCCCGTACGGCGAGGAAGTCGTCGAACCGTGGATAGCGAGGACGCAGCTCGTCCGCGGTCAGGGTGTGCAGCTTGCCCCAGTGCGGGCGACCGTCGTAGTCGGCCACGATCCGCTCGAACGCGCGGAAGTAGTCGGTGTGGTCGAGCCGGTGGTACTGGTGGATGGCGATGTACGCGGTGTCGCGGCCGTACGCGGTCGACAGCCAGATGTCGTCCGCCGCGGCCACCCGGACCTCGATCGGGAACGGGAGATGCGATCCGGACGCGTCGATCCAGGCCCGGAGCCGGCGGATCACCTCGACCACGTGTTCCCGCGGTACGGCGTACTCGGACTCACGGAACACCACGTTGCGGACGGAGCAGAACACCTTGTACGACGCGTCGACGTACTCGCGGGCCGTCAGTGCGCGGCACGCCACCTGATTGATCCGTGGCACCAGCCCGGGCCGGCGGGTCGCGAGCCGGTTGGTCAGCTCGAAGACCTTGTTGGACAGCAGTTCGTCGTCGACCCAGCCGCGGATCCGGCCGACCGGGGAGGCGCCGACGCCGGCCGCGACCCGGTTGTTCCGCTTGGTCACCGCGACATCGGTGTGCGGGAACCAGTTGAACTCGAAGTGATCGTTGCCGTCGGCAAATTCGTCGAAACCGTCCAGCACCTCCGGCAGCGGCAGCGGCATCTCCTGCGCTCGCAGCAGGAAGGCCGGCACGCACTGCAGGGTGAGCGACGTGATCACGCCGAGCGCGCCGACCGAGATCCGGGCCGCGGCGAAGACGTCCGCGTTCTCGTCCGCGGAGCAGTGCAGCACCGAGCCGTCCGCGGTGACCAGCTCGAGCTCGACGATCTGGGTCGCGAGGCCGCCGAGCCCGGCGCCGGTGCCGTGCGTTCCGGTCGAGATCGCGCCGGAGATGGTCTGCTTGTCGATGTCACCGAGGTTGGCCATCGCCAGGTCGAAGGCGGCCAGCCCGGCGTTGAGCTTGCGCAAGCCGGTGCCGGCGCCGACCGTGACAAGACCTGACTTCTTGTCGGCGCTGGTGATCGAGGACAGCCCGTCGAGCCGGATCATCACCTGCTCGGGCACGGAGCACCCGGTGAACGAGTGACCGGCGCCGACCGCCTTCAGCTTCTTGCCCTGCTCGGCGGCGGTCTTCACCGCGGCCGCGAGCTCGTCGGCCGACGCCGGGCGAAGCAGTTCCACCCCGGTCGCCGACTCGGTGCCGGACCAGTTCCGCCAGGTGCTCATCCGAAGTTCTTCCCCTCGCCCCGGTACGTCGCCAGCGCGGTCAGCTCGTCACCGTCGATCGCGTGCACGACATCGAACCGCTCCAGCATCTCGCCCGCCTTGGCGTAGCGCATCCACACCCGGTCCCCCAACCGCAGCGTGTCGGCGGAAGCCCCCTGGACCGGAGTCTGCACTTCGCCCGCGCCTTCCGTGCCGAGCAACTTCAGCCCGCCCGGCCAGGTCGGCAACGGCAGCCGCGACTTCTTCGCCGGACCGGACGCCACGTAGCCGCCGCCGAAGAGCGTGGCGATCCGCGGCGCCGGTCGCCGTACGACGTCCAGCGCGAAGAAGACCGCGGGCGACGGCTGGAAGACGTCGTACTTGTCGAAGAGGGTCGGGCCGTAGAGACCGGAGCCGGCGGTGACTTCGGTGACGACCGGATCGGCGCTGCTGACCTCGATGCTGCCGGTGCCGCCGCTGTTCACGAGCCGCAGCGGGGCGAACTGCTTGAGGGCATCGACGACGGCGCCGCGGCGGTCGGCCAACTCGGCGGCCGAGCGGCGCTTGACCCAGCGGACGGCCGGCGACGTGTCCGGGAGACCGGCGATCTGCGCCTCGTAGAACATCACTCCGACCAATTCGAAGGCGTCGTCGGCGACCACCTTGCGGGCGAGTTCGGCGACCTCCGCCGGCGTCCGAAGCGGGGAACGACGTACGCCGAGATGCTGACCGAGAACGCGCAGCGACGCGTCCACGTCGAGGCAGACCTGGATCCGGGCACCACCGGCGGTGACGGACTTGATGAACCCCAAGTGCTCAGGTGAGTCGATCATCAGCGTGATCCGCGCCGCCGCCTCGGGGTCCTCGGCCAGCGAGCGCAATGCGGTCCGATGGGTCGTCGGATAGCCGAGCAGGATGTCGTCGACACCCTTGCCTGCCAGCCAAAGCGCCTCGGGCAGCGAGTAGCTCATCACGCCGTGGAACCCGGGCCGCTCCAGCGCCGCCGCGATCAGCGCGCGGCAGCGGACCGACTTCGACGCGATCCGGATCGGGGTCCCCGCGGCGCGGCGGACCAGGTCGTCCGCGTTCCGCCGGAACGCGGCCAGGTCGACCACCGCGTACGGCGCGTCCAGGTCCGCGGTGTGGCGGGCATACCGGTCGAAGTCACCCATACCGGGAGTGTAAGTCAAGGAATACTGAAAGGTAATAAAACTTCTGTCACGGGACGTCGATCACGTCTTGCAGCGCCTGCACGACTCCATGCGCCCAGTCGGCCTGCTTGTCAGGGTCTGCGGATGCAGCGGCGAGCAAAGCGACCGTGGAGCCCTGCACCACGGACACGTCGACGTATTGCTCCGCCTCGTCGCCCCCGTAGCGCCGTACTGCGGCTGCTGCACTGTTCTCCGACCACAGTTGCTTCACGCTGAGGTCGCCGCCCTCGCCGCAGGCTGCCATGCGTGCCTGGTAGCCGGTGCGGTACGCCGCCGCCTTGTCTGCGGCCGCGAAGCGCAGGAGGAGGGCTGTGCCCGGCTTGCCGTCTCCAGACCGGTAGGCGCCTTGCAGCGCGTACTGCGGCACGGGCAGCGAGCCGGTCGGGAGCTGACCGGCGCACCCGACCGGCAACGCCTCATAAGCAGCCTGGTGCGGCTCACGGCGGCGAGTCCACGTGTCGTTGCCCAGGAAGCCGACCTCCGCTCCACCGGGGTCGACGTACGTCTTCCAGCCCGCACCAAGCTTGTCGGGCGTCGGCAGATTGCGTGCAGTGAGCGGTCCGGCGGTAGCCGGCGGCGGAGCGGTCGCCTCCTCCGGCACCTGAGGCGGTACGGCGGCATCCGTCGGCTTGACCGTGCTCAGCGTGTTGGTGGGAACGGGCACGGTCCCACCGACCGTCTCGGGGATGGACGGGGTGGCGGTGGGAGCAGCCTGCGGAGTCTCCTCGGCGCTGCACCCCACCAGCAGCGCCGACAGGATCACCGCCGCACTGACAGCTCTCACTTCGGCTGGAAGTGCTGGTAGTCGGGCTTGCTCCAGTAGGCGCCCCAGAAGTAGCCCTGGTTGATCAGCGCCTTGGTCGCGGTACTGCTGGCGAAGAGCATGCCGGGGCGGACGATCGAGCGGTTGCGGTAGGCGAGGCCGTTCGACGGGTACCAGACGCCGTTGGCGGCCAGGTACGGGTTCTCGACGGTGTTGATGTCGATCGCCCAGCCGTACGAGTGCGGCGACAGCGCGTACGGGTTGCCGGTGACCCGGCGGCAGTTGAAGACCGACGTGTTGTCCGCCTCCATCGACTTGATGTCGCTGCCGCCGAACCGGTCCACCCGGCGCATCTGCCGGATCGGGAACTTGGCCGCGAACGTCGAGGTCCAGACCGTGATCATCTTCGAGACGGCGGCGTCCCGGACGATCAGCTCACCGCGGTGCACCGTGCCGTCGAAACCCCAGTAGTTGAGCTGGATCAGCCGCAGCGACGAGGGCGCGACCGGACAGCCCGAGCGGTACGTGTACGGCACCATCGAGGCCGAGACGGCGTACACCTTGGGGTTCAGGGCGGCCTTCACGACGACCGTGGCCAGGCCGGAGTACTCCATCTGCGGCTGCGTCACCCACCGCGTGACCACGCGGACGGTCCGGGTCGCCGGCACGTTGTCCGGCACCCGCAGGCGGAAGCCGCCCTTGGAGTCCATCGTGCCGATCGCGAGCAGCCGCCACTTGCCGCTGCCGAGGTAGTCCTGCAGCGCAAGCTCCTTGCCCGGCTCAGCCGGCGTCATCCGGCCGGTGACCGAGGCGCCGGTCAGCGTCGCGTACCACGGCGCCGGGGTGTTCAGGACGATCTTGCGGTCCTGGATGTTCGAGGACTGGTACGGCGAGATCGCGAGCGCGGTCTCGGCCTTGACGCCGATCATGGTCCGGAACGCCCAGGTCCCCGGCGTGGCCGAGACGTAGCTGAACCTGTAGACGCCGCCGGTCGTGGTCCGGGTCGAGGCACGCAGCACCCAGGCGCCGGGGACCCGCTGCCACAGGGTGATGTACGACCCGGTGATCGGCTGGCTGATCTTGCCGGTGAAGACCGTCGGCCGGTCCTCCCAGGACGCGGCCGGCGGGTCCAGCGTGATCTCCCACTCCGCGGCAGCCGCCGTCCGCGTCGGGGTGGGAGTCGGCGTTGGCGTTGGCGTCGGCGTGGCCGTGGGGGTCGGCGTTGGAGTGGGAGTCGGCGTCGGCTCCTCCACGGTCGCCGATGGAGGCGTTACCGATGGAGTCGGCTCGTCCGCCGCCGCGGCACCGGGCGCCTGCAGCCCTACCGCGAGCAGCACTGCCGCCATCCCCACCCCGAAGACCCGCCACGTCATGTGATTGCCCCTCTCCCCAAACCGCAACTTACCCACTAAAGATGCAGGCAAAGAGGAAGACGTCACACAGGACGCGGAAGTTCTGTTATTCGTGCAGTCTTTTCACTGCGGCGTCGATGCGCTCGTCGGTGCCGGTCAGCGCCACGCGGACGTGCCGCGCCCCCGCCGTACCGTAGAAGGCTCCCGGAGCGACCAGGATGCCGCGGTCCGCGAGCGCGCCGACCGAGCCGTAGGAGTCGTACTCGGGGTGCTCGGCCCACAGATACAGACCGCCGTTGGACAGGGTGATGACCCAGCCCGCGTCGGTCAGGGCATCCCGCAGTACGGCGCGACGCCGCAGGTACCGCTCCCGCTGCTCGTCGACGTGGGTGTCGTCCAAGAAGCCGGCCGCCATCGCCGCCTGGATCGGCGACGGCACCATCAGGCCGGCATGCTTGCGGACGGCAAGCAGCTCGGTGACGACCGTCTCGTCACCGGCCACGAAGCCGCCGCGGTACCCGGCGAGGTTGGACCGTTTCGACAGCGAGTGCACCGCGAGCAGGTTGTCGAAGCTGCCTCCACACACGTCCGGGTGCAGCACCGACACCGGCCGCGCGTCCCACCCGAACTCGGCGTAGCACTCGTCGCTCACCAGCAGCACGTCGTTCGCCCGCGCCCACTCGACCGCGCGGCGCAGGTCCTCCGGCGAGGTGATCTCACCCGACGGGTTCCGCGGGGAATTGAGGTACGCGACCCGCACCGGCCCGTCGTACGTCGTCGGGTCGGCGACCGGAACGCTCGTGGCCCGAGCCAGCGCGGCACCGGCCTCATAGGTCGGGTAGGCGAGGTCCGGAATGAGCACGGTATCGCCGGCGCCGATCCCGAGCAGCGTCGGCAGCAGCATGATCAGCTCCTTGGTGCCGATCACGGGCAGCACGCCCGCCTGCGGGTCCACGCCGGGCACCTCGAGACGCCGGGCCATCCAGTCCACGGCCGCCTGCCGGACGGTCGACGTACCGATCGTGGTTGGATACGCCGGTGCGTCGGCCGCGTCCGCGAGCGCCTGCTGGATCAGGTCCGGCACCGGGTCGACCGGGCTGCCGATGGACAGGTCGACGATCCCGTCGGGATGGGCGGCCGCCTTCTGCTTGTACGGCGCGAGCTTGTCCCACGGAAAGTCCGGCAACCGGCTGGAGGTCTCGAAGATCACCCCCGCATTCTCTCCTGCCGGCCGGATCGCCGGTCGGTAGGAGCCCGCTCCGCGAGAAACTCGACCGCCTTCTTCACCAGATCGGGGTCGCGCAGGACCCGGCGATGCCCCAGCCCGTCGCTGGTCTCCAGCCGGGCGCCGGGCCAGTGCGCGGTGACGTCGACACTGCCCTGGTACGACGTTTCCGGGTCCGACCGGTCGTGGACGATCAAGAGCGGCGGCAGCTCGCGGCGCTCGGCGATGGCCGGGATGACCGCATCCATCGCGAAGGAGTCCATCGGGCCGAACCGCGCCTCGAACCGCCGCAGGAACCCGGCTCGGATCCGCGGACCGAAGCCCAGCGCCGCCTGCAACTGGTCGAGCCACTCGGTGAAGTCCGTCGCCGTGGCGACGAAGACCAGGCGGTCGATGTCGAGGCCGTCGCGCATCGCCAACGCGGTCGCGGGCGCCCCCAGCGAATGAGCGACCACGCCGTACGCCGGACCTTGTGCAGCGACCACCGTCTTCAGCGCGTCGGCGAGCTCGAGGAGCGTGGAGAAACCCTTGCCCTCGCCACCCGGAGCCGAGTCGCCATGGCTCCAGGCGTCGTACGTGACCACCCGGAAGCCCGAGTCGACGAGGGGCTTGATGTGCGCAGCCAGCTGCAGCCCCCAACCGCCCCATCCGTGGACGAGGTAGACAGTCGGCCCCTCGCCGTACGACTGGCCACGGATCCCCGCAACCTCGAACGGGGTCGCGATCGGAAGCTCACCACGCGGCCGCCGCGCCTTCTCCGGTACGGCGGGAACGCGGAACCAGAGCCTGTTCAGCAAGCTGGTGCCGGCGGCCGGCGCGACTCGCTCGAGCAGGCCGAAGCCCAATCTAAAGAACCGAACGTTCGTGCTTTTCTTTGCTGCCATGGCGACTACTCCAGATCGTCAGTAAGGGTCAGAGGCGGGCCGCCCGGACGAGCGCCTCGAAGGCGGTACGTGCTCGATCCTCGGCCTTGGGGTCGGCCAGCAGCCGGCTGGCGTGGTGGTATGAGAGCAGGACGCCGCGGATGTCGAAGGCGTACTGGTCGGGGTCGGCGTCGGGGCGGAAGTGGCCTTCACTGATGCCGGTCCGGAACACCGTGGCGAGCAGGTCGCCGTAGTCGCGCTCGGCACTCACGACGCGGTCGCGGACCGGGCTCGGCGGCGCGTCGTCGAGCTCGGCGGAGACGCTGGCGAAGAAACACCCACCAGGCAGGGCGAGATCGCCGTTGTCCCAGCGGAGCTTGCGGTCGAAGAGCTCACGCAGGCGCGGTTCGCCGCGGGGCGCCTGCAGCGCAGGGCGGACGACCCGCTCGGCGAACAGCTCGGCGGCGCGCTCGACCACCGCGACCTGGAGCTGCTCCTTGGAGCGGAAGTGTGCGAACAGACCGCTCTTCGACAGCTGCATGCGGTCGGCCAGCAGGCCGATGGTGAGACCGCTCAAGCCGGTCGCACTCACCACCCGCGTCGCCTCGTCCAGCACGGCAGCCCGTGTCTGTTCGCCCTTGCCCACCTCAAAATAAAAGCACGACCGTTCGCTCGACGGCAAGTGATTCAGCAGGACTTCCCCGGGTCGACCTTGGCGAGGATCTGGTCGGCGATGGTCTTCAGCTGGGCGAGTTGCTCCGGTGTCAAGGCGTCGATGACGAGTTCGCGCACGGTCGTCACGTGACCAGGCGCGGCCGCGACGAGTACGTCGTACCCGGCGTCGGTGATCGTGGCGACGGTGATCCGGCCGTCGTCCTCGGCGGGGCGACGCTCGACGAAGCCGCGCTGCTCGAGGCGCTTGACGACATGGGACAGGCGCGAGAGCGAACCGTTCGCGAAGCCGGCCAGGTCGCTCATCCGCCGCGACCGGCCGGGCGACTCCGACAACCCGGCGAGCACCAGGTACTCGAAGTGACTCAGCCCGGAGTCGCGCTGGAGTTGGAGGTCGAGGGCGCCGGGCAGCTTGAACATCAGGGCCGCGAACGCCATCCAGCTCGCGAGCTCGTCTTGGTCCAGCCACCGCACCCCGTCGTCCATGACCGCATTTTACGGCATTAGTTGACGCTTCAAGTCATCCGGGTCTAGCGTTGAGTTGAAACGTCAACCAATGACTGAGAGTGGGACATGAACCTCTTTCTGTGGATCGTCGCGGGACTGCTGGCCGCCGTGTTCCTGGGCGCGGGCGTGATGAAGCTGACGCAGGAGCGCCGCAAGCTGCTGGCGAACCCGAACATGCAGTGGGTCGAGGACTTCTCGGCCGGCACGATCAAGCTGATCGGCACCGCCGAGCTGCTCGGCGCGCTCGGCCTGATCCTGCCTGCCGTCCTCGACATCGCCCCGGTCCTGGTCCCGCTCGCGGCGACCGGCCTCGCCGTCCTGATGCTCGGCGCGGCGATCACCCACGCCCGCCGCAAGGAGACGCAGCCGATCGTCATCAACGCCGTACTGCTGATCCTCGCGCTGGTCGTCGCGATCTTCCGCTTCGGGCCGAACAGCTTCTAAGCCTGCCAGGTCCACCGGCCCGCGAGCAGGGTCGAGTGGACCGGGAAGGTTCGCAGGTCGTCGACGGCGGCGAGCATCGGGTCGGCGTCGAGGACGACGAGGTCGGCCGGACCACCAGCACGCGGGGTCCGGCCACCGCGGGTCGAGGCGTCCAGCGCAGCGCCGACCGGGATCTCCTGCTCCGGGTGCCACGACTCCCGATCGTCGTCCGAGCGGTGTACGGCGGCCGCCGCCGACAGCCATGGATCGAGCGGCGCCACCGGTGCATCCGACCCCAACCGGAGCTCCGCACCCGCCGCGAGCAACCCACCGAACGCAAAGGCGCGACCGGCACGTCGCCCGAGACGTCGTCCAGCAACGACTTGAGCGGCTGGTCCGGCCAGCTCGCGCGCGGACGTCGTACCGGCGACCGGTTCGGCCGGCGCGCCGTCGCGGACCAGGCGGGCGTTGCGGAGCAGGAGGTCGGCAGAAGTCATGGCCTTACTCTGCAGGGAGACCGGTCGACAACGGAACGGAGCCTGGATGTACGTCGCCCCCGACTACGCGGAGCCCGACCTGGACGAGGTGATCCGGCTGATCGAGGCGCAGCCGTTCGCCACGCTGGTGACGGACCAGCCCGACCTGCGGATCGCGCACGTGCCGGTCCAGGTACGGCGGGACGACGGCCTGGAGATCGTCGCCCACGTGGCCGCCCTCGACCCGTTTGCTGAGTCAGTCCGGCAGCACGCTCGCATCCTGGTCAGCGTGCTCGGGCCGTCGGTGTACGTGAGCCCGGCGTGGTACGCGAGCCGCGGGCTGCCGACGTACAACTTCGTCGCCATCGAGCTGCGCGGGCAGGCGGTGCCGCTGGACGACCCGGACGCCGTCCGGGCGCACCTGACCCGGCTCGTCAAGGACCATGAGGAGGCGCTCAACCCCGGCGACCCGGACGCGCGCTGGCGGGGCGACGAATGGGCGCGGGACCGGACGAACGAGCTGCTGCCGGAGCTGCAGGCGTTCACGCTGCGGGTCGAGCAGGTGACCGCGAAGGTGAAGCTGGGTCAGAACCGCACCGAGGCCGATCGGGTCGCGACGATGGCCGCCCTGCACCACTCGCCACGCACTGACCACCAGGCAGTCGAGGGCTTGATGCGGGCCCGGTACGACGACGAGGGGCGGACACGGTGACGTACGACGTGGCGGTGGTCGGCGCCGGCGCGATGGGGTCAGCGGCCGCGCGGGCGTTGGCGGCGGCGGGGCGTGCGGTCGTCGTACTCGAGCAGTACGAGCTCGGGCACGTGCGTGGCGGGTCGCACGGTGGGACACGGCTGTTCCGGCCGGCCGCGGACAACGCTGAGGTGGCCCGGCTGACCGAGCAGGCTCGTGGGCTGTGGCGGGCGCTGGAGGACGAGTCCGGCGAGACGCTCTTCGAGGTGACCGGCGGAGTCGACCACGGGGTCGACGAGACGGCCATCGAGACCTTCCGGGCCCTGCACCCGACCGGACAGGTGCTCACGGCAACCGAGGCGGCCGAGCGGTGGCCCGGTATGCGGTTCGAGACCCCGGTGCTCTATCAGCCTGGGTCCGGGCGATTGTACGCGGACCGGACGGTCAGTGCACTGCAGCGAGTGGCGGATGCTGAGTTCCGGGAGCTGTCGCTGGTGCGGGCCTTGCGGGTCCAGGGCGACGTCGTCGAGCTCGACGTACCCGGTGGGGCCGTGCAGGCGCGGCAGGTCGTGGTGACGGCCGGGGCGTGGGCGCCGAAGCTGCTGACCGGGCTGGTGCAGTTGCCGCCGTTCCGGGTGACGCAGGAGCAGCCGCGGTTCTTCGAGCCGGTGGCGGACTTCGACTGGCCGTCGTTCGTCCACCACGGTCGCTACGGGCTGTTCGAACCCGGGTCCGGGGTGAAGGTCGGGTTGCACGCCACCGGGCCGGAGGTCGACCCCGACACCCGCGACTTCGCGGTCGAGCCCGAACGGGACAAACAGCTGGTGCGGTACGTCGAGGAGTGGTTCCCCGGCGTGGACCCGACCAGGTCGACCGCGATCAGCTGCCTGTACGACAACACGCCGACGGACAGCTTCGTCATCGACCGGGTCGGGCCGATCACCGTCGCGGCCGGGTTCTGCGGGCAGGGGTTCAAGTTCGTGCCGCTGATCGGTGAGTTCGTCCGTGGCCTGGTCACCGGCGAGGCGTCGGTCCCGTCGCGCTTCCGCCTGAGCAGCCATGCTGTCTGACCACGTGGACGGCCTGGCGCTGGTGGATCACCACGTGCACGGCGCCGTCAAGGGACCGCTCGACCGGACCGGCTTCGAACAGCTGATCACCGAGTCGGACCGGCCCGTCCCGCCGTGGATGTCGACGTTCGACTCGCAGCTAGGCCTCGCGATCCGCCGGTACTGCGCTCCGCTGCTCGGTCTGCCTGCACACGCATCAGCGGACGACTATCTGGCCGCCCGTGCCCACGCCGACGTGAACAGCCTGTTCCTCCGGGCCGCCGGCGTGAGCGACTACCTGGTCGATACCGGGTATCTGGGTGATGCGGTGACCGGAGTCGATGAGCTGGCCAAGCTGAGTGGCTCCCGTGCGCACGAGGTGGTGCGGCTGGAGGCGGAGCTCGAGTACGTCTCCACACAGGAGTCCGACGTGGCCGCCGTACCTGATGCGCTGGTACGGCGGTTGGAGGAGCGGACTGGTGGGGCGATCGGGCTGAAGAGCATCGTGGCGTACCGCTACGGGTTCGACTTCGACCCGGCTGAGCCGAGTAGTGCCGACGTACTGACTGCTCTGGATCGGTGGTACTCGTCGGGTGCTGGGCGAGTCGCTGACCCCGTGCTGCTGCGCTGGTTGCTGTGGACTGGCGCTCGCCGCGGGCTGCCGCTGCAGCTACACGTCGGCTTCGGTGACACGGAGCTGCAGCTGCACAGGGCTGATCCGGCGCTGCTGACGGAGTGGCTGCGGCTGGTCGAGCCGCTCGGCACGCAGGTGGTGCTGCTGCACTGCTATCCGTTCCACCGCAACGCCGCGTACCTCGCGCATGTGTTCCCACACGTCCACCTGGACCTCGGGCTCACCACCATGTACGTCGGAGCGCGGGCGGCCGCCGTACTGGCCGAGGGGCTGGAGCTGGCGCCGTTCGCGAAGCTGCTCTACTCGTCGGACGCGTGGGGTCCCGCCGAGCTGCACTTCCTAGGCGCCGCGCTGTGGCGACGGGCAGTCAGCTCGGTGCTGGATGGCTTCGTTGCCCAAGGCGATTGGTCTGCGGACGACGCCGTACGTGTGGCCACGCTGTGGGGCCGGGAGAACGCCGTCCGCCTGTACGGCCTCGATCAGAGGTAGAGACCGGTCTGGCCGTCCTCGAGGCGGCCGGCCGCGACTGCGTGCAGGTCGCGCTCGCGGAGCAGGATGTAGTCGTCGCCGCGGACCTCGACCTCGGCCCGGTCCTCCGGGTCGAACAGCACGCGGTCGTCCACCTCGACGGTCCGCACGTTGGCTCCGATCGCGACCACCTTCGCCCACGCCAGCCGACGGCCCATCTGGGCCGTGGCCGGGATCAGGATGCCCGCCGAGGATTTCCGCTCGCCCTCCTGCTCGAGGGAGACCAGCACCCGGTCGTGCAGCATCCGGATCGGCAGTTTGTCGTCCGAGAGCCGCTTGCGAGGAGTCACCGGCGACCCACCAGCCGGCGGATCAGCAGCAGTACGGCGACGACGCCGACCGCGGCACCGCCGACCGCGACGATCTTCTGGGTCCGCAACTGACCGCGCTCGTCGAAGACCTGGGCCTTCGCCTGCTCGACCTGCCGCTTGGCCACGTTCTTCGGGTGCGCCCGGTCGACCAGCTCGTCCACGGTCGAGGCCAGGCGCGCGCGGGTGGCGGCGATGTCCGCCTCGATCTGCTCGGCCGTCCGAGCCTGCGTGTCCGGCACCTGTCGACACTCCCTTCGTCTCCTGGACCTGCCCCGGGATGCCCGGGCGGGCCCTGCTGAGTCCATCCTCGCAGGTCATCGCTGTAAGTCGACGACCACCTTGATGTCTTCCGGTGCCCGGACCAATGCGCCCGGCCACTCCGACAGCGGCACGGTCCGCGTGATCAGCCGCTCCAGCCAGGCTTTGTCCGCGGCCTGGAGAATGCCGACCGCGTCCGCGTAGTGCCGCTTGGCCGCGTTCACCGACCCGACCAGAGCGGCGTTGCGGACGACCAACTGGCGGTTGAGGGCATCCAGCGGTACGTCGATGGTCGCCGGACCGGGCGAGATCCCGGCCAGGCACATCACACCGGCCGGGGCGAGCAGACTGGCGCAGTCGAACACCACCTGCCCGGCGCCGGTCGCCTCGATCACCACGTCCGGCGTGACGGTCAGCTCCGCCAGGTCGGTGATGTAGGTGCCGCCGAGTGCACGGACCAGCTCTGTCTTCGGCCCGCCCACGACCCGGTCCAGCACGTGCACGCCGTACCCGCGCTGGGTCGCGATCAGGGCGGCGAGCAGTCCGATCGGACCTGCTCCGGTGACGAGGACGTGCTCGGGTCCGTACCAGGACCGCGAGCCGACGCGGTCGACCTGCTCCCAGGCCTTGGCGAGGATGCTGGTCGGCTCCACGAGTACGCCAAGGTGACCTAGCTGCTGCGGGACCGGTGCTGCGAAGTACGGGTCGATGCGCCACCGCTCGGCGCCGTACCCGTCCATCTCTTTGATGCCGCGCTCGGTGTAGAGCCCGTTGCGGCAGAAGTCCCACTCACCGCGGGCGCAGGCCGGGCAGGGCTCTGGGTCGGGCCGGCGGACCACGCCGGCGACCAGGTCACCGGTGCTGAAGCCGGAGCCTTCCGGGGCCTCCAGGACCCGCCCGAGCGACTCGTGGCCGATCACCAGGTGGTCGGAGCCCGGTCGTCCCCGGCCGAACCCTCCGGAGACCAGCTCCACATCAGTGCCACAGATCCCGGTGAGCAGTCCCTCGACCAGGATCGAGCCGTCCGATTCCGGCGGCTCCTCCACCTCTCCTACCGCGGCTGAGTCAGCTTTCCCCGTCGTGACTGTCATCGCCCGCATGGGCTCAGGCTAACCGGGTCATGTTGACGGTCACCTCGATCGCAGTCGCCGCGCCGCCGGAGTAGATTCCCTTCAGCGGCGACACGTCGGCGTAGTCGCGACCAGTGGCCACCCAGACGTGCCGGTGTCCGATCGGGAGGTCGTTGGTCGGGTCGAAGCCCCACCACTCCCCGGTCCACGCCTCGATCCAGGCATGGCTCTCCCCCACGACTGTCTCGCCCACTGCCGCATCGGGCTTGGTGTGCAGGTAACCGGAGACATAGCGCGCGGGTACGCCGACTGCCCGCAGCATGGCGAGCGTCAGGTGCGCGTAGTCCTGGCACACGCCCTCACCGGCCTGCCAGGCGTCGACAGCAGAGGAGTGCACGCCAGTGGTGCCGCGCTGGTACTTCAGCGTGTCGTGCACCCACTTGGACACCGCCAGCACAGTCTCCTGCGGCGTAGCCCCCTTGCGTAGCGACCGAGCAACCGCGGCGAGCTCCCGATGCTTCGGCACGTACGTCGTCCACTCGAGGTACTCGGCGTACCGGTCGAGGTTCTCCTCCGCCCGGATCTGCGTCCAGGTGGCGTCGACGGTCGGCGCCGGCTGCTCGGTCGTCTCCACCACGGAGGCGGCGACGACCTTCAGCTCGGTGTGGGGCATGTGCAGGTCGAAGGAGTTGACCTCCGTGCCCCAGTAGTCCGTGTACTTGTAGGCCCTTGCCGTCGGCACCGTCTCGAGCCGGGCGACCATGAGGTTCTGCCGGTCGTCACTGCGCGGGGTGAGCCGAGCCTCGTTGTAGGACTGCGTCACTGCAGTCGCATAGCGGTAGCCAGTTGTATGGACCACCCGGAGACGCCACTTCACAGGTTCACCTCCGCGTTGTTCCACTCGATCCACGGCACTGCATGGAAGTACTGCCTCGACACGGCCTCTCCCACCTCGCGCACCGTGGTCTGCAGCGCTTGCAGCCGGCCAGTGAGGTCGTCCAGCAGCTCGGCCGGTCGCAGGAACTCCAGGTCGCTCCGTGCCTTCCCCAGCAGCCGCGATGCCTCCGCACCCGCACCGATCCGGGCAGATGGCCCGTGGTCGAGCTCCACCAGACAGGACTCGGCCTGCGTCAGTGCATGAAAGGCAGAGCGCGGGAACAGCCTGTCCATCAGCAGGAACTGCACCACGCGCGAGGCGTCCAGCGCCCCGCGATACGTCCTCAGATAGGTGTCATGCGCGCCCGCAGAGCGCAGTACGGTCACCCATCCCGGCGACGTCGGCTTGTCGCCCACCCGGGACATCAGCAGCCGCACGATCATGTCCACGCGCTCCACCGACCGGCCGAGCACCAGGAACCGCCAGCCGTCGTCCCGGCTCATGGTGGAGTCCGCCAGCCCGGCGAACATCGCCGCCCGGTCCTCCACGAACGTGAAGAACTCGTGCGGTCCCACCCGACGGGCAGCCCGCTGCCGCTCCGGTACGGCGTTCCACATGGCGTTGATGCACTGCCACAGCTCGCTGGACACCACCTCGCGTGCCACCCGGGTGTTCTCCCGGGCACTCCCGATCGAGGACACGATCGACCCGGTCTCCGGCGACATCGCGACCAGTTCGGTCAGCCCCCACACGTCCAACCGGGTGCCGCGCGGCGGGCTGATGCCCAGGACCGACAGCAGGGTGCGGCTCTCGGTGTCGGCATCGACTGTCGCGTCCTCGAGCAGCTGATGGACCGACACGTCGAGGATCCGCGCTGTGTCGTCCGCGCGTTCGACGTACCGGCCGATCCAGTACAGCGACTCGGCGTTGCGTGCGAGCATCGTCAGCACCTCCCCATCACTGTTGCTGCTGCTGTTGGGCGATGTTCAGCTCCGGCCCCTGCTCCGGGGTGGACGCCTCGTCCGACTTGACGCCGGTCGCGCCCAGCCCGCGGCCACGCAGTTCGGCGTCCTCACCGGAGGCTCTGGGCGCCAGCACCCAGGTGTCCTTCGACCCGCCGCCCTGCGACGAGTTGACGATCAGACTGCCCTCGGGAATGGCCACCCGGGTCAGTCCGCCCGGCAGCACGAACACGTCGTCGCCGTCGTTCACCGCGAACGGCCGCAGGTCCACATGTCTCGGCTGCAGCCGCTCACCCACCTTGGTAGGCACAGTGGACAGCTGTACGACGGGCTGCGCGATCCAGCCGCGTGGATTGGCCTTGATCCGGCGCCGCTGGGCCTGGAGCTCCTTCGGCGAGGCATCCGGTCCGAAGACGATGCCGTACCCACCGGAGCCCTCGACCGGCTTGGTGACGAGCTGGTCCAGCCGGTCCAGCACCTCGGTCTGCTCGTTCGGCAGCCAGCAGCGGTACGTGTCCACGTTCGGCAGCAGCGGAGTCTCGCCCAGGTAGTACTTCAGGATCTCCGGAAGGTACGTGTAGATCAGCTTGTCGTCGCCGACCCCGTTGCCGATCGCGTTGGCGATCACCACGTTGCCGGCTCGTGCCGCGTTCACCAGGCCCGCGACACCGAGCACGGAGTCCGGCACGAACTGCACCGGGTCCAGGAAGTCGTCGTCGATCCGCCGGTAGATCACGTCGACCCGCTGCTCGCCCTCGGTGGTCCGCAGGTAGATGACGTTGTTGCGGGCCAACAGGTCGCGCCCCTCGACCAGCTCGACACCCATCTGCCGCGCCAGCAGCGAGTGCTCGAAGTACGCCGAGTTGTAGACGCCCGGCGTCAGTACGACGACGTTCGGGTCGGTCGCACTCGGTGGAGCCGCCGCTCGGAGGGCTCTGAGCAGATGGACCGCGTAGTCGCCGACCGCACGGACCCGGTGCTTGGCGAACAGGTCCGGGAACACCCTGGTCATCGTCCGGCGGTTCTCCATCACGTACGACACCCCGGACGGGCTGCGCAGGTTGTCCTCCAGCACCCGGAAGTCGCCCTGCTCGTCGCGGACCACGTCGATGCCGGCCACGTGGATCCGGACGCCGTTCGGCGGGACGATCCCGGCCGCCTGCCGATGGAAGTGCTCGCACGAGGTGATCAGGCGCCGCGGCAGCACGCCGTCCGCGACGATCTGCTGCGGTCCGTAGATGTCGGCGAGGAACGCCTCCAGTGCGCGGACTCGCTGCACGATGCCGCGCTCCAGCCGGGACCACTCCGAGGCCGTGATCACCCGTGGCACCAGGTCCAGCGGGAACGGCCGCTCCTGGCCGGACAGGCTGAAGGTGATGCCTTGGTCGACCAGCGCCCGGTCCAGCGCCTCGGACCGGGCGGTCAGGTCGCCTGGTTGCAGCGGCTTGAGCGAGTCGTGCAGCCGCTTGTACGCCGTCCGGACACCGTCGACGGGGTCGAACATCTCGTCGTACGCGCCGGCGTGCGGGCGCCGCGGGTCGAGGTACCCGTCGAACAACTGGGGGCCCGCGGGGCGGGTGGTTGCGCGGCTCATCTGCGCATCTTCACCCACGGACGCCGCGCTCGCACCCGGAACGCTCTCCAGTTATCCCGCACGTAACATTGCGCACAGTCACTCGATCTGCTTCGTGGAGGCCCCTGATGTCCGAACGACTGTCCGTCGGCGACACCGCACCCGAGTTCACCCTGCCGGATGCCGACGGCAACGAGGTCTCGCTGGCCGGCCTGCGCGGCAAGAACGTGATCGTGTACTTCTACCCGGCCGCGATGACCCCGGGCTGCACCAAGCAGGCGTGCGACTTCCGCGACTCGCTCGACTCGCTGCAGGCCGCCGGGTACGCCGTCCTCGGCATCTCACCGGACAAGCCGGCGAAGCTGGCCAAGTTCCGCGAGCGGGACGCGGTGACGTTCCCGCTGCTGAGCGACCCGGACAAGCAGGTGCTGACCGCGTACGGCGCGTTCGGCGAGAAGACCATGTACGGCAAGAAGGTCACCGGAGTGATCCGCTCCACCTTCGTCGTCGACCCGGACGGGAAGATCGCGGTGGCGCAGTACAACGTCAAGGCGACCGGCCACGTCGCCAAGCTGCGCCGCGATCTGGGCCTCTGAGTCACCGTCCTCGGGCACCCTGCGCGGGGTCCCGCGGAGGGAAACCCTCGACCGTTTCACGCGACTGGTCCATGGAACGGTCGTTTGAGTGGCCGATCCAGTGTGATTTGGATCACAGGCCGATCTCAGCGGATCGCAGCCGCGACGCTACTTTCGGTGCATTTTCCAGCGTTCCTGTGAAAGACCGGTACTCCCGCACCCGCCCGCGTCCGGTTGCGGTCCCTCCCCGGGTGTGTCCGGAACCACGGCGATCTTCGCCGTGACCAGCCGAAACCGGGTACTCTGCGCGCGCAGTCAGCCTCTGGGAGGGAGGGACCTGCCGCGATGGGAAAACATTCCTCTGCGGTGACGCGAAGTAACAACAACCGTCGATCGGTGTACATCACCGCGGTCGGGCTTCTGGTGATCTCGCTGGGCGCCGTGTTCGTGGTCCGGTCCTTCGGATCCGAGTCGGGAGCCGACGGCTTCCTGAGCGGCGGCGGCCAGTCGTGCGACGATCCGGCGCAGATCTCGCTCAGCACCACGCCCGAGTTGCAGCCCGCGCTGGAGTCGGCGGCCAAGTCGCTGGCCGGCAAGGGCGGTGACGACGGAACTCCGTGCCTGCAGTTCACCATCAGCGCGGCTCCCTCGGCGAAGGTCGCCCAGGACATCGCCGGCAACCGCGACAACCGTCCCGACCTGTGGATCCCGGACTCCTCGCTCTGGGTGGCCCAGGCCGACGACGGCCAGAGCGTGCCGTCCGTCGCCGTACCGTCCGTCGCCTCCTCACCGCTGGTGCTGGTCGGCCGGAACACCAACTTCGCCGACACCTCGTCCTGGCTGCGTGCGCTCGGCGGCGCCGACCCGGCCCTGCTGGACCCGCTGAGCACGTCGCCCGGCGCGCTGTCCCTGCTCGCCGTCCAGTCGGAGCGGCAGCGGACGTCGGCGTCCGACACCCAGGTCGCGACGGTCGTCGTGCCGCTGGCTCAGCGGCTCGGCTCGATGGCCAAGCCGTACACCGACCCGAACGCCCTACTGGGCCGGGCGGACCAGGACGGCAGCCGGGTCGTCGTACCGGTGTCGGAGCAGACCTTCATCAAGTACCAGGACGACCACCCGGACGCTCAGCTGCGGGCGATCGTGCCGTCCACCGGCACGCTGGTGCTGGACTACCCGGTCGTGATCACCGCCAAGTCCGACGTCCAGCAGGCGACCGACGCCGCCAAGTCGCTGGCCGCCGAGCTGCTCACCGACGGCTCCGGCCAGGCCAGGGACGACTCGGGCTTCCGGGACGCGCAGCTCAGCCCGCTGAGCGGCGGCCGCGGGGTCGGCGACATCACCCAGCTGCCCAAGCCCAACGGCGAGACGATCGACAAGACGCTGCTGAACTGGACCCGGCTGTCACTGTCCACGCACTCGCTGGCGGTGATCGACATCTCCGGCTCGATGGGCGAGAAGGTCGGCGCCAAGACCCGGATGCAGCTCACCATCGAGGCGGCCGGCGGCGGTCTGTCGCTGTTCCCGAACAGCGCCTCGCTCGGCCTGTGGACGTTCTCCACCAAGATCGGCCCAGACGACGCCGACTACAAGGAGCTGGTCCCGATCGCGCCGCTGTCGGACCGGCAGCGCAAGAAGATCCTCGACAACCTGAAGATCCAGCGCCCGATCCCGAACGGCAGCACCGGCCTGTACGACACCGCGATCGCCGCGGTCCGGGCAGTCCGTCAGCAGTACGACTCCAGCGCGGTCAACTCGATCCTGCTGTTCACCGACGGCAAGAACGACGACCCGGGCAGCCCCACCCTGGAGCAGACCGTGAAGACCCTCGAGAGCCTGACCGACCCGGCCCGCCCGGTCCGGATCATCGCCCTCGGCATGGGGCCGGAGGCGAACGCCGACGAGCTCCGCGCGCTGGCCAAGGCCACCAACGGCCAGAGCTACGTCGCCCGCAACCCCGGCGACCTGCGCCAGGTCTTCATCGACGCCTTGCAAAGCCGCTGACCGCGACCCCGAGCCGCCTCCCCTAGGATGTCCTCCGAAGGGGAGGCGACTCCCCCGGCCAGAGTGGTGGAACGGCAGACACGCCGGCTTTAGGTGCCGGTGCCCCCGGGCGTGCGGGTTCAAATCCCGCCTCTGGCACCTTGAGCTTCCGTCGGACCCCGGTCGATACTGCGACTGGGACGACGGGAGGGGGAACGATGGCCGTCCAGGAGTTGGAAGACCTGAAGCGCCGGTTCCAGACCATGAAGGAGAAGCTGGACACGGTGTCCGACCAGGAGTGGCAGGCCTACGTCAAGGTCCGCGACATCCTCGCCGCCGACAGCGATTCCGGGCTCGGTTCGGCGGCCCACCTGGGTGGGTTGCGCTGCGCCATGATGGGCATCTTCGAGACGCCCGGGGAGGTGGGCACGCTCGGCGAGCACGACGCCGGCGCGGTCCAGCGCTTCGCGAACCTCGGCGAATGACGGGGCGGCTGCCCGGGATGCGCGTCCTGGTCGGCCATCCGGAGCTCACTGCGGCCCTGGCCGGGTCGGCGATCCCGTCTGCCCGTTGGGTGCGAGCGCCGTACCCGGAGCAGCGCGAGGAGTTGCCGGCGGTGATGACCGGCGCCGATCTCGTGATCGCTGCCGACGACGGTGCGTTTCCGGTGCTGCACTCCTGGGTCAACACGACCGGGCTGCGCCTGGCCGTGCCGACGCTGCATGTCGCCGTACGGGGACCCCAGGCGACTGTCGGTCCGCTGGTGCTGCCGGGCGAGGGGCCGTGCTACTTGTGCTGGCGGATGCGGGCGCTCGCGTGCGAGCAGGACTTCGCGGCGGCGATGGCGGTCGAGGAAGAGCTTGACGCCCGCCGATCACCGGATGCGGCTCAGGCGGTGCTGCCCGCGCTGCTGGAGATGGTCACTCGGGCGGAGCTCTCCGATGGTGTGCTGGCCCTCGATGCAGGGACTGGCGTCGAGCAGTTGCATCCGGTGCTGCCGCGTCCGGACTGTCCAGCGTGTGCAAAGAGCCGCCAACCACCGACTGCGGTCTCCATCGACATGGACGACGTCGAACGCCGCACGGTCGATCGGCTGTGCGGTGTCGTCCGGGTGCTGGAGCTGATGCCGAAGGACGTCGACGAGCCGGAGCGGCCTTACGTCGTACGTGCCGAGCTGGCGAACGCCCACTTCCGCACGAGCCGCGACGCGTTCATCTCCTGCACGGGCAAGGGCTGGACCCGGCGGGCGGCGCGTGACACCGCGATCGGCGAGGCCCTCGAGCGGTACGCCGCGATGACCTGGCAACCCGAGCGCAGGCTCACCTCGACGTACGACGGACTGGACCGGCCCGGCCTGCATCCGCGGGACCTGGTGCTGTTCGCCGATCACCAGTACGACGACCTGCCCTACGAGCCCTGGCGACCGGAGACCGAGTTGGAGTGGGTGCCCGCGCAGTCGCTGGTGACCGGTCAGGAGGTCTGGATCCCCTTACTGGCAACGCATCTGGCCTACCGGTCACCGGCCGCGCTGTTCCCGGCCACGTCGAATGGGTTCGCAGCCGGACTGGACCGGGACAGCGCCACACTGCGGGCGCTGCTGGAGGTGGTCGAGCGGGACGCGTTCGCGATCGCCTGGACGCATCGGCTGCCCGGCCGGTGCGTGGCTGCGGCGGACGTGCCCGACGAGGTCGTGCAAGGGATCGCCTCGACGCATGCGCGGCGTGGCGTCGAGCTGACGGTGCATCTGCTCCCGACCGATACGACGGCCACCGCCGTACTCGCTGTCGCGTGGTCCGACCGGGCACCGGCTGCGGTGATCGGGACCGCTGCCGCCATGGACCCAGTGGCTGCTGCGCGGTCTGCGGTGCTGGAGGTGGCGCAGGTTCGCCCTCTGCTGCGCAGTCGGCTCCGGCTGCCCGCTGTCCGGGCTCGGATGGCGGAGTTGGCCGCCGTACCGGGCAAGGTCGCGACGCTGGACGATCATGACCTGCTGTACGCCGCCCCGGCCGCCGTTGACGGACTGCGGTTCCTCTGGGACAACCCGCGGATGCCGTGGCCGGACACGTCCCCGGACGACGAAAGCCTGACGGCGTTGGTCCAATCGCTGGCTGCGGTCGCGCCGGACGTGCTTGCGGTGGACGTCACGCCGCCTGATGTCGAGGCTGTCGGTGTCCGCGTGGTGCGCGGGCTGGTGCCGGGCTTCGTGCCGATCTGGTTCGGCGCGAACCAGGCACGGCTCGGCGGATCCCGCTTGCTGGAGCTGCCGGCCCGGCTCGGCCTGCGACCGGCACCGGCCCGCTTGGACGAGCTGAACCTCGCCCCACACCCACTGGCCTGAGATGCCCGACTTTCCGACCCCAGGACGAGAGGATCCGACGGCCCCGTGGATCCCGCTGCCGACGGGCCTGAAGCTCGACATGCCGCTGGCGGACCTGGTCCGCAACCGCGTGTCCTGCCGCGCGTTCCAGGACCGTCCGATCGGCTTCCCGGAGCTGGCCACGCTGCTACGGGTCGGGTACGGGAGCACCGGAGTGACCGACGACGGGCCGCTCTATGTCGTCGATCGAGTGGTGCCGTCCGGCGGCGGGCTCTACCCACTCGAACTCAGCGTGATCGTGCGCTGCGTGGACGACCTGCCTGCTGGCATCTACCACTACGTCCCGCTCGCGGACGGCCTGGAGCAAGTCAGCGAAGGCGCGGTGCCGCCGGCACTGGTCAGCCGGCTGTTCTTGGACCAGCCGTGGGCGGCCGAGGCTGCCGTCGTACTGGTGCTGTCCGCGCGCTCGACGGACAAGTACGGCGACCGCGGGTCCCGGTACGCGCTACTGGAAGCAGGGCATGTCGCGCAGAACGTCGTACTCGCAGCGACCGGCCTCGACCTCGGAGTGGTCAACCTCGGCGGCTTCCTCGACGACGAACTGTCTGGGCTGCTGCAGCTCGGGTCCGAGCGCGTGCTGTACGGCGCAGCCGTCGGCCGACCGTCGTCCGCCGACCGCACCGCCCGCCGCGCGCTCGGCCGACTGGAGGACGGCGGCTAGTCAGCTGGTGAGTGGCCGAGGCGGATCGCGAGCGCGGCTACCTCGCGGCGAGACGACGTACCGGTCTTGTGCAGCAGGTTGGACACGTGCACGCTGACCGTCTTCTCGCTGATGAACAGCGCCTGCGCGATCTCGGCGTACGTCCGCCCGGCCACCAGGTACGCGAGCACCTCGCGCTCTCGCTTCGTCAACGAACGCAGGCGTTCCGGTGCCTCGTCCGGCACAGGCTGAGCCGGCTCCTGCAGCGGGACGCCGCCAAGAGCCGCCAGAGCCTCGACCTGGTTGAGCAACGGCTGCGCACCGACCTCGCTCGCAAACCGGTGCGCAGACCGCAGCGGTACGGCGACGACGGACCGGGCGGCCCCTTCGTCGAGCAGAGCCTGTGCCCACCGCGCTGAGGCAACAGCCTCGTCCCAACGCAGTCCCGCGTCGGCAGACCGCCGTACGGCGTCCTCCCAGGCAGCCGAAGTGGACGACTCGAACGCCGCGAACAACGCCTGCATAGCCGGCTGGATCAGGTCAGCGGGTCCGCCGGGTTCGAAGGGCGCCGGCTGCATCGTCCGGCGCGCGGCGCGGAGGTCGTCGAAGGCAGCCCGGGTCGTCTGCATGGCGTCGCTGTCCTGCCGGTCCCTCGCAGCCTCCATCAGCGCGGCCGCTGCGCGTGCTCCCCACACCAGCAGTTCGTCGGCGTCGCGGGTATCGACGTTCGGAACGCCGATCGTTCGCGACAACAGGTCGAGGGCAGCTTCGGCTCGACCGGTGGCAAGCAGGTACTCCGCCAGGACCGGCTGCGAGAACAGGCCGTCCCGGCTCTCGATTCCCGGGAGCAGTTCTTGCGCCCGCTCGAGGTGCAGGCCTGCCGCGTCCGTGTCTCCTTGCCGCACTGCCAACGAAGCCGCACTCAGGCGTACCATCGCGGCCGCGTTCGGCAGACCGGTCAGGGAGAGGCCTTCGCGGATGACCTCCGCGCTTTCCTGCAATCGCCCGAACATCAGCAGGTGATGGGACAGCAGCCCGGCGGCGAAGACCGCGACCGACTGCGCGCCGACGTTGAGGGCGAACGAGAGGAACCGCTGAGTGGGGTCGATGCATTCGGTCACCCGGCCGCGCCGGCTGAGGAAGTTCTGGCGGATCACGAGCATCCGCCAGATCAGTTCCGGGTCGCCGGTCTCCTCGGCGAACCCCAGGCCGGTGGCGGTGTCCTGGTCCGCGCGCTCCCCATGGCTGTCGGCATTCCCGCGGGCGGCGTACGCGAGGCTGAGGGCCGCCTTCGCGCCCGACCGCTCAGCGGCTTGCACTGCTTCCTCGGCGTACGTCGCGGACAGTTCGAGCTCGTTGTTCCACCACTGGCACCAACTCAGGTACGCGAGTGCCTCGGCGTACTCCGCGCTGTCGGGGAAGCCCCGGCTGAGCTCGACCGCATGCTCCGCCTCGGCGATCGGCCGCCCATGGGTCCGGCCCGTCGCGAAGGCCGAGTCTGCCCACCGCCTCAGCAGCCGACAGGCCTGCAGTGGCGCTGCCCGCTCGTCGACGAGTTCGAGCGCACGGCTCCACGCTTGGAAGCTCGCCTCGCCCTCGCCGACCAGGTCGTTCGCCCGCGCGACCCGCTCCAGCAGCCGCACCTCTTCGTCAACGTCGCCGCCGTGGACCGTCGGCCAGAGACGCGCCGCACGACGCAGATGGCCCGCCTCCTCGCGCCGCGCCTTGATCCCGCTCGCAAGGTCGGCCGCTCGCAGCGACGCCTCGAAACAGGCCTCCAGATCACTTGCGGCCTCGTAGTGGAGCGCCAGATCGCCCTGTCGCTGGAGCTCGTCCAGGCCGGTCGCCGTACGGGCTGCCAGCGTCTTCGCCCAGGCGGCGTGCACGGACTCCGCCTCACCGGGGACGAAGGTGGCGTACAGAACCTCGGCCAGCAGCGAGTGCCGGAACCAGCACACGCCCGCGCCCTGTGCCACGGTGATCCCGGTGTTCGTCGCCTCGGCCAGGGCGCTGGTCACGGCGCCGGGACCGATGCCGTGCGCCGAAGCGACTTCCCGGAGGTCATCGATCGAGGTCGGCCGGCCCGCGACCGCCAGCAGCCGCATGACCTCACGCGCCGTCGCCGGGAGCCGGTGCCAGGCGGCGAGCAACGCTCCGCTCAGCTCGGCCGGCAGTCCGGCGGGCAGTTCGTCGGCGGTCACCGGGACTCCCTCGAGGAGTAGCTCGCTGAGATACGGGTTGCCGTCGGACCGTCGTACGACGTCGTCCACCAGGTGATGATGTGGACGACCGCCGAGCAACATCGCGACCTGCTGCTCGGTCTCGTCCCAGCTCAGCCGGTCCAGCCGTACGACGCTCACCGCCGGCAGCCGGCGTAGATCCGCCAGCCAGCTGTGGATCGGATGACCGGTGCCGAGCTCCTCGTCCCGACACGTCGTCAGGACTCCCAGCCGCTGCCGGCGGAATCCCGCGACCAGATAGGCGAGTGCGTCGCGGGACGCCGGATCGGCCCACTGCACGTCGTCCACGACCAGAATGGCCGGCCGGCGCGTGGCGATCGCGACGACCATTGCATCGACCACGGACAGCAGTCGGACCTCACGGTCGTCGGCGTATCCACCGAGTGACGGCAACAACTCCCCTGCGGCCGGGACAGCCTTGAGGACCTCGGCCACGTCACTGGGCTCGGCCGACTCGACCCAACCCTCCAGTGCTGCGACCAGAGGACCGTACGGCGAGTCGACTGCGCCGAAGCGGACACAGCGCCCCCACAAGACGGCCATGCCGCTGTCTGCAGCCTCGGCACACACCGCCTGGACCAGGCGGGTCTTGCCCACACCGGCCTCACCGTGCACGAACACCGCACACGGCCGACCGTCGGCCGCTCCCCGGATCGCCGCGGCGAGGATCGCCGTCTCCGCGACTCGACCCGCAAGGCCGGTTGTTCCCCCTCCCACAGGGTTCAGTCTGCGCTCACCGGCCTGGCCTGTCTGTACCAGCTGTCCGGCGCGCAGGCCCGCCGGACAGCTGGTCCCCCTCCTCTGAAACGCCCTATGTCGCCGGACGGTGATGACGCCGGACCAGCCACATCCCACCGAAGCAGAGTCCGGCGGCGCCGAGCGCGGAGGCGCCCATCTGCAGCGCGGTCTCCCCGGCGTCGGACTTGCTCACCTTGGCAGCGGCGGACGCAGCCTGCACCGGCGTCACTCCGTACCTCGCGTCGCGGACCTGCGGCTCGTACTTCGGGTCGTAGTTCGGGTAGCTGTACTCGGGGACTTTGTCGCCGTCGCCCGGGAATCCGGTGCCTTCGTCAGGCCAGGCGGGCGGATCCGTCTTGACGACGGTGAACTCCCGGTCCGGATGCGGGTCGGCGGCGGCTTCGGTGGCAGTGAACGCGAACGCGCCCACTGCGGTTGCGGACAGTGCGAGGGCTGACCACCTGCGGTTCATGATTCCTCCTGTGAGACCGGCGGCGGATTCGCCGCTCGATCTCACGATCGGATTCCAGCCCCCACCCCCACATCGGAACCAACCCCTCAGAAACCGCCCCCTACCCCTCAGATCTGCGCGACTCCAGGTACGCCGTGCCGCGGGGGCTGAGTTCGTAGCCGACTTCGAGGCTGTGGGTGAGGCCGAGGTTCTTGAGTTTGCGGACGTCGAGTTTGAAGGGAGCGGTCTCGCGGCCTAGCTCGGTGGCGAGGTCCGCGGCTCGGGTGGCCGGCTTGGCCTGGATCAAGCGGAGTGTCGCGACAGTCCAGGGACCGTGGTGGCTGAGTGCGTCGAACTTGTCCAGGCGTGACGTCAGGTCCTCGAGGTCCGCGGCGGTGAGGGTGGACTGGGCGGCGAGCTGTTCGCGCGGGTCGGGGCCCTCGACCAGGTGGAACTTGATCAGGAACGTGGGCCAGTCCTCGTTGCCGCGGAGCCGGCGGCGGACGTCCTTGGCGTTGCGGCGATCCGCGGCCGCGACGTCGGCGTCGGTGTCTGCGATCAGGTCCGGGTTGACCTCCCGGACACTGTCGATCTCGATCCGGCCGGCGTTGGTGCGGTAGATCCGCCCCTCGACCACACGCGCCTCGGCCCAGCGCCGGTACGCCGTGGTGATCTTGCCGTCCGCAACACCGTCCCGATCCGATCCGGCGAAAAGCATGACTACCCTCCCAGCGCCTTCGCGACGATTGGGGCGAGGGCGCGCAACGCCCTGCCCCGGTGGCTGATCGCGTCCTTCTCCTCGATCGACAGCTCGGCCGTGGTCCGGTCGTACCCGTCGGCGGCGAACAGGACGTCGTACCCGAACCCGCCGGTGCCGCGCAGCTCCCGGATCACGTGGCCGCGCATCTCGCCGATCACGATCTCGTCCTCGGAATCCGGCCGGACGAACGCGACAGCGGCGACGAACGACGCCCCGCGGCGCTCGTCCGGGACGTCCTCGAGCTGCCCGAGCAGCAGCACGTTGTTCGCGTGGTTGTCCTTCGCCGGCCCGGACCAGCGCGCGGACAGCACGCCAGGCATCCCGTTCAGCGCGTCGACACAGATCCCGCTGTCGTCCGCGATCGACGGCAACCCGGTCGCCTTCATCGCGGCGTGCGCCTTCAGCAGCGCGTTCCCCTCGAACGTCGGCTCGGTCTCGGCGGGTTCGTCGTACGGCGGTACGTCGCCCAGCCCGAGCACCTCGATCCCCGGCACGATCGGGGTCAGGATCCGGCGCAGTTCCTCGAGCTTCTTCTTGTTGTTGGAGGCAAGCAAAATACGGCTCACGCGAGCGCCTCCTGCTGCAGCTTGGTGAGCTCGGCGCATCCCGCCGTACCGAGTTCGAGCAGGCTGTCCAGCTCGGAGCGGTCGAACGGCGCACCCTCGGCGGTGCCCTGGACCTCGATGAATCTGCCGTCGCCGGTCATCACGAGATTCATGTCGGTCTCGGCCCGGACGTCCTCCTCGTAGCACAGGTCGAGCATCGGCGCGCCGTCGATGATGCCGACCGAGACCGCGGACACCGAGCCGGTCAGCGGCTCGGACTTGAGCAGCTTGCGGTCACGCAGGAACGACACCGCGTCGGCCAGGGCGACGTACGCGCCGGTGATCGCCGCGGTCCGGGTGCCGCCGTCGGCCTGCAGTACGTCGCAGTCGAGCAGGATGGTGTTCTCGCCGAGCGCCTTGTAGTCGATCACGGCCCGCAGCGAACGCCCGATCAGCCGGGAGATCTCGTGCGTGCGGCCACCGATCCGGCCCTTCACCGACTCCCGGTCCGAGCGGGTGTTCGTCGACCGGGGCAGCATCGCGTACTCCGCGCTGACCCAGCCCAGCCCGGAGCCCTTCCGCCAGCGCGGCACACCCTCGGTCACGCTCGCCGCGCACAGCACCCGGGTACGGCCGAACTCGACCAGCACCGAGCCCTCCGCGTGGTCGAGCCACTTCCGGGTCAGCGTCACGGGCCGAAGCTGGTCGGCAGTACGTCCATCAATACGCGCCATGCCCCCGACCCTATGCCTCCACGCGCTGCACCTCCGCATTGGTGGCCGGCTTCAGCTGACTGACCGCCATCCGGGCTGCCCAAGGGGTCAGATCGCCGGCCCGGCGGCCGAGCCACGGCACCCCTTCGCGGACCATCCAGACCGCGTCCGCCCACCGACTCGGCGGCCGATAGGCACAGTCCAGCTCCGGCGGTACGTCGATCCGCAGACCACGCCGGGCGAGTTCGTCGGCGAACCCGCGGGCCAGCCGGCGGTGACCGCGTTCCCCGGGGTGCAGCCGGTCGACGCTCCAGAAGTCCCGGCGGTACACCTCCGGGTAGTTGGCCATGTCCAGCCGGATCCCGCCGTGCCTGGCGTGCAGGTCGTCGTACGCGAGGTTGACCTGCTCGATCCGCTGCCACAGTGGCCGGCGAAGCCAGGCTGGCAGCCCGAACACCTGGCCGTGGTCGTGGAACCGGACGGTGAGCAGCAGCGCGCCGCGCGCGGTCAGCTGCTCGGCGCACAACTGCAGGCAATCGCGGATCCGGCCGGGGTCGAAGGTGGAACGCAGGGTGTCGTTGACCCCGACGATCAGGGAGGCGATGTCGATCGGAAGCTCGGTCGACACCGCGTCGGGCAGTTGGTCGGTCGCGACGGCGGACGCGGTGGCGCCGCTGGTCGCGAAGTTGGAGAACGTCACACGGTGGGAGCTGGCCAGGGCGTCGGCGAGCAGCGAGGCCCAGCCCCGCCACCCTTCGCCCGGTCGAGCGCCGGCACCGGCAAGGTCGGTCGTGCTACTGCCGTTCATCGGGTCCCCGACACCCACGGTGGTCGAGTCCCCCAGTGCCACGTAGTGGAGGCTCACATTCCGTCATGGTGAGGTCACCGGTCGAGCCGCTGGTGTTGCCCGGATGACGACTGGGGCAATTCCAGTGGGAGGAAGGGTGATTGAAGGACGGAAGTGCTCGGAGTTAGGGTGCTGCAAACAACTATGTGCAGGAGTTGCCTGGTTATGACTGATCTTCGGTTCGGTGTGGTGGGTCTCGGCGCCCGCAGCCGCATCGCGCAATACGCCCACCGCCACGGCGAAGGGTCCGAGGTCGTGGCGCTCGCCGACCCGGCCGCCGCGCAGCGGGAGGCCGCGCAGGCGCAGTACCCGGAAGCCACCACGCACGCCGACCACAGCGAACTGCTGGACCAGAAGCTCGACGGGGTCTTCCTGACCACGCCGGACGACCTGCACGAGGACCCGGCGATCGACTTCCTCCGAGCCGGTGTCGCGGTGTTCGTGGAGAAGCCGCTGGCGATCACGACCTCCGGGTGCGACCGCGTACTGCAGGCGGCCTACGAGAGCGGCTCCCGCCTGTACGTCGGCCACAACATGCGGCACATGCCCGTCGTACTGACGATGCGCGACCTGATCCAGTCCGGTGCGATCGGCGAGGTGAAGGCGATCTGGTGCCGGCACTTCGTCGGCCACGGTGGCGACTTCTACTTCAAGGACTGGCATGCGGACCGGCGCCGTACGACCAGCCTGCTGTTGCAGAAGGGCGCCCACGACATCGACGTGATGCACTGGCTCGCCGGTGGCTACACGACCCGGGTGAACGCGATGGGCGCGCTGACTCTGTACGGCGGGATCGAGGATCGACTCGACCGGTCCGGGCAGCGGTTCGCCGACTTCGTGTCCGAATCCAACTGGCCGCCGTTGTCGCAGCGGGGGATGGCGCCGGTGATGGACGTCGAGGACCTGTCGATGGCGAACCTCCTGCTGGACAACGGGGTCTACCTCACCTACCAGCAGTGCCACTACACGCCGGACTACTGGCGCAACTACACCGTGATCGGCACCGAGGGCCGGCTGGAGAACTTCGGCGACAGCCCGGGCGGCGTGGTGAAGGTGTGGAACAGCAGGCGGTCCGAGTACCGCGACGACGCCGACCTGGTGGTCGACATCCCGGACGCCGACGGAGGTCACGCGGGGGCCGACCCGCGGCTGGTCGACGAGTACATCCGGTTCGTCCGCGAGGGCGGCGCGACGCTCACGTCCCCGATCGCAGCCCGCGCCGCGGTCGCCGCCGGGTACGCCGCAACCACGTCCCTGCGCGAGAACGGCACCCCGATCGACATCCCGGCCCTGGACCCGGCCGTCGTCTCATATTTCGACGGCGGGCAGAAGCGGTAGTGCTACCATCGCGATCGTGACTGTGTACGCCGCCATGCGAATGCTGAGCCCTCGATGCGGAGGACTCTAGCGGCGCACGCACTGATGCTTGCAGCGAGAGAGGCCCCCGACGCGTCGGGGGCCTCTCTCTTTTCCTTCCGGCTGCAAACGTCAATGGAGAATCATGTACCCGATCACCTACCTCACGGACTGTTCCGACGGGAACGCCCGGGCCCGGCTGAGCACCCGCATCGGCGCCCTGTTCGGCCAGTCGCCGACCATCGTGGCCGCCGACGGCCCCGACCCGGAGGCCTTCGCGGCCTTGACCCTGCTGGACTGTCTGAGATCGACGCAGTCCCTCGGTGAGGACGGCCATCCCACCATCACCCTGCTCAACATCGCGCCCCGCGACGGCGCTTGGCCGAACGGCGTGCCGTTCTGCTACTTCTGGTTCGGCGAGCACCTGGTCGCGAGCACCTTCAACCCACGGGCCTTGGCCCTGGTACGGCGGGAGCTCGACATCGACAAGGTGTTCGTGACGGACATCCGCGAGGTACTGGCCTCGGCATCCTGGACGAACCTCACGCCTGCCGACGTGGACAGCATCGCGGACACCCAGTTCCGCAGCCTCTGGTACCTGCCGCTGCTCGCCAAGTGGGTCGCCGACGACCGCCCGGTCGCCTCCACGCCAACCGCCGTACCCGTGACTCCGGAGGAGCCGCCGACCGTCAGCGTCATCGACAACTTCGGCAACTGCAAGTTCGACTGCCTCCCCGTCGACGCCGGGTTCGCCCTCGGCGCAACCCTCCCCATCACCCACCGCACCCCTACCGGCGCCGCGACGATCACCCACGTCACCTGCTACCCACACCTCACCGCAGTCCCCCGCAACACCCCCGGCCTGATCCCCGGCAGCTCCGGCACCGGCTACCTGGAACTCGTGATCCGCAACGCCTCCGCCGCCACCCACTTCAACCTCCACCCCGGCGACGCACCCCTCTGCCCAGCAGAATCTGGTGCGTGAGTCTCTCGATCAGTTACCAGGACGCCGTCCGCTACCGGCTGTGGGTGAATCGGCTGGCAGAGCGCTTGCCGGCCGGGGCGTACATGGAGGCGGCTCGGTATGGGTTGCAGGACGCGGCGCCTCGGGATGCGTTGGTGGCGTTGCACGCGCGGGTGGCCGGGTGTGAGCCGGGGGCTTGGGAGGCTCCGGGGCTGATTCAGACTTACAGTCCGCGGTGCGCGGTGTACGTGTTGCCAGAGGTCGACTTCGGGGTCTTCACGATCGGGCGGATGCCGTTGGATCCGATCGAGCGCACGGGGATCGACGAGAAGGCCGACCGGATCTGCCGCGATCTGGCGGGTGCTGAGCATCGAGGCGGGCGCGGGCCGGAGCTGAGGGGTTCGTGCGGGAGTGGGCGGCTCGCGCTTCGGTGGACGACGAGCGCACTGTACGTCCGGGAGGTTCCGCGGCCTGAGATCGACTTCTGGGAAGCACATCTGGAGCTGTGCCGACGGCATGTGCAGGCGTTCGGTCCGACCACGGTGGAGGCGTTCGCGTGGTGGGCGGGGTTGTCGAAGCCGGATGCGACCGAGGTCTGGAGCAAGCTGGCGGACGAGTTGATGCCGGTCGATCTCGAAGGCCGGCAGGGATGGATTCGTACGGAGGACGAGGATGCGGTGCGCTCCGCACCGGAGGTGACCGGGGTCCGGTTCCTCGCGGCGCCGGATCTGCGGTTGTTCGGTCAGGACCGGCACGGCTTGTTCATCGCGCCGGGACTGAAGCCGCGCATCCACCTGCACGACACGTTCCACCCGAACGGACTGATGCTGGACGGCAAACTCGTCGGGACCTGGGGCCGCCGGAAGGGCAGCGTCGACGTACGAGCCGTCAAACCCCTGTCCCCCGGCGCCAGAGAAGCGATCGAGGCCGAGGCGCTGTCCATGCCGATCCCCGGCGCGAGCATGTCGGTCGCGATCACTGAGCTATAGCGGCAGCCCCGCCTGCAGGTGCTCGAAGCCCTGGTCCATCAACCGGAGGCTGTCCTTGAGCGATAGGTCGGGCGTCATCTCGTAGGTGGCCATCACGACGCCGACGACGGCACCGGCCCATGCGCGTACGGCGAAGTCGTCAGCGGACCGATGGACGCGCTCGGCCGCCAACTCGGCCAGCAAGTCGATCCCGGCGTACAACTGATCGAGCATCCGGGCGCGGAGTTCCGGCGCCCGGAGGACGAGGCGCTGCCGCTCGGACTCGAGCTGCCACTCCTCGTCGGACAGCGTGGCCAGGCTGTCCCGGAGGGTGGCGCGCAGGGCCTCGGTCGGGTTCAGGCCGGCGGGCTGGGACCGGAACAGGTCGATCATCACCGGGTCGAGCCGGTCGAAGACGACGGTGTCCTCCTTGGTCGGGAAGTAACGGAAGAACGTGGCCGGCGACACCTCCGCCGCGGCCGCGATCTCCTGCACCGTCGTCTCGGCGTACCCCTGCTCCCGGAACAACCGCAGCGCGTGCTCCTGGATGGCCGCCCGGGTCTTCGCCTTCTTCCGCTCGCGCAACCCGGTCGGCTTGTCGGTCGTCATGAGCTGATTGTGGCAACTTCCTTCGGCTCGGTGTCGGGCGACACGGGCCGGCGCGGGAGAAAGCCCAGGGCGAGCACGAGTCCGGCGAAGGCGACCGCGCAGCACGTCCACAGGGTCGCGTTCATCCCGTGCACGAACGCGTCGCGCGCCGACTCGGCCAGGGCCGGCAGGTTCGCCTGCGCCGCGACGGCGACGGCACCGGAGGCGCTGTCGCGGGCCGCGTGCGCGGCTTCGGCAGGCAGTCCGGAGACGTCCAGCTGGTCCCGGTACGCCGAGTTGAGCACGGTGCCGAGGATCGCGACGCCGATCGTCCCGCCGACCTGACGCAACGCCTGGATGAGCGCCGAGCCCGAGCCGCTGCGTTCCACCGTCAGCGCACCGATCGCCAGATCCATCACCGGCGGCAACGTGAACCCGATACTGAGCCCGACCAGGCTGACCCAGATCGCCGTGTAGCCGTAATTGATGTTGCCCAAGGCACCCATCGCCAACCCGGCGAGCATCAGCACGAAGCCGATGGAGACGGCGACCCGCGCCCCGGCCGCGATGACGATCCGTTCGGCGATCTTCGCCCCGACCAGCAGGCCACCGATGATCGGCAGCAACCGCAGACCGGTCGACAACGCGTCCGCGCCCTGCACAGCCTGGAAGAGCTGCGGCAGCAGGAACAGCAACCCCATCAGGGCGAACGACGCCAACGTCGCAAGCACCGTCCCCCAGGTGAACCGCGGCGACCTGAACAACGCAAGGTCGACCAACGGATCCCTCGTCCGCACCTGCCACGCCCCGAATGCCGCCAGCAACGCGACCCCACCGGCGATACATCCCAGCGTCACCAGCGAACCCCAACCACGTTCCCCGGCCGCGATGAACCCGTACGTGAGTGCGACGAGCCCCGACCCCGACAGCAGGATCCCGAGTACGTCGATCCGCCCAGAACGGTGACCGCGGGCCGCCGGGATCAGCACTGCCACCGCCACCAGGCCGACCGCGACGAGCGGCAGGTTGATCAGGAAGACCGATCCCCAGCGGTAGTTGTCCAGCAGCCACCCACCGAGCACCGGCCCGAGCGGGATGCCGAGCGAGTTCGCCATCACCCAGATCGTCATCGCCCGCGCCCGCTCCTCCGGCGCGAACAGCACGTTCAGCAGCGACATCGACAGCGGGATCAGGAACGCCGCCCCGACCCCGAGCGCAGCCCTGGACGCGATCAACTGCCCGGGCGTCGACGAGAACGCACACGCGGCCGACGCGGCGCCGAACATCAGCAACGCGAACATCAGCAGCCGCTTCTGCCCGAACCGGTCCCCCAGCAACCCCGCCGGCAGCAACAGCGCGGCCAGCACCAGCGTGTACGCGTTCGCGAACCACTGCAGCTGACTCGTCGACGCCCCGAGCTCGGTCGCGAGCGTCGGCAACGCCACGTTCAGCACGGTCAGATCCAGCCCGACCACCAGCAGGCTGACCGACATCGCCCCCAGCGCCCACCATCTCCGCGGATCAGTACCCATGACAACACCCCTTCTGAGATCAGCTCTAATTTGAGAGTAGATCTCAGAATCGGTGTTGTCCAGTACTTCCTCAGATGTCGAAGACGGCGTGCGGGGTGGCGACCTCGACGGGGCCGGGGTAGGTCTTGCGGGCGTTCTCGGCTTGGGTGTCGCGGTCGTACCAGGGTGGGACGTGGGTGATGACGAGGCGTTTGACGCCGGCTTTCTTGGCCTGTTCGCCGGCGTCAGCGGGGGTGAGGTGCAGGTCGGTCGGGTTGCGCGGGTTGTTGTCCTGCAGCGCAGCCTCGGACAGCAGCAGGTCGGCGCCGCGGGCGAGCTCGATCAGCGCCTCGTTCGGCCCGGTGTCGCCGGTGTAGACGAGCGCTTTGCCGCCGTGCTCAACCCGGATCGCGTACGCCGGCACCGGGTGCACCATGGACGCGGTGCGCACCGTGAACGGCCCGATCTGCTGTACGTCCTTCCAGGTGTGGAACTCCAGCTCCTCCTCCATCCCCGGGTCGAGCGGCAGGTCGTAGGCGAGCGCCATCCGGTACGCCGTACCGGGTGGGCCGTAGACCGGGATCCGCGGAATCGGCGCGCCTGGCGAGTACTTGGCCGAGACGTACAGGCCGCACAGGTCCATACAGTGGTCAGGATGCAGGTGGGACAGGCCGATCGCGCCGATCTCCGGTACGGCGAGATGCCGCTGGAGCGAGCCGAGCGCGCCACTGCCGAGGTCCAGGATCAGGTTGAACCCGTCGGCGGTGACCAGATAGCTCGAGGCGGCCGAGTCCGGCCCGGGGACGGACCCGGAGCAGCCGAGCACGGTGAGCTTCATAGCTTGAACATTACCGGCGGGTTGCCTGCTTCGCAGGGCAACCGGTGGCGTCGCGAGAGGGCTGATCCGGTTGCCTGGCAGTGATTTCGCGCACGTCGACGCTCGATCTGGTGCCGTGGACAACGGCCGAAGGGCTAGCGGATCCAGGCGAACTGGTCGACGCCGGACAGCACCGGGCCGAGGAAGCGGGAGCCGATCGCGGCGAACTCGGCCGGGCTGCCCGTGGTGACGAACCGGTGCCGCGGCTCGGGCAGGTTGTCCGGACGGAGCAGGCCGGTCTTGGTCAGTACGCCGTACACGTCCTTGGCGCACTCCTCCGCGCTGCTGACCAGCGTGACGTTGTCACCCATCACGTAGGAGATCACGCCGGTGAGCAAGGGGTAGTGCGTACAGCCGAGGATCAGGGTGTCGACACCCGCCTCGACCAGCGGGTCGAGGTACTCGTGGGCGGCCTCGAGGAGCTCGGGGCCGGACGTCACGCCGGACTCGACGAAGTCGACGAACCTGGGACAGGCGCGAGTGAACAGCTCGACCTGCGGCGCGGCCGCGAAGCCGTCCTCGTAGGCCAGCGAGGCCGCGGTCGCCCGGGTGCAGATCACGCCGACGCGCTGGTTCCGGGTCGCTGCGACAGCACGCCGGGCCGCGGGCAGGATCACTTCCACCACGGGTACGTCGTACCGCTCGCGGGCGTCCCGGAGCATCGCGGCGCTGGCGGAGTTGCACGCGATCACGAGCATCTTGACGCCGGCCTCGACGAGGTGGTCGAGGCACTCCAGCGCGTACTCGCGCACCTCGGCGATCGGCTTCGGGCCGTACGGCTGCCGCGCGGTGTCGCCCAGGTAGAGGATCGGCTCGTGCGGCAGCTGGTCGAGCACCGCCCGCGCGACCGTGAGTCCCCCGAAGCCTGAGTCGAAGATCCCCACCGGTGCGTCAGCCACGCCGGACAGCTTAACCGGCCGATCCCGGGCAGCCGGCGACACCTGTGGACAAACCCGGGATCGGGCAGTTCTCACGCCAGGCTTACCTAAGGTAATCAAACGACACGCCGGACTTATCCACATCTTTACTCTCCGGAGTTGCCTTTTCGCGTGATGCGCGCCACTCTGGAGCGATGTTTGGTAGACCGCCCTTCGTGATGCCATGAACCTGGCGCACCACATCGCGGTGGTGCTGAGCACCACTGCCGCACCGAATCCGCAACCGGTGAACGTTACGGCCGCTGGGCAGGCCACCGGTCAGGCTGCGGAGACCAACAGCACCATGGCGGATGTCGTGGCGGCCCTCGGGCCGACCGGGACGATGCTGGTGCTGGCCATGGCGGCGTTCGCTCTGTACGTCGTCTCGCTGTCACTGCACCCGAACGCCAAGTGTCACCGCTGTAAAGGCGCCGGGCGTCACCACGGCAGCATCTTCAGCTACGCACAGCGCCCCTGCACCAGCTGCAAGGGCCGCGGCGTCCATCCCCGGATCGGACGCAGGATCCTCTTCAAGCAACCGTAGGCAGCAGCAATGACGTAACGACCCAACAGGTGCCTAAGGCAACGATCAGGCACCGCACCGGGACGGGCTCCTCCGCCGGCCCAACCCGGTGACTCCGCACTTCGACGGCCCACCCCGACGGCTCGACGCCCGGGGCGCAGCCTCGTGCGGGGTCTCCCAGACCGGCACCCGCCGGCCGGCGCTGGCAGTCAGGCCCAGAGTTGGCCTTCCAGGCGGTCTTCGGCCTCGTCGATGGTGCCTTCGTAGGCGCCGGTGGACAGGTATTTCCAGCCGCCGTCGGCGACCACGAACGCGATGTCCGCGGCCTCGCCCTCGCGCACGCACTTGGCCGCCTGGCCGAGCGCGGCGTGCAGGATCGCGCCGGTCGAGATGCCGGCGAAGATTCCCTCGTTGTCGAGCAGCTCGCGGACCCGGCGGACGGCGTCGCGCGGGCCGACCGAGAACCGGGCGTCGATGAGCGTCTCGTCGTACAGCTCGGGGACGAAGCCCTCGTCGAGGTTGCGCAGCCCGTAGACGAGCTCGCCGTACCGGGGCTCGGCGGCGACGATCCGCACCTCGGGCTTGTGCTCGCGGAAGAACCGGCCCGCGCCCATCAGCGTGCCGGTGGTGCCGAGGCCGGCCACGAAATGCGTCACCGACGGCAGGTCGGCGAGGATCTCGCGCGCGGTGCCGTCGTAGTGCGCGGCCGCGTTCGACGGGTTGCCGTACTGGTAGAGCATCACCCAGTCCGGGTGCTCCTCGGCGACCTGCTTGGCCACCCGGACCGCCTCGTTCGAGCCGCCCGCGGCCGGGGAGGAGATGATCTCGACGCCCCACATCCGCAGGATCTGCCGGCGCTCCTCGGAGGTGTTCTCCGGCATTACGCAGACCATCCGGTAGCCGCGCAGCTTGGCCGCCATCGCCAGGGAGATCCCGGTGTTGCCCGAGGTCGGCTCCAGGATCGTGTTGCCGGGCCGGAGCCGGCCGTCCTTCTCGGCGTCCAGCAGCATCCGCAGCGCGGCCCGGTCCTTGATCGAACCGGTCGGGTTGTGGTCCTCCAGCTTGGCCCACAGCCGCACGTCGGCCGACGGCGACAGCTTGGGCAGGCCGACCAGCGGCGTGCCCCCGACCGAGTCGAGCAGGCTGTCGAAACGCATGATCAGCCGCCGGCCACCGCGGGCAGCACGACGACCACGTCGCCGTCCTTCACACCGGTCTGCAGACCGCCGGTGAACCGGACGTCCTCGTCGTTCACGTACACGTTGACGAACCGGCGCAGCTCCTCCGGCTGCCCCTCGACAATGCGCTCCTTCAGGCCCGGGTGGGTGCCGTTCACGTTGTCGATGAACTCGGCCAGGGTCGCGCCGTCGCCGTTCACCGCCTTCTCACCGCCGGTGTAGGTGCGCAGGATCGTCGGTACGCGCAGCTCGATCGCCATCTCTAGTTCTCTCCTTCTGTTTCCTCATATGAACCGACCACGCGTACTTCTTCTTCCACGACCTCGCCGTCGATGATCCGGTACGACCGGACCTCGACCGGGCCGTCGTACGCCGGGGAATCCGCACCGTCCCGGGTCGACACCAGCACGTAGTGGGCGCCAGGCTCCTGGGCCAGCTTGATGTCCGTGCGGGACGGGTACGCCTCGGTCGCGGTGTGCGAGTGGTAGATCACCACCGGTTCCTCGTCGCGCTCGTCCATCTCCTTGTACAGCCGGAGCAGATCGCCGGAGTCGAACTCGTAGAACGTCGGCGACATGGCCGCGTTGAGCATCGGCACGAACCGCACCGCCCGATCGCTCCCAGCCGGCCCCGCAACCACCCCACACGCCTCGTCCGGGTGGTCCCGGCGGGCGTGCGCGACGATCGCGTCGTACGTCGGACGCTCGATGATCAGCACGAGACCAAGGTACGGCGGCCGCCGGACCGGGCCTGCCAACCCGGCAGTCGGTCCACTATGCGGACTACCAGCGGTCGTGGACCTGAGGGCGGATGAGGGTGTCGTAGATCTCGCGGACGGCGGTTTGCTGGGCAGGGGTGAGCGGGGAGACGGTTGCCGCGGAGATGTTGGCGGCTGCCTGGGCGGGGTTGCGGGCGCCGGGGATGACGACGGTCACGCCGGGCTGGTCGAGGATCCAGCGGAGGGCGAACTGGGCCATCGTGACGCCTGCCGGGAGCCACGGCATCAGGCGGCGGACGGCCTCCAGACCGGTGCTGAAGTCGACGCCGGAGAACGTCTCGCCGACATCGAACGACTCGCCGTGCCGGTTGTAGGTGCGGTGGTCGTCCGCGCCGAACACCGTGTTCTCGTCGTACTTCCCGGAGAGCAGCCCACTGGCCAGCGGGACCCGGGCGATGATGCCGACGCCCGCCGCCTGCGCGGCAGGCAGCACCTCGTCGAGCGGCTTCAGCCGGAAGGCGTTCAGGATGATCTGCACCGACGCGACGTTCGGCCGGGCGATCGCGGTCAGCGCCTCCGCGCAGGTCTCGACGCTCACGCCGTACGACGCGATCCGCCCCTCGTCCACCAGGGTGTCGAGCGCGTCGAACACCGCGTCGGTCGAGTACACCGGCGTCGGCGGGCAGTGCAGCTGGACCAGGTCGATCGTGTCGACGCCGAGGTTCTCCCGCGACCGGTCGTTCCAGGCGCGGAACGCCTCCAGGTTGTACGCCGACGGCACCTGCTCGACCCGGCGGCCCATCTTGGTGGCCACGGTCAGGCCGTCGTACGACGTCAACATCTGCCCGACCAGGCGCTCACTGCGTCCATCGCCGTACACGTCCGCGGTGTCGATGAAGGTGACCCCGCCCTCGATCGCGGTCCGCAGTACGGCGAGCGCGTCGCTTTCGTCGACCGCCCCCCAGTCGGCTCCGAGCTGCCAGGCGCCGAGCCCGACCACACCCACATCACGACCGGTACGACCAAGCCTCCGCGTCTCCATGGCCCCAACCCTAGGGATTGACCTCCACCCGCAGCTCGGGACCCTCCGCCAACGCGAGCTCGACCGCGAGCGTCTCCCCCATGATCAGCTCCCGATGCACCTCGACCGCCGAGACCACCTCCGCCGGCGCCGTCACCGCGAACCGCACCCGGTCCGTGACGTCCAGCCCAGCATCCCGCCGCGCCTGCTGGAGCGACCGGATCACGTCCCGCGCAACCCCCTCAGCCTCCAACTCCGGCGTCAGCGCAGTGTCCAGTACGACGAAGCCGCCGCCGGCCAGCAGCCCACTCGCAGTCCCACCCTCGGCCAGCGTGATCTCCAGCGTGTACTCGCCCTCGGCCAACTCGATGCCACCGGCAACCACGACCCCGTCGGCGGAGACCGACCAGTCACCTGACTTGGAAGCCTTGATGACCAGCTGCACGTCCCGCCCGAGCCGCGGACCGGCTGCCCGCGCGTTGACCGTCAGCCGCTGCGACACCGGCGCATCCGCAGCGTCCACGGGCGTCAGCACGACCTCGCGAACGTTGACCTCGGCACTGATGATCGGAGTCAGCGCCTGCAGTTCGTTCGAGTCAGCGGCCGCAACGGTCAGCCGCTGCAGCGGTTGCCGGGCCCGGATGCCGACCGTCTTGCGGATCGACGACGCAACCGAGCAGATCTCCCGGACCCGATCCATCCGCGCGACCAGGTCGGCGTCCTCGGGCAGGTCGGCGGCGTTCGGCCAGTCGGTCAGGTGCACCGACCGCTCCCCGGTGAGACCCCGCCACACGTGCTCGGTCACCAGCGGCAGCAGCGGCGCCGCGGTCCGGCAGACCACCTCGAGCGCCGTGTACAGCGTGTCGATCGCGTCTGCCGAGCCGGCCCAGAACCGGTCCCGGGAGCGCCGGATGTACCAGTTCGTCAGCACCTCGAGGTAGTCGTTCACCGCGTCACAGGCGGACGCGATGTCGTACCGATCGAGCCGCTCCTGAACGTCACCGACGAAGATCCGCAGCCGCGCGAGCAGGTACCGGTCCAGCAGGTCGGTCGACGCGGTCGACCAGGAACCTGACGCGCCCGCGGCGTTCGCGTAGAGCGCGAAGAAGTACCACGCGTTCCACAGCGGGATCAGCACCTGCCGGACGCCGTCCCGGATGCCCTGCTCGGTGACGACCAGGTTGCCGCCGCGCAGGATCGGGCTGGACATCAGGAACCAGCGCATCGCGTCCGCGCCGTCCCGGTCGAACACCTCGGTCACGTCCGGGTAGTTGCGCAGCGACTTGCTCATCTTCTGCCCGTCGTTGCCGAGCACGATCCCGTGGCTCAGGCAGGACGAGAACGCCGGTCGGTCGAACAACGCGGTCGACAGCACGTGCAGCGTGTAGAACCAGCCGCGCGTCTGACCGATGTACTCGACGATGAAGTCGCCGGGGAAGTGGTGCTCGAACCACGTCGTGTTCTCGAACGGGTAGTGCACCTGCGCGAAACTCATCGACCCCGAGTCGAACCACACGTCCAGGACGTCGGGCACCCGGCGCATCGTGGACCGCCCGGTCGGGTCGTCGGGATTCGGTCTGCTCAGTTGGTCGACGTACGGGCGATGCAGATCGGGGACTGCCACCCCGAAGTCCCGCTCGAGCTCCTCGATCGACCCGTACACGTCGATCCGCGGGTACGCCGGATCGTCCGACCGCCACACCGGGATCGGCGAACCCCAGAACCGGTTCCGGCTGATCGACCAGTCCCGGGCGTTCGACAGCCACTTGCCGAACTGCCCGTGCTTGACGTGCTCGGGGACCCAGGTGATCTGCTCGTTCAGCTCGACCATCCGGTCCCGGATCCGGGTCACCTCGACGAACCAACTCGACACCGCCTTGTAGATCAGCGGATTGCGGCACCGCCAGCAGTGCGGGTAGCTGTGCACGTAGCTGTCCTCGCGGACTAGTGCGCCGGACGCCCGCAGGTCCCGGATGATCGGCCGGTTCGCCTCGAACACATGCAGACCCTGGTACGGCGGGACCACGCTGGTGAACCGTGCTCCGTCGTCCACGGTCAGCAGGGTCGGGATCCCGACCGCTTCACAGGCGATCTGGTCCTCCTCGCCGTACGCGGGAGCCAGGTGGACGACGCCCGTACCTTCGTCAGTGGTGACGTGCTCGGCTGCGATGACCTGGAACGCGTTGGCCGTGCCCCAGCGCTCGGTGTCGGCGAAGAAGTCGAACAGAGGTGTGTAGCGCAGGCCGATCAGCTCCGAACCCTTCAGCCTGCGGATCACGTCCGTGTAGCCGTACGCCGCCAACCGGGCCTCGGCCAGGATCGACGGGCGCCCGTCCACCTCGACCACGGCGTAGTCGACCTCGGGGCCGACTGCCATCGCCAGGTTGCTCGGCAGGGTCCAGGGCGTGGTGGTCCAGGCGAGCAGGCGCTCGCCGGTCTCGAGCTCGACCGCGACGGTCACCGACGGGTCCTGGCGCGGCTGGTAGACGTCGTCGTCCATCCGCAGCTCGTGGTTGGACAGCGGGGTCTCGTCGTTCCAGCAGTACGGCAGGACCCGCAGGCCCTCGTAGACCAGCCCCTTGTCGTAGAGCGTCTTGAACGCCCAGATCACCGACTCCATGTAGTCGGGGTTGAGCGTCTTGTAGTCGTTGTCGAAGTCGACCCACCGGGCCTGCCGCGTGACGTAGCTGCGCCACTCGTCCGTGTACTTGAGCACCGAGGCGCGACAGGCCTCGTTGAACTTCTCGATCCCGAGCTCGAGGATCTCGGCCTTGGTCTTCAGCCCGAGCACCCGCTGCGCCTCCAACTCGGCCGGCAGCCCGTGCGTGTCCCACCCGAACCGCCGCTCCACCCGACGCCCCCGCATCGTCTGATACCGCGGCACGACATCCTTCACATACCCCGTCAGCAAATGCCCGTAATGCGGCAACCCATTGGCAAACGGCGGCCCGTCATAAAACACAAACTCATTGGCCCCGTCCTCCCCGGGCGCCCGCTGCTCCACCGACGCCTGGAACGTCCCATCCCCCTCCCAGTACTCGAGCACCCCCCGCTCAACCCCCGGAAAGTCCGGCCCCCCACCCAACCGCCCACCACTCCTCGGATAACCCACCCACCGATCGTAAGCGGGCCCGCCCGGCTGACTGGTGTGGTGCCGACGGACAGGAGGTCTCCGCCCGGGTGGACGGCGAGGTGCAGCGCTCAAGCGGGAACCAGGTGCCACCGGTCGAACAGGTTCCCGCTACGTCCTGTCGTTAGGTCCCCTCAGCGGCGATCTGGTTGGAGCGTGATTCAGCGCATGTTGTGGAGGAGGGCGGATTGGAGGTAGCCGAGCCAGTCGTAGAGGTCGTAGGTGAGGCGGCGGGGGTCGTCGTCGGGGAGTTTCTCCCAGGTGGCGTAGTCGTCTTCTTCTTTGATGTCCAGGCGGGTGCCGATGGCCAGGCGGAGGTCGTTCAGGGCGCGCAACCAGGAGAGCTGTTCGTCGGGTTCGAGGGCGATCTCGTCGGCGCCGGACTCCTCCAGGGCGGACAGTACCCGCTTGGCGTCGGTGATCTTGCCGTCGCGCAGCCCCCGCTCGGTGAACCGGCGGAACTCCGCGGACGCCATGTCGTCCTCGGAGTACGCGTCCGGCAGCAGCCGCTGCAGTACGACGTCCTCCGGCGGCGAAGTTGGCCCGTCACTGTCCAGCAGCGCGGCCAGCGGGTCCGACGACTCGGTGGCGCGCGGCGGCATGCCGTCGTACAGGAGCTCGACCAGGTTGCGGAGCAGGTTCGCCAGGATGTCCGCCTCGTGCTCGGCGAAACTGACGACGACGGTCTTGCGGCGCTTGCGGAACCGCGTCACGACTTCTCGCAGGTGGCCCACAGGCCGTAGGAGTGCATTGCCTCGACGTCGCGTTCCATCGCTTCCCGGTTTCCGTTCGACACCGCCGACTTGCCCTCCTGGTGGACCTGCAGCATCAGCTTCTCCGCCTTGTGCTTGGAGTAGCCGAAGTAGGTCTGGAACACGAAGGTGACATAGTCCATCAGGTTGACCGGGTCGTTCCAGACGATCGTCACCCACGGTGGGCTCAGCTCGATCGCCTCGTCGACCTCGGGGCTCTCGAGTTCGCTTGGTGCGGTGCTCACCTGTCCATTCTCTCCATCATCGGTTCGTCGTTCGCAATAGGCTGCCCTTGTGACCCACACAGCGGCGCACTCGACCGCGCTTCTCACCGACCACTACGAGCTCACCATGCTGCAGGCCAGCCTGGCCGACGGCACGGCGGATCGCCGATCGGTCTTCGAGCTGTTCGCCCGCCGGCTGCCGGACGGCCGCCGGTACGGCGTGGTGGCCGGCGTGAACCGGCTGCTCGACGCGCTCGACCGGTTCCGCTTCGACGAGCAGTCGATCGCGTTCCTGGCCGATCGGGGTGTCGTGGACCAGGCTACCCGCGACTGGCTCGCCGACTACCGGTTCAGCGGCGACATCTCCGGTTACGCCGACGGCGAGATCTACTTCCCCGGCTCCCCGGTGCTGGTGGTGGAGTCCAGTTTCGCCGAGGCAGTGCTCCTGGAAACCGTTTTCTTGTCCATCCTGAACCACGACTCCGCGGTCGCCTCGGCGGCGTCGCGGATGACCTGGTGGGCCGGTGGGCGGCCGTGTATCGAGATGGGGTCGCGGCGGACCCACGAGGAGGCCGCCGTCGCCGCCGCGCTGGCGGCGTACATCGGCGGCTTCACCGCCACCTCGAACCTGGAGGCCGCCCGCCGCTTCGGCATCCCCAGCACCGGTACGGCGGCGCACTCGTTCACCCTGCTGCACGACAAGGAGCGGGACGCGTTCACCTCCCAGGTCGATGCCCTCGGCAAGGGGACGACGCTGCTGGTGGACACCTACGACGTCGCCGAGGCGGTCCGGACCGCGATCGACATCACCGGGCCCGAGCTGGGCGCGGTCCGGCTGGACTCCGGCGACCTGCCGTCGCTGGCCGGCCAGGTCCGCGAGCAGCTGGACTCGCTCGGCGCGACCAAGACCCGGATCATCGTCACCAGCGACCTGGACGAGTTCCAGCTCGCCGCGCTGGCGCCGGCGCCGGTCGACGGGTACGGCGTGGGGACGTCGCTGGTGACCGGGAGCGGCCACCCGACCTGCGGGTTCGTCTACAAGCTGGTCGCCCGCGAGGGCGCGGACGGGACGCTGGTGCCGGTGGCGAAGAAGAGCCACGACAAGATCTCGATCGGCGGCCGCAAGTGGGCCCTACGCCGGCGCTCGGCCACCGGGGTCGCCGAGGTCGAGCTGATCGGCGTCGGCGAGCCGCCGACGGACGACGGTGACGACCGCGAGCTGCTGAAGCCGCTGGTCGAGGGCGGCAAGGTCGTCGGTCGCACCACGCCCGAGGAGTCCCAGGCGCACCACCTGAAGGTCCGCGACGAGCTCCCCCGCTACGCCAGCCAGCTGAGCCGAGGCGAAGCCGCCATCCCGACCGAGTACGTCGGCGACTACGACGCCCGCAACCCGTTCCTGCGGAGCCACACGTGAGCACGGAACCCCAGGCCTGGCCCGCGGACGCGCCGGCCACCGAGGCGGACGTCCTGGTCGCGATGCGGTTCGCGGACCGGGCTGCCCGCAAGGCGGTCGCCGAGGAATTGGCCGGCACCGGACTGCACACCGGGCAGGAGCTCGTGCTGGCCAAGCTCCTGCACCTCGGTTCGCTGCCGGTCGCGAAACTGGCGAAGGTGCTCGACGTCGAGGTGCCGACCGCGACCAAGACCACTCAGCGGATGGAGACCGCCGGGCTGGTCCGCCGGGTGAAGAACTCGACCGACGCCCGCCAGGTCAGCATCGAGCTCACCGATCGCGGCACCGAGCTGGCCAAGACCGTCCAGGAGATCTACGACAGGGCCGGTCGCCGTGCGCTCGCCGGACTCACCCCCGAGGATCGTCGCGTACTCCGCAACCTGCTGTGGACGATAACGACGACCCTCGAACCGATGTCAGACGAGTAGCTCTTCGCTCTCCTCTGCCGACGGCTCCGCATCCGCAGTCCGCCAGCGGTACAGCCGACCAGCAGGTCGATCAGGCTTGAGAGGGCAGGTAGGTGTCCAGGTACGGGTTGCGGAACTTGCCGGACGGGTCGTACTTCGCCGCCAGTTGGATGAAGTCGGCAACCTTCGGGTAGCACGACCGCAGGTAGGCCGCGTCCGCCGCGAACACCTTCCCCCAGTGCGGCCGGGCGCCGAGCGGGTTGAGCGCCTCCTCCACTGCGAGCACGACCGGGCGTACGGCGGCCTCGTCCTGGATCCAGGTGAAGTGCAGGGCCACGGTGTCACGGCCCTGGCTCGGGCTCAGCCACAGCTCGTCGGCGGCGACCGTGCGTACCTCGGAGACCTGGATGACCGGCGCCAGCTGGTTGCCCAGGGCCCGCAAGACCTCGAAGGACTCGGCGGCCTTGGCCCGCGGTACGAAGTACTCGGACTGCAACTCGTCGCCGTTGCTCGGTGTGAACTCCAGCCGGAAGTGCGGCAGCCGCTCGTTCCACGGCCCCGGCACGCCGCCCTGCTGGGTCGCGTAGTCGGCCGGCATCGTCTTGATCGGGTGCCGCGGCCCATCGGCGACGTGCGCACCGAGCCACTCGTTGTCGATCGGCGCACCCGCACGCTGCTTGCGCCAAACCATCACGTCCGGGTCGACCCAGTCGGTGAACGCGCTCACGCTGTACGCGCTGCCCATCACCTCGGCGAAGTCGGATCCGAGCCGATCGACCGGCAGGCCGTCGTACACCACCTGGCTGATCTCGTACGACGGTTGCACGTCGAGGGTCAGGCTCACGGTCACCCCGAGCGCGCCGAGCGAGATGATCGAGCCGTCGAAGTCGGCGTCGCCGCGAGTCAGCGTCACCAGCTCGCCGGACGCGTCGACGAAGGTGATCGCGTTGACGGCGTCCGCCAGCGGGCCGTTGGTGTCGCCGGAGCCGTGCGTTCCGGTCGAGCAGGCGCCGGCGACCGAGATGTGCGGCAGCGAACCGAGGTTGTGCAGGGCGAGTCCCCGCGACTGCAGGGCCGCGGTGATCTCGCCGTACCGGAGACCGGCCGAGACGGTCACGCCGCCGTCGCCGACCTCGATCACCTTCGGCAGGTCCGCGACGCTGACCAGCGTGCCGGTGCTGTCGGCGATCCGGTTGAACGAGTGCCCGGTACCGAGCACGCGGACCTTCTCGCTCCGGGCGACCAGCTCCTGCAACTCGGGCACCGACGCCGGCCGCTCGAGCGGACTCTCGAAGCTGATGTTCCCCGCCCAGTTGGTGAGCTCCGTCATCGGTCTCCCCTTCTCTCGCACAACACTCCCGGCCCCGACTCTGACACATCCGCCGGGGCCGCAGCGCAAGGGTCTTATCCCTTGGAGAGCAGCGAAAGGTTTCGGGCGTGGTTGGATGTCTGGTGATGATCATCTGTTTCGGGGCGGCCGGGTTCTGGCTGCTGGTGTTCGGGGTGAGCTTCTGGCGGGATCGGCGGCTGTTCCGGAACGGGATCTTCCTGGTGCTCGCGCTGATGTTCGCCGGGCTCGGCGTGATCTTCGCGCTGAACGCGGTCTCGGACACCGCCGCGCGGCTGCTGGTGCTCGCGATCCTGGCGGCCATCCCGGTGACGATCGCCGTACTCGCGGTGTTCCTGGTGATCAACGGTGTCACCATGCTCCGCCGCGAAGGCCGCCGCCCGGCCAACCTGCTCTCCCTCGCCGCCGGGCTCGGCATCATCGGCCTCGTCGTCTTCGGCATCGCGGTCCAGCAGCTCGGCTGGGAACCACTCGCCGCGGTCCGCTCGGTCCTGATCGGCGTACTGACCTACATCTCGTTCCTGTTCGTCTGCTTCCTCGCCTACGCGTTCGTCTACAGCCGGGTCCGCTCGTCGCGGAAGGTCGACTTCATCGTCGTGCTCGGCGCCGGGCTGCGCGGTTCGCGGGTCCCTCCGCTGCTCGCAAGCCGGCTGGACCGCGCGAAGCAGGTGTACGACCGGGCGCTGCGCAAGGGCCGGTCACCGGTGATCATCACCTCCGGCGGCCAGGGGCCGGACGAGGACGTCCCCGAGTCACACGCGATGGCGTCGTACCTGATCGACCGTGGCGTCCCGGCCGACCGGCTGCTGCGCGAGGACAAGTCGACCAGCACGTGGGAGAACCTGACCTTCAGCCGGGAGCTGATGGTCGCCCGGAAGCCGAAGTACCGCCGCCTGATCGTGACGAACAATTTCCACGCCTTCCGCGCTGCCCTCACCGCCCGCCGCGCGAAGGTCAACGGCCAGGTCGTCGGCTCGCCCACCGCCACCTACTACTGGCCGACAGCAACCATCCGCGAGTTCGTCGCCATCCTCTACACGCATCGCTGGCTGAACGGCGCCATCTGCCTCCTGATCGCGGCCGCGGCGATCAGCCAGCACCTCTAGGACCAGAGCTCGAACGGCTCGTCGATCTCCTCACCGGCCAGGAAGCCGGTCAGCAGGCCCGGCAGGTGCCGCGGGTAGAACAGCTCCTCGCTGGCCACCACCTCAGCGATCGGCCACCAGCGGAAGTCGAAGTAGTCCTCTTTCTCGTCGTCGAACCGTCCGGACTCGTCGATATCGGGTCCTGGCCCGCTGAGCCGGACCTGGCACACCACCTCGTGCTGGAGATGCCGGGCGTCCCGGTGCCGGAAGGACGCCGTACGGCGCCAGGTCGGTGTGCCCACCTGGTCGGCGGTGGCAACGATTCCCGTCTCCTCACGCAGCTCACGCAACGCCGTGTCGACGACGGTCTCCCCCGGATCGATGCCGCCACCGGGGAGCTCCCACCACACCCCCAACTCCGGGGCGCCGAACTCCCGGGTGTGGAAGAGCAGGATCCGGTCCCGGCCGTCACGGACGACGAGCCGGACCACGTCCCGCTCGACGATGGGCAGATCGTCCGGTACCGCCGTCATCGGGTTCCCTCCCCAGCAGAAGAGGTTTGAGCATAACCGGCTGTTGTGTTGGATGTGTGGGTGATGCGGGCACGTCGGGTCAGCGTGCAGCTCGACAGGTAGTGCACCGCGTCACGCCGTACACCCCGCCGACACCCACGCTCAAGTGCACTACCCAGCCCCGGACACCACCTGTCCAACCACCCCTTGCCCACTGCCAGCGGCTCCAGTCGCGCTAGCGGAGCATCAGTACGGCGGCGGTCACACCGGCGACCACGATCAGCACGCGCAACAGCGTCGCGGGGAGCCGTCGGCCGATGTGGGCGCCGACGTAGCCGCCGACGACGGAACCCGCGGCCAGCAGGCCGGCTGCGGTCAGGTCGAGGTCGGCGACGAACACAAAGATCAGGCCGGCGACCAGGTTCGCCGCCAGCAACGCGAGGGTCTTGAGCGCGTTGACGATGCGCAGGTCGAGATCGAGGCCGAGACCGAGCACCGCCATCATCATCACGCCCGCGCCGGCGCCGAAGTAGCCGCCGTACACGCCGGTCAGCGCGGCGAAGAACGTGGTCGCCGGCGACATCGTGGTGCGCGCGCTGTGCGGATCCTCGTGCCGCGACCGCAGCCACTTCGAGATCCACGGCTGCACGCCGACGATCAAGCAGGTGAACAGGATCAGCCACGGCGCCAGCGACGCGAACACCCCCGGCGGCAGCGCCAGCAGCAGCGCCGCGCCACCGATCGCACCGACCGCGCAGGTCAGCACGACGGCGATCGAATGGGCTCGCGGGACTTCGCGAAGCTCACGGCGGTACCCGAACGACCCGCTGGCCGCGGCCGGGAGCAGGCCGACGGTGTTGGACACGTTCGCGACCACCGGCGGGATCCCGAGCGCGATCAGCACCGGGAAGCTGAGCAACGACGCCACGCCGACCGTCGAGGTCAGGACACCGGCGCCCAGACCCGCAGCGACCACCGCCAGATGTTCGGGACCCGTCACGACTGCTCGCGAAGCAGAGCGACGTCAGAGACCAGCATGAAGTGCTCGTGCATCGCCCGGGCCGCGGCGTCCGGGTCACCGGCTGTGATCGCGCCGTGGAGGCGTGACCGCAGTACCGGACGGGGGAACCGAGGCGAGTCCATGCGGCCTACCTTATGGACAACTGGCTTATTGGGCCGTTGGTCAGGCCACTGAGCTGAATGCTGTGATCAGACCATCACCCTCCGCCCGCAAGAAGGACCGTCTGGGACCAGGATGTGGCGGCCGAGTGCGCAGCGCGCCTCACCGCACTACCTGGCCAAGGCGCGCCAGCGGGGACAGGCTGAGGGTCAGCGGGGACAGGAACAGGCCGGCGATCGTGGCGATGAGGGCAGCTCGTACGCCGAAGACGCCGGCTGCCGCGCCGCCGAGGAGGGCGCCGACCGGGGTCAGGCCCATGCCGAGGAAGTTGATGGTGGCGACCACCCGGCCCTGCGCCGCGTCCGGGGTGATGGCTTGGCGGATCGCCATGATGGCCACGTCGACGGTTTGGCTGAAGACGCCGTACAGGAAGTTGATGGTGACGAGGGCGGCGACGGCGGCGGTGCCGGAGCCGTGCAGGGTGGTGGTCGAGAGCATCACCAGGTCGGAGATGAGGGCGGCGAAGACGACGACGCGGCCGTAGCCAAACCAGCGGGGCATCCGACTGGAGACCAGCGATCCGACCAACGCACCTGGCCCGAAGGCGGCGAGGACGATCCCCATCGCTGCGCCCGGCAGCTCCAGCGAGCGGGACAGGAACAGGATGTACACCGTCATCACCGCGGTGAAGAAGAACTGGTAGACGCAGGTCGCCTGTGCGATCGCGCGCAGCGATCTGTCGCGGACCACCAACTTCAGCCCGTCCCGGACGCCGCCGGACGGGGCGACCGGAGTGGCGTCGGGGAGACGCCAGATCGACACGACTGAGACCAGGAAGCCGAACGCGCTCGCCAGTACCGCGAATGGTGCGGTGAGCAACGACACCAGTCCACCGCCGATCGCCGGCCCGGAGATCTGCCCCGCCGACTTGCTGCCCTCCAGGATGCTGTTGCCCTGGGCAAGCTGGTCCCGACGGACCAGGCGCGTGAACGACGCTTGGCACGCGACGTCGAAGCACACGCTGAACACGCCGGTGACGAACGCGACGACGTACAGGAACGGCAGTCCGAGCGTCCACGCGATCGGGACGAGCCCGAGCAGGACAGCTCGGCCGAGGTCGGCGTACAACATCATCCGGCGCGCTCGCCAACGGTCGACCAGGACGCCGACGAGCAGGGAGACCAGCAGGATGGGCACTTGCTGCGCGGCCCGCAGCCCACCGAGCTGAGCCGCGCTGGCACCGAGCGAGACGACCGCCACCAACGGCAGCGTTACCTGACTGGCATAGGCGGCGAACAACGAGGCGCTCTGGCCGATCCAGAGCTTGCGAAAGTCGGCTTCCGCCCACAAAGACGGCACGAGGATTCCTTCGAGTCAGCCCGAATCCGGGCAGGAGGAAACGCGCCGCCTTCACCGAAGCAGCACGCGATGACAGATGCGTCAGCGCGTGCCGGGCCGACCGACCATCACCAACTCCTCAACCTCTCGACTCCCCCGCACCCTAACCACCGCGCTGCGGACGGCCAACCGGATTTCCTCAGGTACGGCGTTCGCGGTAGGCGCGGGTCTTGGTGCGGTTGCCGCAGCGGTCGGGGGAACACCAGCGGGCGCGCCCAGGGCGGGACTGGTCGTAGAAGATCCAATGGCAGTCGTCGGCAGGGCACATCTTGAGGCGGGGCCAGAGGCCACGGGTCGTGAGGTCGGCGGCGGTCAGCAGGAGTCTGGTGAGGGCCGCGTCGACGCCGGCGCCGTAGGGGGACAGCGCAACGCCGGACGTTGGATGGACGGTGACGGTGAGCGTCAGGTCCAGGCGGGTTGCATCGCCCGAGGTCTGCTTGGTGCTCTCTCGGAAGGCCGTCCGTAGGCGCAGTGCCTGATCCAGGTTCGCCTTGGTGACTCGAGGGTTCTCGATCAGGTCGTGGTCTCGCAGCCAGTGGCGCAGGGAAGCTGGGGAGTCCAAGGCGTCGTGGGGTTGCAGGCGCTCGCCGTGGCGACGGAACTCTCGGAGGTCGAGGGTGTTGACGAAGGCGTGGACCAGCGCGACATCAGCCGGCAGCGACGTCATAGCTCGGCTTCGAAGCTTGCGCCGAGGTACGCGTCGAGGTCGGGGCCGTCCGGGTTCGCGAGGACGTGCTGCAGCCACGCGCGGCGCTCGAAGTCGGTGACCGCGAGCTCCCAGACGCAGCCGATCGCGGCGCTCGCGTGCGGAGCGAGCTGGTCCGGCGCGTCGCCCGGCGCCGACAGCATCCGCTGGTGGATCTCGTTCTGCGCGGCCCACCAGTCGATCAGGACGTACGAGCGGTGCCCGGCCTCATGGACGATGACGAATCCGACACCGTAGGACTCGTCATCGTCCAGGAAGCTCGGCAACTGCTTCACGGCATGCTCCGCAGCCGCGACCAGAGCGTCGTCAGGCCGGCCGCTCTTCGCGATGCCGTAGTACTTCACCCGCCACCCGTCGAACTCCCGCGGGCCGAGGTAGCTGATGGTTCGCGGCTGGTGCGGTCCCGTAATCATGTTTCGACACTAGTTATTGCCTTTAACTGGTGTCAACAACGAGTGCCACGCGGCGGCACGACCCGGTCCGCGAAGTAGGCGTCGATCTTGGCGCGAGCGCAGGCGTTGACCATGTAGAGCGTGTGCCCCGGACCGTCGTGGTACACCGACCCGCTCCCCGGAACCTGGTCGATCACCCGCGAAGCAGAGTCGTACTCGCTCCAGTTGCCGACCATCAGCAGCGGCGGCAGCCCCCTCGGCAGCGCGGCCGGCTCGTTCTGCACCGGCACCGGCCAGCCGACACACGACAGCATCGCGTACGCGATCGTCCCCGACGCGCCCGTGTACGGCGCCGCCGCCTCCATCCGCCGTACCTGCCGATGCAGCTCCCGCTGGTTGGCCGGTCGCGGCCAGTCGGTGCACTCGACCACTCCGGGCGTCGGCGTGTACGGGTACGGCGGATTCGGCCGGGCCGGCATGAACCCGGACGCATCCCCCGCCAGCGCCTGCTTGATCGCCTCAGCCAGCTTCGGATAAGCCTCGGGTCCGCGCCGAGCGAGCTGGAGTCCAAGCGTCCGCAGGTCGTTCCCGTCGTACGTCGTACCCGCTGCCGGAGCCGGGATCGGCGTGCGATTCGCCTTCGCCACCAACCGCTGCCACTGTGCCGGTGAGCATTTGCACCAGTCGAAGAAGCGGATCATGAAGCTCTGCACGTCCTGCGCCAGCTTGGGCAGCTCACCGGTCCCAGTCCGCCGCGCTGTGGTTCCAGGTCCCGTCGAGCACGATGGCACGGACGTGTTGCGGGTAGAGGCGCGCGTACGCCTGCGCCAGAAAGCCGCCGTACGACGCCCCGTAGAAGTTGACCGTCGATTCGCCGAGTGCCCGCCGGATCGCCTCGAGGTCGTGCGCCTGGCTCGCCGAGTCCATCGACTCGAACAACTGCGGATCCTTCGCCTGGCACTTCGACGCCACGGCCCGGTTCGCGGCCGCGAGCTGGTCGAACTCGGCCTGGTTGCGCGGCATCCGTGGCAGCCGCGCCCCACTCCACTCGCACTCCAGGTTCGTGCTCAGCCCGGGCGCGTTGGGTCCACCGCGCATGTCCCAGGTGACGATGTCCATCCGCTGCCGCAACCCGGCGAACGCCTCGGCGCCGCCGTACGAGCGCACATCGGACGGCGGGCCGACAGACCTGGGTCCGAGGTGGGCAGCCGGCCGGTCGGTTAGGTTCGTCGGGTGACGGAGTCCGCGCTGACCCGGCGGCAGCTGATCGCCGCCGACTGCCTCATCGCTGTCGTGTACGCCTTCACGGCTCCCTCGGACGCACCCTGGTGGTCCCTGCTCCTGACCGTGGCGCTTGCTGTTCCGGTCGCCATCCGGCGGATCTGGCCACTGCCGACGCTGGCCGCCGTACTCGTCGCGTCCGCCATCGCGATCGGCACCCAGACCCTCCACGACCCACTCCTTGCCGCCTGCTACGTCCTGTACGTCGTCGGTCTGACCTACGCGCCATCGAGGCCGCCGGCAACCAAGCGCCTGGTCGGCGTGGGCGGCGGGACCGCGTTCGCCGTCCTCGTCCTCGCCCTGATCGGCGGCTCACCACAGGGTTCGACGAGTGTCGTCCTTCTGTTGACCGGCGTGGCCGGCATGTACGGCGCCTGGACGCTCGGCCGCGTGGTCCGGGATCGGCGAGCCGCGGCGGCGCGAGCAGTCCAAGCACTCGCCGAACAGGCGGTCTCGGACGAGCGACTCCGGATCGCCCGCGAGCTGCACGACATCGTTGCCCACAGCATGGGCCTGATCGCGGTCAAGGCCGGCGTCGCCAACCACGTCCTGCACGTCCGGCCGGACGAGGTCTCCGACGCACTCTCCGTCATCGAGACGACGAGCCGCGACGCACTCGTCGAACTACGCCACATGCTCAGCCTCCTGCGTACGACGGACGAGCCGCCACCGGCCGGGCTGTCCGCACTCCCGGAGCTGGCCGCACGAGTGCAGTCAACCGGCGTACAGGTCGAGCTCGTCGTGGACGTGACCGAACCGCTGCCGGAAGCGGTCGAGCTGGCGGTCCACCGCATCGTCCAGGAGTGCCTGACCAACATCACCCGGCACGCTCGAGCGAGTCGTTGCCGAGTGCACGTTTCCGGCGACGGGTACGCCGTACGAGTGGAAGTCACCGACGACGGAGTCGGTGGGGCCGCCACGGAAGGCCATGGGCTGATCGGCATCCGGGAAAGGGTGAGCATGTACGACGGCTCGTTCCGGGCGGGACCGCGATCACCGAGCGGCTTCGAGGTCGTCGTACGACTGCCGATCGGAGTGCGTACGTGAATGACATTCGCGTCCTGGTGGCGGACGATCAGGCGCTGTTGCGGGGCAGCTTCCGGGTGCTGATCGACACTACGCCGGGGCTCGTCACGGTCGGCGAGGCCGCGGACGGCGTGGAGGCGGTCGAACTCGCTCGGCGGGAGCGGCCGGACGTCGTACTGATGGATGTCCGGATGCCGCGACTCGACGGGATCGAAGCGACCCGGCAACTCTGCAGCGAGGACGCCGGGGTGCGGGTGCTGATCTTGACGATGTTCGACCTGGACGACTCCGTGTACGCCGCGCTGCGCGCCGGGGCGAGCGGGTTCCTGCTGAAGGACGTGCCGCCGACGGAGTTGCTCCAGGCAATCAAAGTCGTGGCGGCCGGCGAAGGACTGCTCGCCCCGTCCATCACGCGCCGGCTGATCGCCGAGTTCGCCCGGCTGGCCGAGCCCGGACAGACACCGCTGCACGGCCTCGACGGCGTCACCGAGCGGGAGCGCGAGGTGCTGTCGCTGATCGCGCGCGGCCTGTCCAACAAGGAGATCTGCGACCACCTGCACGTCGGCCACGGCACCGTGAAGACCCACATCGGCCACCTGCTCGCCAAACTCCACGCCCGCGACCGCGCCCAATTGGTCATCACCGCCTACGAGTCCGGCCTCGTCCAACCCCGTCGCCACTGACCCTTGCATTCAAATAGTTAGACGGCTAAGTTTTGTGATTAGCCGACTAACTACATGAAGGGTACGTCATGGATCTGGGTTTGCGGGATGCGGCGGTGCTGGTGACGGGCGGGTCGTCCGGGATCGGGCGGGCGACCGCGATCGGCTACGGGCGTGAGGGCGCGCGGGTCGCGATCACCTACAACTCGCAGAAGGATGTGGCCGAGGCGGTCGCCGAGGAGATCGAGGCGGCCGGCGGTACGGCGTACGTCGTACCGATGGATCTGAACGAGCCGGACACCATCGCCGCCGCGGTGGAGGCGACCGTGCAGCAGTGGGACGGGCTCGATGTGGTGGTGGGGAACGCGGTCAACTGGGGTTCGGCAGGGTTCCACGACCGGCCGGTGAGGATCGAGGACGGGCCGGCCGACTGGTGGGTGCCGGTGATGCGGGCCAACCTCGAGGGCAACTACCACCTCGTGCAGCAGGTGGCGCCGGCGCTGCGACGGTCGGAGCACGGCCGGCTGGTGCTGATCTCGACGGACCTGGCAGAGCGCGGCCTGCCCGGCTCCTGGCCGTACTCCGCGGCGAAGGCCGGGCTGCACGGCCTGGTCGCGAGTCTCCAGCACGACTTGGGCGAGGACGGCGTACTCGTGAACGTGGTGATGCCCGGGATCACGCTGGAGAACGGCGAACACCGGGTGCTCCCGAAGCCCGCGGTCGAGCAGCTCGCGGCGAGGTTCAGCGCCCGCAAGTTCCCGGACACCACCGACCTCGCCGACGCGATCCTGTTCCTGACCTCACCGCGGACGACCGCGATTCAGGGCGAGATCCTCCGCGTCACCGGCGGCAGCCTGATGCCGGGTTAACGGATCCTCACAGTGGCGGCCGCGCTTGTCCGGATGTTGCGGCCGTCACTGACCTCGACGCGGTAGGCGACCGACTGGCCGCTGGTCAGGCCGCTGTCGTTGAACGTCGTCATGACGGGTTCCGTCCACGAGTACGACGTACGCTTCCAGCTGCCCACCTTCGTCTTGCCCCGGTACAGCGTGTAGGTCAGCGAGATGTTGTCGAGGTCCAGCACCGTCGGGAAGCCGACCGTCGCCCGATTGGCCCGGGTGCTGGACACCTTCGGCGCCGCCGGCAAGCCAGGCCGGGCGCCACCGGGAGCGTTGGTGAAGCGAGTCAAGCCCTGCTGCGGTACGCCGTTCACCCTGGTGAAGTCGCCGCCGGCCCAGACGTCGTTGCCACCGGACGCGAACGCCAGCGGTCCGACCTCGGTTTCGCCGCCGGCGTCGGTGTTCGGGAACCATGGGCCGAGCTTGCCGGTGATCCCGCTGAGGACCAGCAGATGGTGCATGCCGGTCTTGTCCGGGAATCCGCCGTCCTGGCTGCAGTCGTGGGCGTGCGAGCCCTTGTAGACCCAGTTGCCGATCGCCTTGACCGCCTCGGTCGCACCGAGGCAGCTGCTCTGCCAGAGCAGCTTTCCGGTCGACGCGTCGGCCGCGAGCACACCGTCGTAGCAGCCGATACCGCTGCCGGCGTTCGCGACGAAGACCTTGTTGCCGAGGATGTCGAGGTCCTTGACCCGGCTGTCACAGTCGACCGTCTTCGCCGGGATCGCCGCGGCGGCGGGCATCGAGTAGGCCGCACCGGTGGTGGTGTTCAGCATCGCCAGCGCGTGGTGCGGGCTGCCTTGCAGGGTGACGAAGCCGCCGCCGACGAAGACCAGGTTCCCGTCCGCCGAGAGCTCGATCGCGTGTACGTCGTCGTCGGCGTCCGGGTTCCAGGACGTCAGGACTCCGGTCTTCAGGCTGACCGCGGCCAGCCGGTTCCGGACCACGTTGTCGACCCGGCCGAACGAGCCACCCACGTAGACGGTGTTGCCTCTGATCGCCAGCGCCGCGACCCGGTAGTTGATCGCCGGGTCCCAGCCGCCGACGAGCTCACCGGTCGCCACGCTGAACAACGCGACCCGCTTGCGGGCCACGCCGTTGACCGTGGTGAAGTCACCGCCGATTACGACCCACTTGCCGTCCGGGCTCGTGGCGATACTCCAGACCGCGCCGTTCAGCGTCGGCGCGAACCGCGTCGGCACCCCGGTGCTGCGGTTGAACGCGGCGATGTACGTCCGGGCCGCGTCGCCCTGCCCGACCTCCTTGCCGGGCTGCCGGATCCGGGTGAACAGGCCACCGGCGTACACGGTGTTCCCGGCGACGGCGAGCGCGTTCACGCTGGCATTCGTCTGCCAGGTTGTCTGACTGACCGCGGACACCGCCGACGCGAAGCCCGGTGCCGCGGCCTCCACCGGCCGACCGGAGGGCACCAGAGCCGCAGCGACCACGGCAGCGGTCGTGACCACCGCCAGAAGAGCCTTCTTCATCAACTATCCCCCGTGCCCGAACCCGACCTGTGACGTTGTGCCACCACACGATAACTGTCAGCGCAGGCCGCGTCGAAAACGCACCCGCGGCGCGCGCTCGCCGTACCAGGCCGCTGACACTTGTACCGTGGGCACAGGACCTTGGAGAAGGAGCGTCGCGATGGCCCGGGCACTGATAGTGGTTGACGTGCAGAACGACTTCTGCGAGGGCGGGAGCCTGGCCGTCAAGGGTGGCGCGGACGTGGCCTTCCGGATCGGTGAGTTGCTGCACAAGTGGTACGACGCCGACCCGGGTGACAAGCAGTACGAATACGTCGTGGCCACCCGGGACCACCACATCGACCCGGGCGACCACTTCTCCGAGCACCCCGACTACGTCGACTCCTGGCCGCGGCACTGCGTCGCCGGCACCGACGGCGTCAGCTTCCACCCGAACATGGACCCGCAGCCGTTCGACGCGATCTTCGACAAGGGTGAGTACGCGGCCGCCTACTCGGGCTTCGAGGGCAAGTCCCACGGCGACGGACGGTCGCTGGCCGACTGGCTGCGGGAGAAGGGCGTCACCGACGTCGACGTCTGCGGGCTCGCCACCGACTACTGCGTCCGTGCGACCGCCCTGGACGCCAAGCAGGCAGGCTTCGGAACGACGGTCCTGACCCGACTGACCGCAGGAGTCGCCCCGGCGACAACCGAGCAGGCCCTGACCGACCTCAGCGCCGCCGGAGTCAAGCTCACCTGACCGGTCACCCTTCGGCTGCACCCACAAACCGACCTCGACGACTTCTGTGGCGACGGCAGGTGGTGAAGTGCGGCACGTACGGCGGTGGCGCCGCACAACGACTGCACGACGCCCGCGCCGAGCAGGTCGCCCGCGACCTCGAGCCGCGATCCGCCTGGCCACTGGCCGCGGACTCCGTGGGCTGCGGCTTCTGCGAGTGGCCCACCTAGGCGGTGACCGCGATCCTAAGCGGTGACCACGATCAAGCGGTGACCACGATCGGGGCGCCGCCTGAGGTCAGGGACCAGTCGGTGGTGTGGAAGGTGGACGGGTCGATCGCGCCGGTGGTGAGGACGTAGTCGATCATCAGTTGGCGGATCTCGACCTGGCGGTTGTAGACGACGGGCGCGGTCTTGATGTGCGGGAAGTTGCCACTGCCGGACTGGCGGTAGTTGTTCACGGCAACCACGAACTGCTGGTCCGCCGCCACCGCGACCCCGCCGTACTCGAGGTCCGTGATTCGCGATCCGACCGGCTTGGCGATGTCGATCGTGTAGGTGAGCGGCTTCGTCAACCCGCCGAGGATGTCGTAGTTGTAGTCCGGAGTGCCGTTCGGCGCGGTCACTGTCGGCGCGTTGGTGACCTGGTCGGACGTGAACGGCCCGGTCCCCGTGACCTGCTTGAAGTACTGCGCGGAGAACTCCAGGTACTCGCGGACCTGCGCCCCCGTCATCGTCACCGCGAGCAGCGTGTTGTCGAACACGTACAGCCCGGCCACGTCGCGGATCGACACGTCGCCAGCCGGGATCGCGGCCGCCCGGTTGAACGGCGCCGCGATCGCGAGCACCGGCAGCGCGGCCTCCGGCGTACCGGCCAGCGCGTCCGCGACCGCGTCGGCCTGGATGAAGGTGACGAAGTCCAGCGCGGCGGTGTCCTCCCACGGCGCGGTCGCCGCGGACATCGCCTCCGCGCAGGTGCCGATCTTCGAGTTCACGTACTCGATCACCCTGTCGTGGTCCTGCTGCAGTACGGCGACCACGTTCGCGTCGGCGTCGACAGTATTCGCGTTCAGCACCTGTGCGTGCCGGCCCACGACCTGCCACCGACCGCGTTCCTTGCGCAGGTCCAGCTCGATCAGCGACAGCCGCATACCCCACTTCAGCGGCTCGGTCAGGACGGCCTGCTCGCCGGTCTGCTTGTTCGTCACCAGCCGCTCCGGGATTTCCTGGTGCGCGTGCCCGACGAGTACGGCGTCGATGCCCGGGACGGTCTCGACCATCAGCACAGACGCGTTCTCGGGGACCGGCAGGGCGTCGCCGTACGACGAGGACAGGTCCATCCCGGAGTGGACGGCCACGATCACCACGTCGGCCCCGGCCTTGCGGACCTGCGGGACCCATATCTTCGCGAGCTCGACGACGCCGCCGAATCTGATCTTGTTCTCGACCACCGCCTTGTCCCAGATCGCGATCCCGGGGTTGGTCAGGCCGAGGATGCCGACCGTGATCGGCCGCTCGCCCGGCACGTGCACCCGCTTCAGCACGTACGGCGGGAACACGGGCAGCCCGCTCGTCCAGTCCTGGGCGTTCGCGCCGAGCAGCGGGAAGTCGAGCTGCTGCTGGAACTTCCGCAGCACGTCCAGGCCGTAGTTGAACTCATGGTTGCCCAGGGCAGCGGCGTCGTATCCGATCTCGTTCATCGCGGCCGCCATCGGGTGCAGCTGACCGTCGGTGATCGGGTCGATCTTGGCGAAGTAGTACGACAGTGGGGTGCCTTGGATGGTGTCGCCGGCGTCCAGGAGCAGCGGCCGCGGGGCCTGCCGGTCGGCGGCGATCCTGTCCCGGACCGCGGTGACCAGGGTGGAGATCTTCGCCAACCCGATGTCGTTGTGCGCGGAGTCGTCGTACTCGGTGTTCTTGAAGTAGTCCCAGTTGAAGACGTTGCCGTGCAGGTCGGTGGTGCCCATCACCGTCAGCCGGACCGTCTCACCAGTCATGCATCCGCCTCACACGTTCGACACGAGCCGGGGTCGCCGGCCTGGACCGCAAACGATACGGCCGACACACCCCACCCCGATGCCGGGTTGGCCCTACAGGCACGAGAGGATGCCCGTCATGACCAAGCCGCCCGGCAAGCTGCTGCCGTTGGTCGCCGCCCTCCTCTGCGGTGCCGTTCTCGCCCAGGCCGCCGAACCGGCCGACAACTCCGTCACCAGCGCGGCGCCCGTGGTGCAGGCGTCAACCCATGCGCCGTTGACGATTCCCGTCGTACGACCGGCTCCTGCGCCTGCGCCTCGGAAGAAGCAGCAGCCGACGCGGCAACGCCGTACGTCGACGACAGCCACGACGGAAGACTGGAACCTGGCGGCGCACGGCAAGGTCTTGTACCTGACCTTCGACGACGGGCCGCAGCAGGAGTGGACGCCGAAGGTGCTGCAGGTACTGGCGAAACACCGGGCCAAGGCAACGTTCTTCGTGCTGGGCCGCGAGGCGGCGGCGCATCCCGACCTGGTCGCGCTGACCCGCGCGGCCGGTCACCGGATCGGCAACCACACCTGGGACCACCCGATGCTGACCAAGCTGCCGGCGGCCAAGATGCGGCAGGAGATCCTGACCGGGGTGAAGTCGAAGTGCTTCCGCCCACCGTTTCGGGACACGAACGCGCACGTCGAGGCGGTCGCCGCGTCGAACCACCAGCGCCAGGTCCTCTGGGACATCGACACCCTCGACTGGTCCAAGCCCGGTACGGCGAAGATCGAGCGCGCGATCCTGCAGGGCGAACGGCCCGGCGCGATCATCCTGCTGCACGACGGCGGCGGCAACCGCTCCGAGACCGTCGCCGCGCTCGACCGCGCGCTCACTCAGCTCACTCGCCAGGGGTACACGTACCGCGCGCTCCCCTGCTAGCTCACGAACAAAGTTGGCCTACTCTGCGTCACAGTCGGGGACGGAGCCGCTACCTCACGACCGGCGGACTGTCGGATCGTGACCCAAGGAGCTCGCCGATGCAGAAGAACAGAACCCTGATCGCTGTGGTGGCAGCCGTCGCCATGGCCGCTGTGGCGACCGGCGGCGCCTTCGCCTACCGCCAGGGTCCTCGCACTGACGCCAAGGCCGACGCCAAGCCGCTCGGCGGCCTCCCGACCCCTGCGGGCCCGACCACCACGCCGACCCCGAGCCCGTCAACGCCGAGCCGGACACCGAGCGCGTTCACGGTGGCCGTGAAGCCGACGCAGAAGCCCACCGGGCCGGTCAAGACTGCTGTCGCACTCGAGAAGCTGCCCACCGGGCGGGTGCCCCAGATCCCTTACCTGACCGGCCGGACGGTCCGCGGTGGCGCCGGTGGGGAGGTCAAGGTTCCCGGTTCACAGGACATCCACGCGATCGCCCGGCTGCGGCAGTCGGTGCTGGCAGTGGTGAGCGCAGGCGACAACACGACCGAGATGCTGACCTTGGGCGCGGACAGCGCGATCGAGCGGCGGACTCCCAACGTGACCGGCATCGTCACCACCGAGGACGGGTCGGCCGCGGCGTACAACACGACCCTGACGTCTGACCTGGGCGAGGACGAGGCGGGCACCACCGTCTACGCGGAGCAGGACAAGGTCCAGATGGTCACCGTGCCGGATGTCTGGCACGCGACCCTGCTCGGCTACGTCAACGGAAAGGTGTACTTCCAGGCGTCAGGCACGCGGGACGGCACGACCTGGACCCTGTACGAGTGGACTCCGGGCGCCGCGAGGGCCACCGCGATCAAGACTGTGCCGAAGCCGACCGCGGTGTCCGGCGACGGTGCGGTGGCCGCCTCGCTGACCGCCCTTAACGACCAGCACAGCTGCACCAGCGTCCTGTCGATCGCGAGCGGCAAACGACTGTGGCGCACCTGTGAGTACCAGGTCGACAGCTTCACCCACGACGGATCCACCGCGATCGCGGGCCCCATCTACCGCGACGGGTACGGCGACGGCATCGCAGCCGCCCTGGACGCGAAGACCGGCGGCCTGCTGCACGAGTGGTCCGGCGTCTTTCTGCAGACGGTCGCCGAAGACGACCAGCACCTGCTGATTCGCGCCGACACCGGCCAGGAGACGCGAGCCGCGATCATCCGCTGCACCATCACGACCGGCGCTTGCGAGTTGGCCACCCCGCTCGCCGTGGGCACCGTGATGATCGGAAGCTAGCGAGCACCACCGGCCGTAGAAACCGCCCGACTTGATCTGTCAGGTGACGACGCCGGCGCGGCCGCCGGAGAAGTGCTTGAGTGCCTGGTCGATGACGTGCACCGGCTGGTCGAGCGCGGTCACCAGAAAGAGCCCGGTCGGCCGGAGCAGCGGATTTGGCTTCACGACGGTGCGGACCGCGGGCTGGTCCAGACCGCGGACGCCGGCCGTGGTGGCGCCGATGCCCGGGGCGAGCCGGAGCTCCAGGGCGTACTGCCCGAAGAGTTTCACCTGCCGGAACCCCTGGACGGTCGGCCACGGCAACACCACCGGGTACGCCGCCCCTTCGCAGGCCAACTCGAGTGCCTTGGGTGACATCCGCATCGCGATCGGCTGCACGTCGTTGGCGTCGTACCACCGCTGCCGCTCCCCGTCGAGCCGGAAGAACAACACCGTGCTCAGCACCAGCGGCACCATCGCCACAATCAACAACAACGTGAACGGCCACAACCCAGCGCCCCGAAACGCCACCAACGCGTACAGCGCCGCCAAGATCCCCACCACGCCCAGCGCCAGCGTCACCCACGCTCCGCGCCGCTGCACCCTCCGCACATGCACCCGCCGCCCCCGCACCGCCTCCCGATCGATGCCCACGACAAACGCCCCATCCTCACTCACCCCCCAAGACTCCCACAGCCACCCCAACCGCGGGTCACGTGCTGCGGCGGCCCGCCCAGGTCCAGGCGTAGACGCCGTCGTCTACTGCGGTGCCGGCTTCGCCCAGTTCGAGGGGGCGGAAGGTGTCGACCATGACGGCGAGTTCTTCGAAGCGTTCGGCGCCGAGGGAGGCTTCGATGGCTGAGGGCTGGGGGCCGTGGGCGTAGCCGCCGGGGTGGAGGGAGATGGAGCCGAGGCTGATGCCGGAGCCCTTGCGGGCCTCATAGTCGCCGCCGCAGTAGAACATCACCTCGTCGGAGTCGACGTTGGAGTGGTAGTACGGCACCGGGACGGACAGCGGGTGGTAGTCCACCTTGCGCGGCACGAAGTTGCACACGACGAAGTTGTAGCCCTCGAACACCTGGTGCACCGGCGGCGGCTGGTGGATGCGCCCGGTGATCGGCTCGTAGTCGCTCACGTTGAACGTGTACGGGTACAGGCACCCGTCCCACCCGACCACGTCGAACGGATGCGTCGCGTACACCATCCGCGACCCGACGATCCCGCCCGGCCCGTTGCCGCGATGCTTCACCAGCACCTCGACATCGTTGCCCTCCACAACCAACGGCTCCGCCGCCGCGTGCAGGTCGCGCTCACAGTACGGCGAGTGCTCGAGGAACTGCCCGTACCGGGACAGGTACCGCTTCGGCGGCGCGATGTGCGAGTTCGCCTCGATGCAGTACAAGTGCACGCCGTCCACACCCGGCAGCCAGCGGTGCGTCGTCGCCCGCGGGATGATCACGTAGTCGCCCTCGACCGCGTTCAGCACGCCGAACATCGTCTCTACGGTCGCCGAACCCTTCTCGACGTACACGCACTCGTCGCCGATCGCGTTCCGGTAGTACGGCGACGGCTGCTCGGCGACGACGTACGAGATCCGGACGTCACCGTTGCCCAGCGCGAGCCGCCGGTCCTCCACCGCGTTGCTCTTCGACGTGTCGGTGAACAGATCGTGCAACTTGAGGTGCCGCGGCGTGAGCGGATGGTTCGCGACGGTGGTGAGGTCGGGCAGCTCCCACACCTGTGAGTCGACAATCGCGGACGGTACGCCGGCGTGGTACAGCAGCGACGAGTCCGACGAGAACCCCTCCTCCCCCATCAGCTCCTCGTAGTACAGCCCGCCGTCCGGTTTCCGGAACTGGGTGTGCCGCTTCGGTGGAATCTCCCCGACCTGCCGGTAGAACGCCATCTCACTGACTCCAGGTGTACGATAGTCGAACGCATGCGTCCGCTTACCGAAAGCATCCGTTAGGCTCGGACCCATGTCAACCGTCCCTGCCCTGTTCCGGCACCTGGTCGACGACGCCTCCATGTTCCCGCCCGGGGACCTGCCGCTGGCCGAGGCGGTCGCCGCGCACCGGGCGCACCGCCAGTCCGCGTACGCCGACCTCGTCGGGCCGTTCGTGTGCGCCGACGAGGACCTGATGAAGGTCGCCGCCGAGGCTGCCCGGACCGGACCGGGCCCGCTCGAGGTCCTGGTCGTGATCACCGGCGGCGCCGGCGGCATCGAGCCCGCAGTCCGGTACGGCGACCGCTCCACCGACATCACCGTGAAAGCCGTCGAGGTGCGACTGCGGAACGAAGACGACCTGTCCCGCAACGCGCTCCGGGTGGTGCGCGCCTGTGACGACTGCCTGGACGAGGAGAACGCGTTCGTCGAGGTCGGGCTGGACGGCGCCTGGGAGCGCGCTCTGGACGTCGTCGCCGACGCCGGGTACGCCGCCAAGCTACGCACCGGCGGCCTCGACGCCGCGCTGTTCCCGTCGGAGGACCGGGTCGCGGCGTTCATCACCGCCTGCCTGGATCGTGAGGTCGCGTTCAAGTGCACCGCCGGCCTGCACAACGCCGTACGGCACACCGCGGCCGACACCGGCTTCGAGCACCACGGGTTCCTCAACGTGCTGCTCGCCACCCGCGCCTCGCTCGACGGCGCCTCCCAGGACGAAGTGGCCGCCGTACTGGCTGATCGTGACGCCGAGCAACTCGCGGCCCGCGCCAGCGAACTGTCCGACGACCAGGCCGCAAGCACCCGCCGATGGTTCACGTCCTTCGGCTCCTGCAGCATCGAGGAACCCCGCCACGACCTGACCACGCTCAAGCTGATGGAGGCTCAGCAGTGACCTGGATCGACATCCCCGCCGACTCGGCGTTCGGACCGGACAACCTGCCCCTTGGCGTGTTCCGGCACAACGACGAGGAGCCGCGGGTGGGCGCCGCGATCGGCGACCAGGTCATCGATCTCGCGCCGGTCGCGTCCGCGCAGATGCTGGACGGATCGCAACTGTTCGCCCGGCCGTCGCTGAACGACTTCCTCGCCCTCGGCCGCCCGGCCTGGCAGGCGACCCGGGAGTGGCTGCTCGACCTGGTCCGCAACGAGAACGACCGCGACGTGGTCGAACCGCACCTGATCCCGCAGTCCGCGGTGACGATGCAGCTGCCGTTCGAGGTCGGCGACTACGTCGACTTCTACGCCTCCGAGCACCACGCGACCAACCTCGGCCGGCTGTTCCGGCCGGACTCCGAGCCACTGCTTCCGAATTGGAAGCACCTCCCGGTCGGCTACCACGGCCGGTCCGGCACGATCGTTGCCAGCGGCACCGACATCGTCCGCCCGTCCGGCCAGCGCAAGGCCCCGGACGCGCCCGCGCCGACGTTCGGCCCGTCCCAGCGCCTCGACATCGAGGTCGAGCTCGGCTACGTCGTCGGTACGCCGTCCACGCTCGGAAAGCCCGTCTCCGTGGAGGACTTCCGGGAGCACGTGTACGGCGTGGTGCTCGTGAACGACTGGTCAGCGCGGGACCTGCAGGCGTGGGAGTACGTCCCGCTCGGGCCGTTCCTGGGCAAGTCGTTCGCCACCTCGATCTCCCCTTGGGTGGTGTCGCTCGATGCGCTCGCGGCAGCCGCCGTACCGCTGCCGCCCCAGGATCCGCCGGTCCTGCCCTACCTGGCGGGCGAGAAGCTGGAGAACTACGACATCACCTTCGAGGTCCGGCTCAACGGGCATCTGGTGAGCACCCCGCGGTACAAGGAGACCTACTGGTCGCCCGCCCAGATGCTCGCGCACATGACCGTGAACGGCGCCTCCATCCGCACCGGCGACCTCTACGCCTCCGGCACGATCAGCGGCCCGGCCGCGAACCAGCGCGGCTCGTTCATAGAGCTCACGTGGGGCGGCCGAGAGCCCCTGGTCCTCGATGGCAAGGACCACACCTTCCTCGAGGACAACGACAAGGTCACCATCACCGCCTGGGCGACCTCCCCAGCCGGCGCCCGCCTGGGCCTCGGCGAGGTCACCGGCAAAGTCCTCCCCGCCTGACACTGATCGGCCCCGTGGCTGACGGCAAACGGTTCGCCGGGCGCATCCCGGGATGCGGACGAAACCGCTCAGATGGCGGGCAAATCGGGCCGGAACGCGGGGCGTGAACACCTTCTGGGGGGCCGGGACATGTCATGAGATGTTCCAGGTCCCCAGAAGGTGGTCAAGGCCCCCGCGATTGCACCAAATCACCCCGGGTCCAGGGGCCTCACCGACCCGAAGCCGAGTCTCATCCGCCGCCTCTGGTTGGCTGACCCACCAGACCGTGGGTTGGCTATCCGGATTCCGGTAAGCCAACCCACCGCGGGATGGGCCAGCCAACCAGAGCGCCAGGCGAAGCCCACCCAGCCTCGCCGAGGCGAAGGCGAGGCGGATCTTGTTCATAACTGTTCGTTTCTCTTGACCTGCTAGCGGTTACGTGCGAACTTTCTCCGCATGAAACGTTCAGTGGGGCATGGGGTACTGGCTGTAGCCCTGGCTGCCGGTGTGCTGAGCGTGCCTGTGGGCGCGCACGCCGCCGGCGACCTGACGCTGCGGTCGAACGAGCTGACGGTCACCGTGGGAGCCGACTTCCCACGCGTGATCAAGTACGTCGACAACGCGTCCGGCCAAGCGCTCGGCGGCCAACCGGACGCCATCTCGGCAGTCACGATCGACGGTGTCGCGCGGACCGCCCACCTGACCGCACCGCCCGCGGTCAGTGGCGGCACCGCGTCGTACACGCTGGCCTTCGACGCGCTGCCCGGCGTCGAGCTGGACGCGAGTCTGAGCGTGGCCGGCCGGGTGACGACGTTCGAAGTCGACGCTGTGCGAGACACCGAGGCGTCGCGGGTGCACACGATCGACATCCCGAACCACGACCTGGTGTCCGTCGCCAGCACCGACAGCGGCGCGACGACCGCGTTCACCACACTCGATCCCGACTCGACGCGCACCGCGGACAAGATCACCCCGATCACCGCGGCGACACCGGCCGAGCCGTCCGCGACCGGAGCGGCGTACGCATTTGTGAACACCAGCGGTCTCGCCGCCGGCATCGAGTCGAACTCGGTCTACGACAAGCCGTCCGGCCAGTCCGTCGACGACGGCGCCCGGTTCTGGCACCGCGCCCGCAAGGCCGCTGACGGCACGACCCGCGTCGGTGTCTGGAGCGGTCAGTGGACCTACCGCGCCGACACGTCGCCGTACACCGAACCGCTCCCCTGGGCGAAGGTCGTCGTCACCCCCGACGCCAACCAGGACCAGACGGTCGACTGGCAGGACGGCGCGATCGCGTTCCGCGCGATCATGACCGAGCCGAAGGGTGGCGACCAGGTCAAGGACCGCGTCGTCACGCACATCCCGTTCAACTTCGCCAGCCAGGCGACGCACCCGTTCCTGCGGACCCTGGACGACGTGAAGCGGATCTCGCTGGCCACCGACGGCCTCGGCCAGATGGCCGTGCTGAAGGGGTACGGCTCGGAGGGCCACGACTCGGCGCACCCGGACTACGGCGGCAACTACAACACCCGGGCCGGCGGCCTCGCCGACCTCAACACCCTGCTGCAGAAGGGCAAGTCCTGGAACGCCGCCTTCGGCGTGCACGTGAACGCGACCGAGTCGTATCCGGAGGCGAACGCCTTCAGCGAGGACCTGGTCGACAAGAACGCCAAGGGCTGGAACTGGCTGAACCAGAGCTACTACATCAAGCAGCGTCCTGACCTTGCCTCCGGCAACATCGTGAAGCGGTTCCAGCAGCTCCGCGACGAGACCGACGACAACCTGCAGGAGCTGTACATCGACGTGTACTACCAGTCCGGCTGGCTCGCCGACGGCCTGACCCGGCAGCTGGCCGACCAGGGCTGGCAGATCGCGACCGAGTGGGCCGACCGGCACGAGCGGACGTCGTTGTGGTCGCATTGGGCCAACGACCTCGACTACGGCGGCGCGACCAACAAGGGCCTGAACTCGAAGATCATCCGGTTCGTCCGCAACCACGAGAAGGACGTCTGGAACAACGACCCGATCCTGGGCCAGACCAGCCTGGTCGAGTTCGAGGGCTGGACCGGTGAGACGGACTGGAACGCGTTCTACAGCAACATCTGGCAGAAGAACCTGCCGGCCAAATACCTCCAGCAGCAGCAGATCACCGACTGGAACACCGACGGCATCGCCTTCACCGGCGACGTCCGCGGCGCGGTCGAGAACGGCAAGCGGACTGTGTACGCCGGAACCGCGAAGGTGCTCGACGGCGACAAGTACCTGCTTCCGTGGGACGGCAACAAGAAGCTCTACCACTACAACCCGGCCGGCGGCCGCACCACCTGGCAGCTCCCTGCCGCGTTCAACCAGGTCTCGAAGTTCGCGGTCTACAAGCTGACCGACACCGGCCGGGTCAAGGTCACGACCGCTCCGGTCCGCAACGGCGCCGTCACCCTCGACGCCACCGCCGGCCAGCCGTACGTCCTCTACCCCGACGCGGCGCCGACCCCGGCTCCGGCGAACTGGGCTGACGGCTCCCACCTGAAGGACCCGGGCTTCAACGCCGGCAACCTGGAGGCCTGGGAGGCGACCGGCGGCGCGACGATCGACCGGCTCGGCAACGGCCAGCACGTCGCGAGACTCGGCACCAAGTCCTCGTCCCTGCGGCAGCGCATCACCGGCCTCGCCCCCGGCCGCACCTACAGCGCCTCCGCCTGGATCGAGGTCGAGCCCGGCAAGTCCCGGCCGACCACCATCACGGTCGACGGAGTCAAGAACACCATCACCCGCTCGACCGCCCGGAACCTGGTTGCCGCGGACGACAAACACGACGCGTACTACCAGCGCGTCCGCGTGGTGTTCACCGCCAAGGGCACCAGCGCTCAACTGGCGATCGGAGCAGCGGCCGGTGCCGCGAAGGTTCGGGTCGACGACGTCCGCGTGGTCGAGACCAACCGTCCCGCAGCGGGTCTGGTCGATGACTTCGAGAACGTCGACCAGGGCTGGGGCCCGTTCGTGAAGGGCGATGCGGGTGGCGTCACCGACCCACGGACGAGTCTCGCGAAGATGCACGCGCCGTACACGCAAGCAGGCTGGAACGGGAAGCTCGTCGACGACGTGCTCGACGGCGAGTGGTCGCTCAAGTCGCACGAAGAGAACGAAGGCCTCGTCTACCGCACGACGCCGTGGACGGTGAACTTCCAGCCCGGTCACAAGTACAAGGTCAGCTTCGACTACGAGAGCGGTCGCGCCGGCCAGTACGCCTGGGTGCAGGGCGTCGACCGGCCGGACGCGGTCGAGGTCAAGGCGACCCCGATCGGTGAGCAGCGGACGAAGGCGACCTTCAGCCAGGAGTTCGTCGCCGGTTGCGGCGGCGACTACTGGGTCGGCCTGCGCAAGCTGTCCGGCGGTGGCGACCAGGCCGACTTCGTCCTGGACGACTTCGCCGTCACCGACCTGGGTACGACGTCCGAGCCGGCCGACTGCACGTCGATCGCGCTGACCGGCGTGACCGGGCTGGTGTCCGGTGAGGCCAACACCCTCGTCACCACGTTCACCAACAACGATGTCGTTGCCGCCAACAACATCACGCTAGGCCTGACCGCTCCGGACGGCTGGACCGTCGCGGCAACGACTCCCGCCACCCACGCGACGGTTGCTGCCGGCGCCAGCGTGACGACCAAGTGGGATGTCACCCCGCCGGCCGGCACACCGGAAGGCAAGTACGTGCTGACGGCAACGGGTGGCCGGGCGACGACCACGGCGGAGGCGACCGTCCTGCCGCCGGGGATCGTGCCGCAGTCCCGGATCACGGTTGCGGACGTGAGCAGTGAGGACGTCGCCACCGGTGGCGCCGCGACCGCGGCCTTGGACGGAAACCCCAGTACGCTCTGGCATTCCGCCTGGTCCCAGGTGTCGCCGCCGGCCGGCTTCCCGCACCACATCACGCTCGATCTCGGATCGACGTACCAGGTGGACGGTTTCGGCTACCTGCCGCGGCAGAGCGGGACGAACGGGATGTTCAAGGGCTACGAGCTCTACGTCAGCGCCGACGGCCAGAACTGGGGTACGCCGGTCGCGACCGGTGAGTTCCCGAACTCGACGGCCAACCAGCGGCTCACCTTCACCGCCAAGTCCGGCCGGTACGTGAAGTTCGTCGGCACCAGCTCACTCAACGGCGCGGTCTTCGGATCCGCCGCCGAGCTGAACGTCTACGGCACCCGCTAGAACAACACAACGGCGCCACTTCCCACCCCCTTGGGAAGTGGCGCCGTTCGCTTGTTGTGTTAAGAGTGCGTCTCAGGTTCGGACGGGAGGACCAGACGGGCGAGGGCGCCGCCTCCGGGGGCAGTCCCGAAGGTCAGGTCGGCGCCGAGGACCTTGGCGTGGCCGGCGGCGATGGTGAGGCCGAGGCCGTGGCCGACGCCGCGTTCAGCCATCCCGGACCGGAACCGGCGCGGGCCCTCGGCAATCAACTCCTCCGGATAACCGTTGCCGTGGTCAACCACCTCGACGGTCCGGCCGGACACCGTGACCTCGATCGGCGGCTTGCCGTGCCGCAACCCGTTGACGATCAGGTTGGCCAGGATCCGCTCGATCCGGCGTGAGTCGGTGGACACCGTGACATCCGGGCCGTCCTGGTGGACCAAGACGCTGTCCGGCGCGAGCGCCTGCTGCATCCGCAACCGGCCGACCGCCGACCCGACGAAGGCGCCCAACCCGACCAATTCCAGGTCTGCCTGCTCGACCCCCGAGTCGAACCGGGCGATCTCGAGCAGGTCCTCGACCAGTCGCCGCAGCACCTTGGCCCGGTCCCGCACCAGCTCGCTCGGGCGGCCGGGCGGCAGCAGCTCGGCGGCGGTGGTCAGCCCGGTGACCGGCGTACGCAGGTCGTGCGCGACGTCCGCGGTGAACCGGCGCTCGGCCTCCAACTGACCGCGCAGCGAACTGGCCATCGTGTCCAGGGCGGTCGCGAGCGACTGCACCTCGTCCTTGCCCTTGCCGACCGCCTCTGCCGCCGACGCGTCGAGGTCGCCGGCCGCGATCCGGCGCGCCGTACCGGCGACCGCGACGATCCGCTTGGACAGGCTGCCGGCCAGGATCACGCTGACCAGCGCCACCAACCCGACGGTGCCGATCCCGCCCAGCAGGAGCGCCTGCCGGAGCGCACTCATCGAGTCGTCGCTGGACTCGTAGTCCTGCACGATCGACAGGATCTTGCCGTCCTTGACCCCGACCGCGGCCCACATCTTCGCGTTCGGCGACCCGGTCTTGAACGTCGCCCGCTTGCCCTCGAGCACCGCGTCGCGCAGCTGCGGCGGCAGGTCCGGATCGTCCAGCTTGGACCCGAACACCGGTACGCCGTCGCGGTCGTAGGCGGACGCGGCCAGCTGGATCCGCTCGTCGGCGAAGCTCCGCGTCCGGTCCAGCCGGGCCGACTGGGCCTGGGTGTAGACCGCGACGCAGAGCACCAGGATCGCGAGCGACGAGACCAGCAGGAAGATCAGACCGAGCTTCCCGCGCAGTCCCACGTCAGTGCCTTCCGTCCGAGGTCGGTGTGCCTCCGGACGACACTATTAGGCCCGCAGCTTGTAACCGAATCCGCGGACGGTTTCGATGCGGTCGGCACCGATCTTGGTGCGCAGCCGTTGCAGGTGGACGTCGACCAGCCGGCCGTCGCCGCCCCACTCGTAGTCCCAGACCCGCTGCAGCAGGGTGGATCGGCTGAGTACGACCCCGGGATTGTTGGCGAACTCGATCAGCAACTTGAGCTCAGTCGGCGTGAGCTGGACGGTCGAGCCGCTCCGCCGTACCTCCAGGGCCTCCCGGTCCAGCTCCAGGTCGCCGAACGACTCCACGCCGGTCCCGGCCGTCGGCGCCGGCCGCTCCGGGTCGGACACCGCGCGCCGCATCACCGCGCGCAGCCGGGCCACCAGGACCTGGGTGTCGAAGGGTTTGGTCACATAGTCGTCCGCACCCGCTTCCAGCCCGAGTACGACGTCCAGCGCGTCGCCCCGAGCGGACACCATCACGATCGGGACGGTGCTGGTCTCGCGGATCCGCCGGCACACCGAGATGCCGTCCAGCCCGGGCAGCATGATGTCGAGCATCACGACGTCCGGGTGGATCTTCTCGAACCGCTCGATCGCCTCCAGGCCGTCCTCGGCCGTGGTGACGTCGTAGCCGTGCCGCTCGAGGGTCAACTGGGTTGCCTCACGGATCACCGCGTCGTCCTCGACCATCAGGATGCGCGCTGCCGGTTCTTCCGGTACCACCGAACTTCAGTCTCCCTTGTTGTCCGTCGAGCTCACCTTGATCATCTGCCGGCCGTTCCAACGGTAGACCTCGACCCGCCGACCCGACGGGCAGCAGACCTTGTCGTCGAGCGTGTAGATCTTCGACTCGACCACCAGGTCACCCTGCGGGCTGGCGTTGATCGTCGGCTGCTCGACCTTCAGGCTCCAGATCGGCCGCGGACCGGCGGGTTCGAGCGCGATCAGGAAGATACCGAAGACGAAGTTCTCGATGGTGTGGATCAAGACGAGCTGCTGAGGCGTTCCGTTGTGCATAACATCAACGGACTTACCCCTGCTCAGGCAACGCGAAATCACCGTGCAATTCGTGAGCACCCGCCGGGAGATGTCCGGCAGGCGCCGATCGGCCAGCAGTTTGACCCGTACCTGCGCCAGGTCGACGGCCACTTCAGGGGTCCGGCCGGGCTCCGGAGCGATCCCCTCACCCATCACCGAGGGGGTCTCGGACGGAGTCGCGCTGGTGGCCGGCGCGTCGGCGCCCTCGACCCGCAGCCCGCCGCCGTTGGCGCAGGCGGACAGGCCGACCAGCGTGGTCGCGGTCACGACCGCGGTCAGCAGGGTCCGGCGACAGGCGCCGGCGGAGGCGCGCCCGGCTCGCCACATGCGCATAGGGCGCCTCCTACCCTGCCTCATCGATTCCCCCGGGAGATTCAGACAACTACCTTCCATAGTGCTGGCCGGACGTCACATTCGACGGCCATGGACGTCGAATGGCCTCGGCAGTTCCGTTGCGGTTGGGTCACAGCCGCCCTACCCCGCCACCACCTTGCCCGGGTTCAGGATGTTCTTCGGATCCAGCGCGGCCTTGATCGCGCGGTGCACGTCGAGCGCGACCGGGCCGATCTCCTCGGCCAGCCAGGTCCGCTTCAGGACGCCGACCCCGTGCTCACCGGTGATCGTGCCCCCGAGCTCGAGGCCCACCTCCATGATCCGGTCGAACGCCTGCTGCGCCCGGTCGGCCTGGCCGGGATCGGTCGGGTCGAAGACCACGGTCGGGTGCATGTTGCCGTCGCCGGCGTGTCCGAGCACACCAACGGTGATGTCGAGCTCCTTCGCGAGTACCTCGATCCGGCCGATGAACTCGGCGAGCCGGGAGCGGGGCACGCAGACGTCGTCGATCATCGTCGTACCGAGCTGGTCCAGCGCGAGCAGCGCCGCCCGCCGGGCCTCCAGCAGCAGCTCGCCCTCGGCCGGGTCGTCGGCTTCCAGGCACTCGATCGCACCGTGCTCGCGGCACAGCTTGGCCACGGTCGCGACGTCGGCAACACCGGCCTCGCCGCCCGCGTCCGACTGGGCCAGCAGCATCGCGGCAGCCTCGGTCGGCAGGTCCATCCGCTTGTACGCGTTCACCGCGGCGATCGTGGTCCGGTCCATGATCTCCAGCAGGCTCAGCGACACGCCGCTGCGGATGATCTCGGTGATCGCGTGACCGGCCGCGACACCGGAGTCGAACAACGCCGCCATCGTCCGCGGCCGGGCGGCCAGCGGACGCAACGCCAGCGTCGCCTCGGTGATGATGCCGAGCGTGCCCTCACTGCCGACGAGCAGCTTGGCCAGGTCGTACCCGGCGACACCCTTGACGGTACGGCGACCCGTCCGCAGCACCCGCCCGTCCGCGAGAACAACTTCCAGGCCGAGCACGTAGTCGGTCGTCACGCCGTACTTCACGCAACACAGGCCACCGGAGTTCGTGGACAGGTTGCCGCCGATCGAGCAGAACTCCCAGCTGGACGGGTCCGGCGGGTAGAACAGCCCCTGCTCCTCGACCGCCCGGGACAGCACCGCGTTGTAGACACCCGGCTGGGTGACGACGTACCGGTCGACCGGCTCGATCTCCAGGATCCGGTCCATCTTCTCCAGCGAGATCACGATGCAGCCGTCCAGCGCGTTCGCGGCGCCGGAGAGCCCCGACCGCGCGCCCTGCGGTACGACGGGCACCCCCGCCTCGGACGCGATCCGTACGGCGGCCTGCACGTGCGCGGTCTCCCGGGCCAGGACGACGGCGAGCGGCATCCCGGCCGGGCAGAACATCGCCCGGTCGTACCGGAAGCTTTCCATCCGATCCGGGTCCGTCACCAGCGCCTCGGCGGGCAACGCTTGCCGCAACTGCTCGACAACGTCACTCATAGGTCCGAGCCTAGTGATTACCGAGCGGTTGTGCGCAGGCCGGTGATGTCCGGATCAGGACGGCCGGTCAGCGGGTCCGGGAGGTGGAGTTCTCCGAGATCTCCTGGTAGCCGCCGCCGTAGTTGTGGAACTCGCGGCCGATCGCGGCGAACGTGATGCTGCCGGCGGTCGCCTTCACCTTCGGCGTCCGGCAGGTCCGCTGGCCCTTGACCACCGACCCGTTGCCGCCGCGGCTGTCACAGCTGAGCACGCGGCCGTTGCTGCCGCCGCCGTACTGGACCAGGTAGGCGTTGGCCTTCGCGTTGGCCGGCATCCGCGACGCCATGGTGACCTCGGCCCAGTACTGGTAGCAGTTGTCCCGGACCAGCCGGATCGTGCCCCAACTCGGTGGCTTGTTGTCCCGCAGCATCGGCGCCGACGCGATCGACTTGGCACCCGAGCAGGTGGCGGCTCCGGCCGCCTGGGCCGGCGTCGCGGCGAGGGCGATCGCGCCCACCCCGGCCAGGCCCGCAGTGCTGAGCAGAATGCCCAGTGTCTTCATGACGAAACCCTTCCTGAATGTACGCCCCGACGCACACTCACCGGGCACCCTACGCGAACAGCCCCTGCCCCGACAGTCATTCCGGTAATCGGACGGCGACACGCCGTAGCAAGTTGCATTCGGCAACAGGCAACCGCTTAACCACCCGCCCGCACACGAGGGGCTTTCCCCGCGAGTGTTGGGTTCTCCCCTCGCAGACGAGGGGAGAACCCAACACTCGCGGGGATATCCGCTCGAAGGAGTTGGGGCGGTCAGAGGTTGCCGCGTCGCTCTTGTTCGCGCTCGATGGCCTCGAAGAGGGCCTTGAAGTTGCCCTTGCCGAAGCCCAGCGAGCCGTGCCGCTCGATCAGCTCGTAGAACACCGTCGGCCGGTCGCCGATCGGCTTGGTGAAGATCTGCAGCAGGTAGCCGTCCTCGTCGCGGTCGACCAGGATGCCGCGGCTCTTCAGCTCCTCGATCGGCACCCGGACGTTGCCGATCCGGGCCCGCAGCTCCGGGTCGTCGTAGTAGGAGTCCGGCGTGTTGAGGAACTCCACGCCGTTGGCCCGCATGATGTCGACGGTGCGCAGGATGTCGTTGGTGGCGAGCGCGATGTGCTGGGCGCCGGCGCCGTCGTAGAACTCCAGGAACTCGTCGATCTGCGACTTCTTCTTCGCGATGGCGGGCTCGTTCAGCGGGAACTTGACCCGGTGGTTGCCGTTGGCGACCACCTTGCTCATCAGCGCGGAGTAGTCGGTGGCGATGTCGTCGCCGATGAACTCCGCCATGTTCACGAAGCCCATCACCTTGTTGTAGAACCCGACCCACTCGTCCATCTTGCCGAGCTCGACGTTCCCGACCACGTGGTCGACGGCCTGGAACAGCCGCTTCGGGTGACCGTCGGGCCGGGTGACCTGGGTGGTGGCGGCAACGAACCCGGGCAGGTACGGGCCGTCGTACTTGCTCCGGTCGATCAGCGTGTGCCGGGTGTCGCCGTACGCGGCGATCGCGGCCCGGCGGATGGTGCCGTGCTCGTCGGTGACGTCGTTCGGCTCCTCGAGTACGACGGCGCCCTGCCGGCGGGCGTGTTCGATGCACTTGTCCACGTCCGGGACCTCGAGCGCCAGGTCGGCCACGCCGTCGCCGTGCCGGCGGTGGTGGTCGAGCAGCGGGCTCTTCGGGCTGACCCCGCCGGTGATGACGAAGCGGGCCGAACCGGCCTTGAGCACGTACGCCTTGCTGTCCCGGTTGCCGGTCTCCGGACCGGAGTACGCGACCAGGTCCATCCCGAACGCGAGCTGGTAGTACTTCGCGGTCTGGGTGGCGTTGCCGACCACGAACACCACGGCGTCCATCGCGTGCACGGGGAACGGGTCGGTGCTCTCGTCGTACGGCACCAGGCCGACGAGCTGCTTCAACTGGTCGAGGTCGAGATCGGCGTCGAGCTCTGCGGGGGTGAGGTCGGTGCTGGTCATCGTGGTCCTCCCGGTTCGGGTTCGTGTCGATGAGCCTGGTGCGGCGGGGCAGGTTGCGCAACACATCCTTGTTTCACTGGGCAGGTTGTGCACTATCGTGGGGATGTTGCTGGACTATTTGGTCAGGGTGACCACTGCGGGAGGCAAGGTATGTCGGTCGACGCGCTGGACGCCCGGATCCTGGCGTTGTTCGCGGCCGAGCCGCGCGTCGGCGTCCTGGAGGCGTCGCGCCGGCTCGGGGTCGCGCGCGGCACGGTGCAGGCACGGCTCGATCGGTTGCAACGCGACGGTGTGGTCCGTGGTTGGGGTCCCGACATCGAGACCACCGCGATCGGCTACCCGGTGACTGCGTTCGCCACTCTGCAGATCGAGCAGGGCACCGGCCACACGGCGGTCGCCGAGGCCCTGGCCCGGATCCCGGAGGTCCTCGAGGTCCACACGATCACCGGCGCCGAGGACCTCTGGTGCCGGATCGTCGCCCGCTCCAACGCCGACCTCCAGCGCGTGATCGACCAGGTCGTCATCGTCCGCGGCATCCAGCGCGCCTCCACGGTCATCGCCCTCGCCGAGCAGATCCAGCACCGGGTGCTTCCCCTGGTCGAGGCAGCCACCACGAAGGATTAGGCGAGGCGCTTGGCTACTTCGATGGCGGCGCGGGCGACTCGGGGCCCCACGAAGTCGCGGTCGAGTTTGCCGAGCACGACGACGCCGATCGAGGCTTCGACCCCCGGTACGCCGAGAACCGGAGACGACACGCCTTGGGCGCCGGCCTGGAGCTCGCCCGAGGTGACGACGAACGGCCGCCCGGCCGGGTCGGGTTTGCGGCGACCGGCCAGGATCGCCTTCCCCGCGGCGCCCTGGTCGAGCGCGTGCCGCGACCCCATCCGGTAGGAGACGTGGAAGTCGGTCCAGCTCGGCTCGATGACCGCGATGGCGAGCGCTTCGTCACCATCCGCGACGGTCAGGTGCGCCGTCGCACCGGTGTCTTCCGCCAACGACCGCAGTACCGGCAACGCAGCGTCACGGAGCGTCGGTTGAACGCGCCGGCTGTAGTGCAGTACGGCGAGACCGAGGCGGGCCCGGCCTTCACTGTCACGCCGGACCAGCCGATGCAGCTCCAGCGTGTTCACCAACCGATAGACCACCGTGCGACTGACGCCCAGGGCGGCGGCCAGCTCGGTGATCGAGAGGCCGTCCGGGGCGTCCGCCAGCAACTCGAGGACGGTGAGTCCCCGGTCGAGGGTCTGGGACGTCTCTGCGGGCACCTCCGAAGCGTATCCGTTTTTCGGGCACGGCCCGATGGCCCCGTATCTTGCTGCCGTGCGAAATTACTGGGCGCTCCTCCCCGCCATCGCCGTGATGATCGGTCTGATCCTGCTGTACGCGATCCCGACGCTGATCAATCCGCAGTGGACCAGCTCGATCCTGGGCCTGTTCCGGCAGTTCCCCGAGGACCCGCAGCATGCCCAGAACTCAGCCCAGAACCAGCAGCGGCCGGCCGGGGTGCTCGGGCCGCAGCAGGTCAAGTCGCGGCGGATGCTGGCCGGCTTCCTGGTCGTCGCCGCGCTCGCGCTGCTCGGCTTCAACATCCAGCTGAACCGGGAGTCGAACGCCTGCTACCAGGCGGCCACGGCGTGGGGCGCGATCGACGGCGACTCGGCCGAGGACCCGTGCATCAACATGATCTACGGAACCTTCTTCGGCGACGGCACCGGCTCGAAGATCCAGGACAACTCGCAAGCGGTCCCGTCGTACCAGGTCGTGCACAAGAAGAAGCCGACGTACCTGCGCTGGATCCAGAACGCGCCCAAGTACGACGAGGCCGACCTGCTGATCGGGACCGTGATGGAGTGCGCCTCCGACCTGCGGATCACCGAGGAGGAGGACAAGGTCGTGGTCCTGATCGACGCGAACCAGCCCTGCCCGGACACCGACAACGTCTCGCTGACCTCCTACAAGCTGAAGAAGCCGCTCGGCGACCGCAAGGTGGTCACCGTCGACGACAAGCCGATGGAGCAGATCAGCCCGGACGTCGACTCCTGGCCGACCGTCGTGAAGAAGCTGGTGACGGGCGGCTAGTTCAGCTCGCGGGTCCTGGAGTCGTAGACCCGGAAGGGGCGGTTCCGGGCGAGGAGGAGCAGCAGCCCGGCGATGCAGACGGCCGCGCCGCCGAGGAGGGCGATCGTCGGGGTGGTCAGCGACGCCGCCGTGCCCGCGACGAAGTCACCGAGGCGCGGCCCGCCCGCGACCACGACGATGAAGACGCCTTGAAGCCGCCCGCGCATCGCGTCCGGCGCGGCCGACTGCAGGACGGTGTTCCGGTACGCCGAGCTGACCATGTCGGCCGCCCCCGACAAGGCAAGCAGCGCGACCCCGAGCCAAATCGTGCGGGACAGCCCGAACAGCCCGACCGCAGCGGCGTAGACCGTGATCGCGACCACGATCGCCACGCCTTGGCGCCGTACCCGAGTCACCCAACCGGAGAAGAGGACGCCGATCAGCGCGCCGATCGCCGGCGCCGCCTGCAGCAGGCCGACCGTCCGGACGCCCCCGCCGAAGAACGCGCCCGCGACCGCCGGGAACAGTGCGCGAGGCTGAGCGAACACCATCGCCAGGATGTCGGCCAGGAACGTCGCGAGCAATGCCGGCGCCGCCCGCAGGAACGTGAACCCCTCGAGCACCGACCGCAGCCCGGCCCGGCGTACCTCACCGGTCGGCGGCACCGACGGCAGCCGGAACAACGCGTACAGCGCCGCAGTGAAGGTCAGTACGTCGATCAGGTACGCCGCCGCGAACCCGTGCCACGCGATCACCGCCGCACCAAGTAGCGGCCCGGCGGTGAAGCCCAGGTTGAACGCCGCCTGGCTGAGCGTGTTCGCGGCCGGCAGCAACTCGGGCCGGATCAGCCGCGGGATGATCGCCGACCGGGCCGGGTTGTTCACCGCGAAGCACGCCGACTGGCAGGCCACGACGGCGTACAGGACCCACGTCTGGTTCCACTGCAGCTGCGACTGCAGCACCAGAACCATCGAGAGCAGCCAGAGCCCGGTCGACGAGACGAGCGCGAGAGTACGGCGGTCGATCGCGTCGGCCATCGCCCCGCCGTACAACCCGAACACGATCAGCGGGACGAGTGAGCACAGCCCGACCAGCCCGACCGCGAACGTCGAGTGCGACAGCGCGTACACCTGGATGGCCACCGTTACCGCAGTCATCTGCTGGCCGAGCTGGGACACCGTCGACCCGACCCACAGCCGGCGGAAGTCCGGCGACTCCTTCAACGGCCGGATGTCAGTGAGCAGACGCACCCTGACAACTTATGTCACGGCATGAAAATACTCAGACCCGAGGGAACAGTTCGTGGTCGAGCGGCTCGCCCACGGTCAGCCCGAGCCCGTCGGTGACGACATGCGGCGCACCCGTGTACGTCGCCTCGGCGTCGACGTAGATCGCAACGTGCGCGATCCGCGGGTCGTCGGTCAAGTTCGGCGTCGCGGAGTGGGCCAGGTAGGCGTTGTGGAAGGTGCAGTCGCCGGCTCGCAGCGGAATCGTGAGTCGCGCCTCCCAGCGCAGGTCGGGCGCAGCCCGGAACATGTCGTCCCGGTCGGACAGGTCCTGCCGGCGCAGGTCCTGGTGGTCCTGCGAGCCGGGGATGAAGGTCATGCACCCGCGCTCCACGGGTACGTCGACCAACGCCACCCACACGGACAACGAGTGCCGCGAACCACCGTGCGGCCAGTACGGCGCGTCCTGGTGGAACTCGGTCGCCGCGCCGTTGTGCGGCGGCTTGATCAGCAACTGGTCGTGCCACAGCCGCAGCGGGACACCGGCCAGCGCCGTCGCCGCGGCAGCAAGCCGGGGATCCAGCGTGAGCTCCTTCAGTACGTCGTCCTGCCGCCAGATGTTGACGTACTGGTTGAAGATCGGCGAGGCGTTCGCGTTGTCCGCGGCGACCCCGCTCACTGCCGCGGCCGCGTCCCGGAACCGGGCCGCCTCGTCGGCGGTGATCATGTTCCGGATCCGGACGACGCCGTCGCGGCGGTAGGCCGAAATGGTCTCTTCGTCCAGCTGCGCGGCTGTCGTAGGCTCGGTGGTGGTCATCGATCGGCTCCTCGGAATCCGTTGCCAGGTGGGTGCTTCCAGCCTCGGGCACCGAGGATCGGGACGACAGGCAGCAGTTGACCATCACTTGACTGATCTTGACCTCCGGAGGCCGGCAATGCACCAGGTCCTCAGCAGTCAGGTCTTCGCGGACCAGCGCCTCCCGGTCGCCGGTGAGCGTCTGGAGCTGGGCGCCGACGTCGCACCGCACAGCCACGCGTTCTTCGAGATCGCGGTCGTGATCGCCGGTCGCGGCATCCATCTCTCGGCAGCAGGCGAGGTCAGGCTGGAGCCCGACTCGGTCGTGGTCCTCCGGCCGGGTGAGTGGCACGGGTACACCGACTGCGACGGGCTGGTGCTGCGCAACGCCTACCTCGGTCCGGACGTCTTCGGGTTGCTGTCCGGAGCGTTGGTGCGCGGCGGCGAGTCACCGGAGCCGGCCCATCCGGCGGTCCAGCACGCGATGCGATTGCTGGAGGCAAGCATCGACGAGCCGTGGACACTGGACCGGCTGGCCGGGATGGTGAACCTCGCGCCCGGCTACCTGGTCCGGTTGTTCGGCCGGACCGCCGGCATCTCCCCGATGGCCTACCTCAACCGCCTCCGCGCCGAGCGCGCCGCGGGCTTGCTGATCGAGACCGAGCTGCCGATCGCCGCCATCGGGGCGATGGTCGGCTGGCACGACCCGAGCCATGCGAACCGCCGATTCCGGTCCACCTTCGGCCTCAGCCCGTCCAGCTACCGCGCAACCTTCCGCCCGTAACAGCGAACCTCGACCACGTCCCTGCTCTCGAGGGTCAACGGCAAGCTCCAACTCCCCCTTCCGGCACGAGCTTGCCCGTGGTCATGGACGAAGGACGAGCTTTCCCGTGGTCTTGCGGGCGAGCAGGTCTTCGTGGGCGCGCCGGGCCTCGGCCAACGCGTAGGTCCCGCCGACCAGGGGCCGGATCGCGCCGGTCGTGGTCAGCCTCAGCAGCTCGGCCAGCGGTTCGTGGTAAGCGCCCGGGTACTCCATCGCCGGGCGGAGCCAGAAGCCGGCCACGGCACGGTTGCTCTCGGCAAGTGACCCGGCGTCCACCATTGGCCGTCCCTCACGCGCCGCGTTGCCGTAGGTCACCAGCCGGCCGAATCCGCCGAGCACCTCCAGCCCCGCCAACATGGTCTTGCCGCCGGTGGAGTCCAGGACCACGTCGACCGGGCGACCGCCATTGGCCGCCCGGACCCGGTCGGCGTACCCGTCGGGCGCGCTGTCCACGGCAACATCCGCACCCAGCCTGATCGCGAGGTCACGCTTCTCCGGTGTGGACGCCGCGGCGATCACCCGGCCCGCTGTGAAGACCTTCGCCAACTGGACCGCGAGTGACCCGACGCCTCCAGCGGCCGCATTCACGACCACCGATTCACCGGGCGCGACGCGCGCGGAACTGCGGAGTATGTGCCAGGCCGTCAGGCCCTGCACCAGCAACGCGAGAGCTTCGCCGTCCCCAACCTCCTCCGGTACGGCGACCGCGCGGTCGGCGGCCACGACCGCGAACTCGGCGTACCCACCGCCTCCGAGAGTCGGGGCCAGGACCCGTCGGCCGTCCGCAGCACGTCCGACGACCTCGGCGCCCGGGATGAAGGGGAGCTCGATCGGCCCGCCGTACGACCCCTCGGTCCGGTGCGTGTCCGCGTAGTTCACCCCGGCGGCGGCGACCTCGACCAGCAAGTCACCCGGTCCGGGGACAGGCTCGGGGACCTCGACGCGGGCGAGGACCTCTGGTCCGCCGAACCGGCTGACCTGGATGGCGCGCATAACTGATTCCTCTCGACCGGATGCTCTGCCCGCACACGGTAGGAGGGACCCAAGCTGCCGCGGCAGTCTCGAATGGTGATGCAATCGCCGATTCCATGAGCGCTCCTCATGCAAGCCGTTACCTTGAGGCCATGCCGGACGATCTCACCGCCGCGGAACTGCGCATCCTCGACGCCGTCGAGCGCGCGGGCAGCTTCTCCGCGGCAGCCTCGATGCTGGGTCTGACCCAATCGGCGATCTCGCACGCGGTGCGCGCCACCGAACGCAAACTCGGGGCCGTCCTGTTCGAGCGTGGCCGGCACGGCGCTCGGCCCACCGCGGCCGGGACCCGGGCTGTCAGTCATGGTCGCGGGGTCCTCCGGCTGCTTGAGGTGTTGCACGCGGACACGCGGGCGGCGTCGGGTGGTGAGCTCTCGACCGAGCTCCGGATCGCGGCGTTCCGGAGCGCTGCCGCCCAACTGCTGCCACCCGCGTTCAGGCGATTGACCACCAAGCATCCGGGCCTGTCGTACGACGTGGCGATCGTCCGCGACGTCGGAGGCGGGACCGCCGCGGAGGTGGTCGCCGGACGGGCCGACCTCGCGATCGTGAACCTGCCGCACCGCCTCGGCCCGGAGACCCGGCTGGTCGGCGGCACCCTGGTCGACGAGCCCTACGTGCTGATCCACCCAGCCGGCGCCGGCGACCCGCGCTCGCTTCCGGTGGTCGACTGGCCGGAGAACTGCTCGGCCGAGACGAAGACCTGGTTCCGCTCCCAGGACTGGCTGCCCCCGGCGACCATCACTGTCACCGACGACACCGTGTTGCTCGCCATGGTTGCCCAAGGCATGGGCATGGCGGTCGTCCCGCGCACCGTCGCCGCCGACCGCGCCCCGACCGTCGCGGTGGCGGACCTGGGCCCCGACGCACCCCGCCGAACCATCGGCTACCTGGCCACCCCCGAGCTCGCCCGCAGCACAGCCGTCCGCGAACTCGTCCACGAACTCCGCACCCAGCACGCCCAGCGCTCCGCCACCAGCACCAACAACCACCTCCCGGGGCCACCCGACGAAACCGCTACCCCGGGTCTCTGGCGCGAGCCCGACCACCCCACCGCTTCCCACCCATGACCCCTCCGACGTGACAGTCACCACACGCCCGACCCGGCTGGCTTGGGTGGGAGTGGTTGGCGACGCGCGGAGATGGGACTGGCGGGGCGAGGGGTGGAGTGGTGGGCAAAGATGGTCACCATGAGTTCCCTTCGCACCCCAGACCCGAACCCCGGCTGGCTCTCCGAATACGCGCTCGAGGAGACCCGCACGCGGGTTCCGATCCTGTACGTCGAGGCCGTCCCGGCGCGCGTCGACGGCAACGGGCAGATCGAGCACGTCGGCGTACTGCTGCGCGGGTCGGCCACGACCGCCGGGCAGATCACCCGGACGCTGGTGTCGGGGCGCGTGCTGCACGGCGAGTCGATCCGCGACGCCCTGCTGCGCAACATCGAGAAGGACCTCGGCCCGGCGGCGTTCCCGCGCCTGCCGGTCAGCCCGGTGCCGTTCACGGTCGCGGAGTACTTCCCGCTGCCCGGGATCAGCCCGCTGCACGACCCGCGCCAGCACGCCGTCGCCCTCGTCTACGTCGTCCCGGTGACAGGTGAGTGCAACCCGCGCCAGGACGCCCTCGAGCTCACCTGGCTGACCCCGAAGGAAGCGCTCGAGCCGAGCCTGCTGGCCGACCTCGAGGGCGGCCGCGGCCAGCTCCTCAAGCAGGCCCTCGCCTGGTCCGGCGCCCTGATCTGACGCCGGCCATCCTGACGACGTCCGGCGCCCTGATCTGACGCCCGCCGGGGAGGTCGTTCACCACGGCAACCGCCCCTCCTCGGCCTGCACCACACCGGTCGGCCCGTCCGCGCCGAGCGTCGCCATCCGGACCGCGACGGCCGCACCCTGCTCCGGCGTCCGCGGCGCGTCCCAGCCGCCCATGTCCGTCGCGCAGTTGCCGGGGTCGGCCGCGTTCACCAGGATGCCGCTGCCGCGCAGCTCGTTGGCCAGCATCACGGTCACCATGTTCACCGCCGCCTTGGACGCGTTGTACCCCAGCATGAGCATGGTCGAGTACGGCGCCTCCGGATCCCCGACCAGCTCGAACGACGCCAGCGAAGTCGACATATTGACCACCCGGGCTTGCTCCGCCTTCCGCAGCAACGGCAGCATGGCCTGCGTCACCTCGACCAGCCCGAACACGTTCACCTCGAACGCCTCCCGCAGTACGTCGCCCGCGATCCGGGACACCGCGTCGTCACCCTGCGGGATGATCGCCGCGTTGTTCACCAGCACGTCCAGCCGCCCGTACTCGGCCTCGATCCGGCCGGCCGCCGCCCGCACCGACGCCGGGTCCGTCACCTCCAGCTGCACCGCCTCCAATTCGTAGCCCTCGGCAACCAGCTCCTTCGCCGCCGCCTCGCCCCGGGCCTGATCCCGGGACCCTGCCAACACGGTGAACCCGGCCATGCCGAGCTGCCGTGCGATCTCCTTGCCGATGCCTTTGTTGGCGCCCGTGACGAGCGCGATCTTCGAGTTCATGCGGTCCAATCTGCGGCCGCCCGGCGTCGCCAGGCAGAGTGAGCCGAACCTGGGATCGGCAGTCCCTGTTTACCGTTTGCGGCGCCTGGAATCCTGGGCTTCATGGACCGGGGACAGCTCGCAGAGTTCTTACGGGTACGGCGGGAGGCGCTGAAGCCCGCCGATGTCGGCCTGCCCGCGGGCCTGCGGCGGCGGACACCAGGGCTGCGCCGCGAGGAGGTCGCGAGCCTGGCCACCATGTCCACCGACTACTACACCCGGCTCGAGCAGGGCCGTGGTCCGCGCCCGTCACGACCGGTGCTCACCGGGCTCGCCCGGGCGCTACGGCTGAACGACGTCGAGCGTGATCACCTCTTCCGCCTCGCCGGGGAGCAGCCCGGCCCGCCGCCCGGCCCACCCAGGGATGTGCCACCCGGAATCCTGCGGATGCTGGCGCGCCTCGACATTCCGGGCCTGGTGCTCGACGCCAAGTACGACGTGCTGGCGTGGAACCCGTTGGCGGCCGCCCTGCTGACGGACTTCTCCGCGCTGCCGGAGAAGGACCGCAACCTGCTCCGGCTGCGGTTCCTGCGCGGCGACCGTCAGGTCGAGCAGTTCGGCGCGATCGCGACCCAGGAGTTCGCCGCCGAGGCGGCGGCCGAGCTGCGCTCGGCGACGGCCAAGTACCCGGGTGATCCGGAGCTCGAGCTCCTGGTGGCAGAGCTCCTGGTCGGGAGCCGGGAGTTCTCCCGGATCTGGTCGCTGCACGAGGTCAAACGCCAACAGAGCATGTGCCAGACGATCTTCCACCCCGAGGTCGGCCGGATCGACGTCGTCTGCGAGGTCCTGGTCGTCCCCGAGCGCGACCAGCGCGTTGTCCTCTACACCGCCGAGCCGGGCTCGCCCTCCGAGGAGGCGCTCCGACTGCTCGCTGTCATCGGCACCCAGACCATGTCCCGGACTTGACAGCCGAGCACCGCTCAAGCGAACGTTTGACCGTTGGATTCTGATGAGTTCGACGGTTCGGCGATCGACCGGACCAAGTGGGCCATCCACTCCAACGCCGAAGCGGACCGCTGCCTCGGCAACAAGGGCAACCAGCAGCTCGAGTGGCACACCTGGGACGCGCTGTCGGTGCGGGACGGCTTCCTCACCATGACCGCGCGCAAGAACAACCCCGAGCCCGGGTACGAGTGGTCGAGCGCGCTGATCACTACTGGCCAGGCGTGCGGCCACGAGCCGGCGAGCTCGTTCGCGGTCAAACCCGGCGACTACGTCGAGACCCGGCTGAAACTCCCGGCGGCGAAGGGCTTCTGGCCGTCCACCTGGACCTGGAACGGCAACGGATCCAACGAGCAGGACACTTACGAGTTCTACAGCGACAACCACCACAACCTGTACCTGACCAACCATCAAGACGGCGGCGGCAGCTGCACCTACCAGTCCCCCACCGACCTGACCACGGACTGGCACACGATCGCCCAGAAGCTCGGCCCCGCCGAGACGATCTGGTACCTGGACGGCCAGGAGATCTGCCGCCAAGGCGCCTACTCGGGCACCGGCGACGCGCTGATCCTCGACCTGTTCGTCTACGCGAAGATCCCGCCCACAGTCACCACCGAGTCGATGCAGATCGACCACGTCCGGGTCTACCGCCCGGAGTAGCCAAGGCTGAGCCTCCGCACGCCAGGCGGCGTGCGGAGGCTCGGGGGTCACCGGGAGGGGCTACTGCCCGGTGAAGGTGAAGGTCGAGCCGGGTTCCTTGACGATGTCGCCGTCCCGGGAGTTCGTGACGGTGACGTTGCTCAGCACGGCGTTGCCGCGGGCACCGCCCATCGCGAGGATGCCGGACCCGTTGTTCGACTTGTCGATCCGCAGGTTGGTGAGCTGCACGTTCGGCATCTCACCGCCACCGGTCTTGAACTGGATCCCGTCGTACGTCGAGTCGTGGATCTCGGTGTCGCGGATCGTCACCCCGGTGATCGGCAGGTTCGCCGGGAACAGGGTGATCGCACCGAACTCCTGCGCCTCGCCCCAGAACGCCCCACCACACCGGTACAGCGCGTTGTTGGCGATCAGCGTCGTCCCGGAGAACGGCAGCGGGTCGTGGTCGGTGGCCAGCATGATGCCGGGGTAGTTCATCGTGTCGTAGATCAGGTTGTTCTCGATCTTGTTGCCGTACCCGCCGTAGATCGCGACCCCGTTCGCGCGCCACGGCAGCTGGATGGTGTTGTTGGTGAACGCGTTGTCGTGGCCGACGTCGACCGACTGGTCCTTGACGTACTTGCTCGCCCACACCGCCAGCGCGTCGTCGCCGGTGGTCCGGAAGGACGAGTTGAACACCTTCGAGTTGCGGGTGCCGTTGGCCAAGTTGATGCCGTCGGCGTAGGTGTCGCGGATCCGCATCCCACTGAACTCCAGCCCGTCACCCGGTCCCCACAGTTCGGGGATGTTGTCGTAGTCGCGGCCGACCCAGACCCCGACGTTCGCGTGCTCGATCCAGACGTTGCTGACCTTCGTCCCGGTGCCGAACCGGCCGTTCAGCGCGACGCCACCCTCGGCGTTCCCGTCGCCGCCGCGGATCCGTCCGGAGCCGAAGATCGCGATGTCCGACAGCTGCACGAACTTGTCGATGTCGAAGCCGAAGTTGCCCTCGTGCGGGTGATTGATGCCGCCGGCGTTCTGCGGCTCGATGGTCGAGTAGAGCTGCGAGTGCCACATCCCCGCGCCGCGGATGGTGGTGTTGCTGATCCCGACCTGGTTGTACTGACCCCGGTTGAGCGGGTCGTCGGTGAGAATCTTCTTCTCCTGCCGCCACTGGCCGGCCGGGATCCAGACACAGCCGATCACACCGTTCTGGTCGTCGGTGACGGCCCGCTGGATCGCGTCGGCGTCGTCGATCCCGTCGTTCGGCACGGCGCCGTACTGGGTGATCGACATGCAGCCGGCCGGTTGGGTGAGCGGTGGGGCGACCTGCTCCAGGTCGATCATGTCGATGATGTAGAACGACGCGTTGTCGCCGGAGTCCCGCTGCAGCTTGACCTTGGTGCCGACCGGGTACGACGTGCCGAGCAACGCATGCGACTCGTCGAAGAGGCGGCGCGCGTCACCACCCGGGGTGTTGGTCAACGACTCCGGACCGTCGCTGTTGCCGTAGAGCCAACTGTGTCGCGACGACAGGTTCAGCTTCTGCTTGAAGACACCGTCGACGTACAGGCTGATGGTCGCCTCGAGCCCCTGCCCGTTGGCCGAGTCGGGGATCGAGTTGCGGACCACGATCGAGTTGGTCGGCACCGTCGAGGTGAACTCGACGAACTGGCCGGTCGAGTTCAGCCGGACCGACTGGCGGCCGGACGACTCGGTGGCGAAGTTGGTGTGGCCGAAGGTCCGCTTCGCGTCCGAGACGAGCAGCGTGCCGTTGTGGTCGGCCGCTTCCGCCTCGTACGACGTGTACGGCACGGCGGCACCGCGTCCGACCACGATCGACCGGCTCAGCGTGTTGTTGGATTCGTTGGTCTCGGCAACGGTGTTGGTCGCGTCGGCGATGCCCGTCACGGTCGCGCCGCCGTTGGTCGCCGTCCAGGTGCCGGTCATCGCGACGTTGGTGGTCGCACCGGCCGCGATCGAGGCGGTGTCGGTGCTCAAGGTGGTGCTGCCCACCGTGAGGCGGGTGACGCTGGCTCCGGAGGCCGCCGTACCGCGGTTGTTGACCGCGACCGTGAAGGAGACCAGGGATCCGGGCGCGGGGTTGGCCGGATTGGTGGTGATCCCGGTGACCTGGAGATCCGGGCCGGGGGCCTGGCCGACGGTCAGCGGGGTGGGTGACTGGAAGGTGTTGTTGGTCTCGTCCTGCTCGACGACGGCGTTCGCCGGGTCGGCGACCGCCGCGACCGTGTGGTTGCCTTGGGCACGGGTTCCGGCGTTGACCGTGACCGTGGCGGTGGCTCCGGCGGCGAGCGCGCCGACCGACGCGGCGCCGGCGACCGAGCCGTCGACGAGGAAGTTCAGGCTGCTCGCGGGTGCGGCCGCGACGCCGGAGTTCCGGACGGTGGCCGAGAGGGTGATCGGAGTGGACTCGGCCGGGTCGGCCGGACTCCAGGTGACGTTCGTGACCACGAGGTCCGGGTTCGGCGCCGCCGTACCGAAGACCTGGAAGTCGGCGACCTGGCCGCCGGGCGCGCCGGTGTTACTGAAGAACTGCAGGCGTACGTCGGCGTAGCGGCCGCTGACCGGGATCGTGATCGAGTTCTGGTTGCCGGACGGGCTGAACTGATAGTCGGTTCGGGCCACGAGCGAGGTGAAGGCGGTGGCGGACTGCTCACGACCGAGCACCTGGATGCTCTGCGTCCGCGGTCCCCAGATCGGGTCGGGGTTCAGCTTCACGACGATCGAACTGACGTCGGCGTTCGCGCCCAGCTTGACGGTCAGCGTCGCGGGGAAACCGTAGGACTCCCAGTACGTCGTACCACTGGTGTCGTTCGCGTTCGCGGCGACGAAGTCGAAGACTGACGACGAGGCCTCGATCGGCTTGCCGGTGGCGAGGTTGGTTCCGGTCGGAGGCTCGACCGGCCCGCCACCAGGTCCGGCCAGGTCGAACTCCGACAGTTGTGCGGCCGGCCAGCCGGTGTTCGCGGTGACGACCAGCCGGACGTAGCGAGCCGACGTGGTGGGGAAGTCGATGGTGACCGTGTTGTTCGCGGCGGGGTTGAAGGAGTACGCCGTACTGGCGACCAGGGTGCTGAACGACGAGCCGTTCGTGCCGGCCTGGATGGTGATGGTCTGAGTTCGGGCGCCCCACGACGCGGGGAGCTTCAGCGTCACCTGGTTGACGTCTTGCGTCGTACCGAGGTCGGCCTGGATCCACTGCGGGAGCGCGTTGTTGCTGCTCTCCCAGTACGAGTTCTGGTTGCCGTCGGCGGCGTTGCCGCTCGGGTACTCCCCAAGCGAACTGGAGGCCGACAGCGTCTTGCCGAGGTTGGCGGTGACGGCGGCTGTCGCCGATCCCGGGACCAGGGCCGCGCCGACCAGCGCAGCCAGCAGCAAGCCGACCAGCAGTCGCCGGCCGGCAGATCTCTTCCACTCCATGAAGTTGTCCTCTGTCAAGTGGGGCGGGGGCGGACGCCGCACCCTCAAGAGCTTTTTTCATTCTCTTGCTAATTTCTTGCGGGGCGGTAACCGAAGCTTGCAGCCCCATCCGCAGCCCGTCAAGACCTCGCGCACGCAGAACACCCCGCCCCGAGACTCCGGGGCGGGGTGTCGAGCAGTTGGTTCAGGCGCGTCGCTGCGCAGCCCAGTCGCGGATCAGCTCGATGCGCTCCTTGAGCTGGATCGACGAGGCGTGAGCTGCGGCGGGGCCGCCCAACTTGCGGCGGAGGTCGTTGTGGATGACGCCGTGGGGCTGTCCGGTGCGGTGGTGCCAGGCGGCGACCAGGCCGTTCAGCTCGCGGCGCAGCAGCGCGATCTGCTCGTGGGTGGCCAGCTCGGTCGGGGTCGGATCCTCACGCCCCGGCGACTCCGCGGAACCACGCTGGGACCGCTTCTGCGCGGCGATCGACTTCGCCTGGCGCTTCTTCAGCAGCTCCCGCACCTGGTCCGGCTCCAGCAGCCCCGGCAGCCCGAGGAAGTCGAGCTCCTCGTCCGACGCCATGTCGCCGCCGGTCCCGTAGTCACCGCCGTCGAACACGACCCGGTCGAAGCTCGCGTCCGACCCGAGCGCCTCGAACTTCGCCTCCAGCTCGTCGCTGGCGCCCTCGGTCTGGTTCGCCTGTTTGATCAGGTCGTCCTCGAGGGCGAAGATGTCGCCGTCTTCGTTCGAGTTCTTCCGGCCCAGCACGTGGTCGCGCTCGACCTCCATCTCGGCGGCGAAACTCAGCAGCCGGGTCACCGACGGCACGAACACCGACGCCGTCTCACCCCGCTTCCGGGCCCGGACGAACCGGCCGACCGCCTGCGCGAAGAACAGTGGCGTCGACGTCGGCGTCGCGTACACCCCGACCGCCAGCCGCGGTACGTCGACTCCCTCGGAGACCATCCGGACCGCGACCATCCACCGCGACTCGCCCTCGGAGAACTTCGCGATCTTCTTGCTGGCCGCCTTCTCGTCGGACAGGACGACGGTCGGCGCCTCGCCAGTCAGCTCGCGCAGGGTCTTCGCGTACGCCCGGGCCGTGTTCTGGTCACCGGAGATCACCAAAGCGCCGGCGTCCGGCATGTGCCGCCGTACCTCGGTCAGCCGCTTGTCCGCGGCTGCCAGCACCGCGGGCATCCACTCGCCGGCCGGGTCGAGCGCCGTCCGCAACGCCTGAGCGGTCAGGTCCTTGGTCAGCGGCTCGCCGAGCCGCGCCGCCACCTCGTCGCCGGCCTTCGTCCGCCAGCGCATCTCACCCGAGTACGACATGAAGATCACCGGGCGTACGACGTGATCGCGCAGCGCGTGACCGTACCCGTAGGTGTAGTCCGCCTTGCTCCGGGCGACGCCGCCCGGGCCCTCCTCGTAGGTGACGAACGGGATCGGGTTGTCGTCGCTGCGGAACGGCGTACCGGTCAGGCAGAGCCGCCGGGTCGCGGGCTCGAACGCCTCCCGGACGCCGTCACCCCAGCTCAGCGCGTCGCCGCCGTGGTGCACCTCGTCCAGGATCACCAGCGTCTTGAACCGCTCGGTCCGGACCCGGAACGCCAGCGGGTTCACCGCGATCCCGGCATAGGTGACCGCGACGCCCTGGAAGTCCTTGTTGGTCTTGCCGCGCCGGCCGGCGAACGCCGGGTCGATCGCGATCCCGGCCCGGTCGGCCGCCTCGGCCCACTGGACCTTCAGGTGCTCGGTCGGCGTCACTACGGTGACCCGCTCGATCTGCCGCCGGTGCAGCAACTCGGCGGCCACGGTGAGCGCGAAGGTGGTCTTGCCGGCTCCCGGTGTCGCCACCGCGAGGAAGTCCCGCGGGTTGGTGTCGAGATAGAGCTTGAGTGCCTCCGCCTGCCAGGCGCGCAGTTTGCTCGCGGTACCCCACGCGGCGCGGTCCGGGTAGGCCGGAGGAAGCACGGCTGGTGTGGCGGGCGCGTGCGAATCCACGGACGGCATACTCCCCCGTTAGTCGACTGTCGGCCGTGCAGGAACGTTACCTGACGCCGAGGACAACTGCCGACCGGCATGTCGGGGTACGGGCAGTCTGTGCGGAAAGTTCCTGATCGGCTGGTGAGGCGGCCTACACTCGGGGGCATGAGTACTCAGTTGACCCCCGGTGCCGAGACGGTCGTCGACGAGCGCACCCAGCCGTCGCCGGCAGAGCCCGGCGATCACGAGCGGTTCTCGCACTACGTGCCGAAGGACAAGCTGACCGAGGCGATGGTGATGGGCACGCCGGTGGTCGCGCTCTGCGGCAAGGTCTGGGTGCCCAGCCGGGACCCGCAGCGGTTCCCGGTCTGCCCGGAGTGCAAGGAGATCTGGGACTCGCTCAACCCGGGTGACGACGAGGGCGGCGACGAGTAGCGCTCAGTTCAGGGTCGGGTCGTCGGGGTAGGTCGCGAGGTAGGCCATCTGGTCGTTCTGGCGGCGCAGGACCCGGCGCCACAGCGTGTCCGGGTGCAGGCTGAAGACGTCGTCGGGCTCGGACTCGACGACGTACCAGGCGCCTTCGGTGATCTCGCCCTCGAGTTGACCGCTGGACCAGCCGGCGTACCCGGCGAAGATCCGCATCCGCTGGATCGCCCCCTCCAGCAGCGCCGGCGGTACGTCGAGATCGATGAGCCCGATCCGGCCGAAACACTCCCGCCACCCGGGCGGGTCGGCGGACTCGATCACCTCCGCGACCGCGAGGGCACTGTCCGTACCGACCGGACCGCCCATGAAGAGCACGCCGGGCTCGTTGACCGTGGTTGACCAGTTCGGCAGCACGCGCTCGACGGCCAGGTCGGCAGCGCGGTTCACCACCACCCCGAGTGCGCCGTCGTCGTCGTGGTCCAGCAACAGGATCACCGAGCGGCGGAAGGGCGGCTCGTCGAGCAGCGGTGTCGCCACCAGCAGCGAACCGGTCAGGGTCGAGGCCGTCATGCACCCATCATGGCGTACGACGGAGCACACGGAAGGCCAGCCAAGCGCCGACAGCCACTCCGGCCAAGTCCGCCAGGACGTCGAACGGGTCGCCGTCGCGCTGCGGGAGCACCCAGTACTGCACCAGCTCACTGACGATCGCGTTCGCGACCAGTGCTCCGAGCAACCAGCGCGCCGGGATCCGGATCATCAGCCCGAGGAACGCGACCGACCCGAACAGGAACAGGTGCGCGACCTTGTCGATCCCGGGGATCCCGACGTGCGGACCGGCCTCCCGCGGCGTGTAGACGCCGTACAGCTGCAGCGCCACAGCCGCGACGAAACCGATCCGCCACGCCCAGACCTTGATCCGCGAGCCGGTCGCCCCCGCCACCGAGACCGTCACGCCGGCGAGTCGTCCGGGTAGTGCTCGTGCGCCGGCGCCCTGCCGCCCGCGGCGTCGCGGACCGCGTGCGCGACCATCGTGTGCACCTCCGGGTGGAAGACGCTCGGCACGATGTAGGTCGCGTTCAGCTCGTCGTCGGTGACGACACCGGCCAGCGCCTTGGCGGCAGCCAGCTCCATCTCGATCGACACCTTCGACGACTGCGCGTCGAGCAGACCGCGGAAAACGCCCGGGAAGACCAGCACGTTGTTGATCTGGTTCGGGAAGTCGCTCCGGCCGGTGGCCACCACCGCGGCGTGCTCGCCCGCCTCGGTCGGGTCGACCTCCGGCACCGGGTTCGCCAGCGCGAACACGATCGCGTCGTCGTTCATGGTGGCGATGTCCGCACCGGTCAGGATGTTCGGCGCCGACACCCCGATGAACACGTCCGCCCCGGCCAGCGCGCCCTTCAGGTCGCCGCTGTACTTCGCCGCGTTGGTGTTCTCCGCGATCCAGCGCAGCTCCGGCGACAGGCCGTCGCGCTCCGGGTGGATCACGCCGCCGATGTCCGCGACGCAGGTGTCCTTCACTCCGGCCGCGAGCAGCAGCTTCAGGATCGCCGTTCCGGCCGCGCCGGCGCCGGACAGCACCACGCGCACGCTGCCGATGTCCTTGCCGACCACGCGCAGCGCGTTGTAGAGCGCGCCGAGCACGACGACCGCCGTACCGTGCTGGTCGTCGTGGAACACCGGGATGTCCAGCTCCTCGCGCAGCTTGGCCTCGATCTCGAAGCAGCGCGGCGCGGAGATGTCCTCCAGGTTGATGCCGGCGAACCCGGGCGCGATCGCCTTCACGATCTGGACGATCTCGTCCGGATCCTGGGTGTCCAGGCACAGCGGCCAGGCGTCGATCCCGGCGAACCGCTTGAACAGCGCCGCCTTGCCCTCCATCACCGGCAGCGCGGCCTTCGGCCCGATGTTGCCCAGGCCGAGGACGGCGGAACCGTCGGTGACGACCGCGACACTGTTGCGCTTGATCGTCAGCCGGCGGGCGTCGTCGGGGTTGGCCGCGATCGCCAGGCAGACCCGCGCGACACCCGGCGTGTAGATCATCGACAGGTCGTCACGGTTGCGGATCGGGTGCTTGGCCTCCATCGAGATCTTGCCACCGAGGTGCATCAGGAAGGTCCGGTCCGAGACCCGGCCGATCTCGACCCCGGGGACGGCGCGCATGGCCTCGACCAGCCGGCCGGCGTGCTCGGTGTCGGCCGCGGCGCAGGTGACGTCGATCCGGAGCCGCTCGTGACCGGACGCGGTCACGTCGAGCGCGGTGACCAGACCGCCGGCGTGCTCGACCGCGGTCGTCAGCTTGCTCACCGTCGAGCCACCCGCGGGTACCTCGAGGCGAACGGTGATGGAGTACGAAACACTCGGCAAGGCAGTCACGCGGGTGATCCTCTCACGCCAGTGGTAAACCCCGAAGATTGTGTTCGTAAAGTGCACGGCCCCGGGGCGCCGGACGCGTCACCCGGTCGGGTTCTCCTCAGCATAGATCTGGGCCGCGTTCTCCTTGTCGATCAGGCGGGTGGGCAGGATCTGGGACTTCTCGATCGTGCCGCAGTCGACCAGCAGCTTCTTGGCGGCGGCGATCGCTTCCTTGCCGTTGGTCGGGTAGGTGAAGGTGGCGCTGAGCCGGCCCTGCTCGACCGCCTTGATGCCGCCGGACGGGATCGGCAGCGCGTCGATGCCGAGGAACTTCATCTCCTTCTCCCGGCCGACCGCCTTCGCGGCCAGGTACGCGCCTTCGGCCATCGGGTCGTTGTGCGCGTACACCACGTCGATCTTCGGGTTCGCCTTCAGCAGCGCGTCCATCTGCGCCTGGCCCTTCTCCCGCAGCCAGTCGCCGCTGGCGTCGGCGACGATCTTGATCTTCGGGTTCGCCTTGATCGCGTCCACGAAGCCCTGGTGCCGCTCGGCCTGCGGCGTCGCGCCGGCCAGGCCCTTCAACTCGACGACGGTCCCGCCGGACGGCAGCAGTTTCTCGGCGACGTACTTGCCCGCCTCGGACCCGATCTGCACGTTGTCACCGCCGATGAAGCCGGTGTACGCGTCACCCTCGACCTTGCGGTCCAGCACGATCACCGGGATGCCCTTGTCGTAGGCCTTCTGCACCACCGCGGTCAGCGGTCTCGCCTCGTTCGGGCTGATGATCAGCAGGTCGATCTGCTGGGTGATGTAGTTCTCCACGTCGGCGACCTGCTTGGCGTTGTCCTGCGCCGCGTCGGCGAACTTCACGTCGAACTGCGGCACCTCCTTGGCCGCGGCCCGGATGTCGTCGTCCATCCGCTGCCGGTACGGCTCGGCCACGTTCGCCTGGCTCATCCCGATCGTGTACTTGCCGTCGGCGCCCTGGCAGGACTTCGACTCACCGGCGGCCGGCGAGTCCGCCGTCCGTTCGCTGGTCGTACCACAGCCGGCGAGCACCAGCGCGGCGACGGCCGCGGCGGCGAGGGGAATTCGCGGAGAGCGCATGACGGGGAACCTTCCTCACGAGGCGGGACGCAGTCGCTGCAGCGCGGCGGCGGCAACGATCACGAGTCCCTTGATCAGCAGCTGGATGTTGGAGTCGATGTTGTTCAGGGCAAGGATGTTGTTCAGTACGCCGAGCAGCAGCGCGCCGGCCACGGTCCCGGCGACCGAGCCGCGCCCACCGGCCAGGCTGGTGCCGCCGATCACCACCGCGGCGATCGCGTCGAGCTCGTAGCCGATCCCGTCGTTCGGGCTGCCCTGGTTCAGCTGGACGGCGTGCACCACGCCGGCCAGGGACGCGAGCAGTCCGCAGATCGCGAAGACCGCGATCTTCACCCGCACCACGGGTACGCCGGACAGTCGCGCCGCCTTCTCGTTCCCGCCGACGGCGTACAGGTGCCGGGAGAACGCGCTGACCCGCAGGAACACGACGGCTGCGATGGCGACCACGGCGAAGATCAGCACCGGGATCGGGACCAGCCCGCCGAAGGTGCGTTCACCCAGGATCGCGAACGATGCCGGCGCCTCATGCGGCCCATCGCCGTACGCGATCGCGACGCCTTGCCCGTCGGACCAGATCCGGGCCAGGCCACGGGCTATCTGCAAGCCGGCCAGGGTGACGATGAACGACTGGATCCCGATCATCGCGGTCGCGGCGCCCTGCAGCGCGCCGAAGACGAGGCCGATCGCGAGCACGAGCAGCACGGACGGCAGGAAACCCCAGTCGTTCTCGACCATCAGTACGGCGGACCCGACCGCGGCCAGCCCGAGCACGGCGCCGACGGACAGGTCGATGCCGCCGATCAGGATGACGAACGTCATCCCGACCGCGATGATGCCGATCTCGGACACCGCCCGGACCACGTTGGCCAGGTTGTCCGCGCTGATGAACAGGATCTCGCCGTCCTTGCGTGGCGAGAAGATGATCGCCGCGACGAACACCGCGAGCAGCCCGAACACGCTCTGGAACCGGAACAGCGTGGCGACCACACCACCCTTGTCCCGGGCAAACGCCACCGCGGGCTTGTCCTGCACGTCGGTCACTGCACTCCTCCGACTTCCTCGAACACTGCGCCCTGTCCCATCGCCGCGGCGAGCAGATCGCCCTCGCCGGAGTCCGCCGTACTGAACGCGGCCACGTCCCGTCCGTCCCGCAGGACGACGACCCGATCGCAGACGCCGATCAGCTCGGGCAGCTCGGACGAGGCCAGCAGTACGCCGAGACCCTGGCCGGCCAGCTCGCCGAGCAACCGGTAGATCTCGGCCTTGGCGCCGACGTCGACGCCGCGGGTCGGTTCGTCCAGCAGCAGCAACCGCGGCTCGGTCAGCAGCATCCGGCCGAACACGACCTTCTGCTGGTTGCCGCCGGACAGCGTGCCGACCTCGTCCTGCAGCCGGCCGAACTTGAGCCGCAACCGGTCCGCCATCCGCACCGAGGCCGCCCGTTCCATCCGGCGCGCGATCACGCCGAGCCGCCCGTACGACGGGAGGCTCGAGACGACCGTGTTCGCGAGGATCGAGTGGAACAGGACGAGTCCGGACACGCGCCGGTCCTCCGGGACGAACCCGATGCCGTGGGCAAGCGCCTGACGTGGACTGCGTGGGCGGATCTCCTTGCCCTGCAAGAGGATCCGGCCGGACTGGGTGCCTGCGGGCGCGACGCCGTACAGGGTCTCCAGGAGCTCGGTGCGGCCGGCGCCGAGCAGGCCGGCCAGGCCCACGATCTCGCCGGAACGGACGGTCAGTGAGATGCCCTCGGGGTCGCGGCGGCCGGGTCGCGGACGCCGTGCCTTCAGGGCGAGGTGCTCGACGCGGAGGAGCTCGTCGCCGGTGTCGGCGTCGGGGGTGGTGAACATGGTCTGGACCGGGCGGCCGACCATCGCCTCGACCACTTCCGCCGTACTGAGTTTGCGGGGGTCGAAGCTGGTGACGACCTGGCCGTTGCGCAGGACGGTCGCGCGGTCGGCGACCTGCGCGATCTCCTCCATCCGGTGCGAGATGTAGACGATGCCGACGCCTGACCTGCGCAGTTCGCGGATCACGTCGAAGAGGCGCTCGACCTCGGACGTGGTGAGGGCGGAGGTGGGCTCGTCCATGATCAGCACGCGGGCGTCGAGGGAGATCGCCTTCGCGATGGTGACGAGTTGCTGCTCGCCGACGCGCAGCTCGCCGACCGGCCGGTGCGGGTCGAGTTTGACGCCGCTGCGCTCTAGGAGCGCGCGGGACTCGCGGTCCATCGTCCGGCGGTCGACAGTCCGGAGCCTGGTCCGGAGCTCGCGGCCGAGGAAGATGTTGTCGGCGATGGACAGGCCGGGAACCAGGTCGAGCTCCTGGTGGATCATCGCGATCCCGGCCGCCTGGGCGTCGGTGGGTCCGCCGAAGTGCACCGGGTCGCCGTTGATCTCGATCGTGCCGTCGTACTCGGTGACGTCGCCGGAGAGGATCTTCATCAGCGTGGACTTGCCGGCGCCGTTCTCGCCGAGCAGGGCGTGCACCTCGCCCGCGCCGAGCGTGAAGTCCACGTCCCGGCAGGCCTGCACGCCGCCGTACCGCTTCCCGATGCCCGCCATCCGCACCAGCCCGGCACCGTCCGCCATCCCACCATCCTTCTCCGCTACGAGAAATCGATTTCCCAGACGCTAGACCGCGCCCAGGCCGCCGTCAACCCCTCACCACGTCCCAGGGCTCAACCGTGACCCAGCTTCATGCTTGGCGGTTGCAGACGGCAGCTATTCGATCTGGATGGAAGGGATGGCGGTCCGTGCCTCAGCTCCCGGAGACGGTCACCTTCGCGAACAACGGCCGTCCGCTCGGCGGCATCGTGAAGTCGCGGACCCGGGACCGCACGGCGGAGTTCGAGGCCAGGTCGGCGGGGAAGATGCCGACCGCGTCGGTCCAGAGGATCTGGCCGGCGTCCTGGTACAGCTTGGGGCGCTCGGACTGGTCGACGGACGACCGGGCGTCCAGGAGGAGCTTGTCGAGCGCGGGGTTGCAGTAGCCGTTGCGCTTGGCGGAGCAGACGTAGAGGCGGGCGAGGGTGTAGTCGGCGTCGCCGGTGCCGGTGACGTTGGTCTGCAGGTTCATGTCCCAGTTGAGCTTGCCGAAGTCCTCCAGCCACTGGGCGCGTTCCTTCTCCAGCGGCTTCACGGTGACGCCGATCTTCGCCCAGTCCGAGATCATCGCCTGCGCCAGCGCCCGGATGTTCGGACCACCTTCCAGCGGCCACTGCATCGACGTACTGAACCCGTTCGGGTAGCCCGCCTCGGTCAGCAACTGCTTCGCCTTCGCCGGGTCGTAGCTGTACAGCGCCAGCTTCGGCGCACCGATCACGCCCTGCGCGAGCGGAGCCTGCGCCACCGTGGCCAGGTCGCCGAACAGATCCTTGATCGTGCCCTCCAGGTTGAGCGCGTGCCACATCGCCTGCCGGACCCGCTTGTCGTTGAACGGCTTCCGGTTCGAGTTGAACCAGTCGAAGTAGTACGTCCAACTCGGCGTGGTCGAGTAGCTGATCCCGTCACCGCCCTTGACCGACCCGACCTGGTCCGGCGGGATCTGGGTCAGGACGTCGACCTCGCCGTTCTCCAGCGCGGTGATCCGCCCGGCCACCTCGGGGATGTTCACGAACTCCAGCTTGCTCAGCTGCGGCGCCCCGTCCCAGTACGACGCGTTCGCGGCCAGCTCGAGCTTTCGCCCAGTCACTCCTGCACGACGACCATCCGGACGCCATCGTCACCGGGAACGACTACTTCGCCCTCGGCTGCTCCGCCTCTTGGCCGAGCACGGTCTCGCCGTCCCCGACGATGTGGCGATCACCGGGTACGGCGACCATCCGTACGCGGCCTACCTGCAGACACCGCTGACCACCGTCCGCCTCCCGGCAGCCGAGGTCGGCTCGACTGCCGTCGACCTGCTGCTCCAGCGACTCCGGAGTGGCGCCGAACGGCCGCGGAAGACGTTGATCCGGCCAGAGCTCGTCGTACGGGCGTCTTCTAGTCGGACTCCAGCCAGGCTCTGACCGACTCGTTGTGCTCGCCGAGTCGCGGCGGCGGCAGGTTGGTCTCCCGGGCACCGGCGTACGGCTGGTCGTCGAAGCGCAGCGGCGGACCGGGCAGCTGGATCTTGCCGAGCGTCGGGTGCTCGACGTCGATCAACAGGCCCTGGGAGAGCGTCTGCTCCCACTCGTAGACCTGCTGGAAGTCACGGACCTTCCCGGCCGGAATCCCCTTGTCCGCAAGCCTTTCAAGCCACACGTCGGCAGGCTCGGTGGCGAAGGCAGCCTCGATCGCGGCAGTGAGCTCGGCGCGATGCGCCACCCGGTCGGCGTTGACCGCGAACCGCGTGTCCGCCGGGTCCAGCCCGACGATCGGCGCGAACGTCCGCCACTGGCCCTCACTCCCGACCGCGACCTGCACGATGTCGTCCTTGGTCCGGTACAGCCCGTACGGCGCGATCTGCGCATGGTGGTTGCCGACCCGCTCGGGCAGTTCGCCGGCGACCGTCCACTTCGTCCCGTGGAATGCGTGCACCCCGACCACCGAGGCCAGCAGACTGGTCCGGACGACTCGGCCCTTGCCGGTGATCGACCGCTCGTGCAACGCGGCCAGCGCACCGTAGGCGCCGTACATGCCGGCCAGCAGGTCCGCGATCGGCACACCGACCTTCGTGGGCTCGACCGCGCCGGTGATGCTCATCAGACCGCCCTCGCCCTGCGCGATCTGGTCGTACCCGGCCCGGCCGCCATCCGGACCGTCGTGGCCGAACCCGGTGATCGACAGGATCACCAAACCCGGGTTGAGCTCGTGCAGCCGCTCGGCCGAGAACCCGAGCCGGTCGAGCACGCCGGGCCGGAAGTTCTCGATCAGCACGTCGGCGCGCCGGACCAGCTTGGTCAGGAGGTCCTTGCCGTCGTCCGACTTCAGGTCGGCCGTCACCGACTCCTTGTTCCGGTTGGCCGACAGGTAGTACGTCGACTCGCCCTCGACGAACGGCGGTCCCCAGCCCCGGCTGTCGTCCCCGCCCGCAGGCGTCTCCACCTTGATCACCCGCGCCCCGAGATCACCCAGCATCATCGCGGCATGCGGCCCGGCCAGCGCCCGGGTCAGATCGACAACCACCACATCAGACAGAAGATTCTGCACCCCGTCACCCTAGGCGAGAGCGGCCCGCCCGACCGTGACGCGATTCTCATGACGATGAACCGTTCCGGGTCTTCGTACGTGTAACGAAGTGAGGATCCACCTCACCGCCAGGAGGGGCACCATGTCAGCACGCACCGGTATCACCGCAGCCGCCGTCGTACTCGCGGCCGCCGCATTCGGCCTACCGACCGCGACCGCCGCGCCCGCGATCCCGCTGAACGGCGAGCAGGAAGCAGCCGCCGCCGATCCGGACGGGCACGGGTTCTTCAGCTACACGCTCGAGGGCACCAGCTTCTGCTGGACCCTGAGCTGGGAGAACATCGAGACCCCGACCGCCGCGCACGTCCACCTCGCCCCGCGCCACATCGCCGGCCCCGTCGTCATCCCGCTGACCGTGGCCACGAACCCGTCATCCGGCTGCACCACGATCAGCACCGACCTCGCCGCCGGCATCACCGCCGACCCGAAGGCCTACTACGTCAACGTGCACAACGCGACCTTCCCGGGCGGCGCCATCCGAGGCCAGTTGAAGTAGGCACACGGTCAGCGTCCCCGCCGCCGGGTGCCCTTGACGGTCAGGTCGTAGGTCGCCTGGACGGAGAAGCTGCCCTGGCGTCCTTTCAGCACCAGCCGATGCTGACCTGGCTCGAACGGCCCGGCAGTGAACCAGATGCCACAGCCGAAAACCCTGTTCCGGCCCGCCGGGAACCCGGCCGGGTTCCCGGCGGCGGCGACGAACTCGAATCGCGTCGTGTCGACCGCAGTCACCTTGGGCGCCGGGTCGGTCGACACCGTTCCGGTGGCCGAACCGACGAATCCGTCGCAGTCGTCCGCGTCGGTCGAGGCCAGGTTCACGAGCGGACCTGCGATCGGCATGCCCGCCGGGACGGTGCACCGCCGATGTACGGTCCCGCCGAAGCTCCCGGCCACCAGCCATACACCGCCGGCCTGCCCCCTGGCGCAGTGGGCGCCGGTCGAGTCTGTCACCGGGTTGATCTCTTCCGGCGACGTCGCCCACGTCCACCACTTGGCTTGGAACTCCGGCGATCGAACCTCGACAACCTGACGTGATGCGGATGGCTTGGGCGTTGCCGAAGCCAGCGAGGGCGGCGGCCGTTCACTACTGCTTGTCGGCTCACCACTCGTTGCTCGCTCCTGAGCGGCGCAGGCCGGCACTGACAGGGCAAGGGCCAGTGTCACGATGGTCGTTCGCTTGAGCACAGCGCAGCGTAACCTGCGCCGAGGTTACTTTCAGGCCTTGACCTTGCGGGCCAGGGAGGCGAGGCGGTGGGTTACGTCGCGGGGGCGTTCCTGCATGAGCATGTGGCCGGCGCCTGGGTACATCCAGAGGCGGGCGGTGGGGAGCTCTGCGGCCATGCGGTTCGCGTGGCGGGGTGGCAGGAGGCGGTCGCGGGTGCCGTGCATGATCTCGACCGGGAGCTGGTCGAGCACCTTGAGCGCGTGACCGCGGTCGTGCTGCAGGATCGCCTCGAAGAAGCCGCCGTACGACGGTCCCGGTACGACGGCCAAGTCCGCGAGGAACAGGTCCACCTCGGCCGGGTCGACCTTCTTGCCGAACACCATCTGGCGAAGCGCCGGACGCTGCAGCCGGGCGGCCGCCGTCTCGAGGGCCCTCCTACGATGCGCTGCCGCGACCCGTGCCGCCCGGCGGGCCTTGCGTTCTACCCGGGAACCCACGAGGTTCACCGCACGAGGAGCGAACGCCGCCGCAGCCGTATCGAACCGCTTGGGGATGCCCAACGCACCAGAGCTCGCCTGGCCGGACGTCGTACTGACCAACGCCGCGGCCTTGATCCGGGAGCCGAACAGCTCGGGACGCTGGTCCGCGAGCGCCATCAACGTCATCCCGCCCATCGAGTGACCGGCGTACACGACCGGGCCATCGCCGACAACGGTGTCCAGCACGGTCATCAGGTCGTCGGCCAACTGCTCGATCCGCGTCGATCCGACCGGCGCCGCTTCCGACCGTCCGTGACCACGGTGGTCGTAGGTGACGACGCGTACGGCGTCCTCCCCCAGGATCTGTGGAAGCGTCTCGACCTGGTTGTGCCAGGACCTGGTCGAGCAGGTCCAGCCGTGGACGAGCAGGACCGTCACCGGCGCGTCCTGCGGTCCGGTCGTCTCCACGTTCAGCCTGAGCCCGTCGGTCGTGGTCACGTCCGACCGTTCCGCCTGGATCGTCACGCAGTCTCCCGTTCCCTTTCACCGGCCGTGAGGTGGGCGGCGCGCAGGCGGCCACCGCGGGCGCCGCGTCCGACCAGCCAGGCGATCCCGGCGATCTCCAGCAGGCCGACCACGCCGAGCAGGGCGTAGCCGCCGTTCCACATCCATCGTGGCACGTCCGTCCGCTCCTCGCGGCGCAACACCTGCTGTTCGTCGATGAACTCGACCGTCCGGCCGTCCGAGACCTGCACGGCCGGCTTCTCGATCGCGGCGTCCGCCGGCGCGTACACCCACATCGACACCAGGTCCCGCTGCCCCTGGTGCAGCCGGATCATCGACTTCCACTTGCCGTACATCGGCACCGCGTCCGCCGACCGGTAGGTGCCGTCAGCAACCTTCTCCATCCGGTGGGTGACGAACCCGCCACCCTGCCAGGCCATCGCCTCGAACCACCGTGCGCCCTCGGCGGCGTCGGCCGGCTCCAGCTTGACCGTGACGTACGCCGTCGGCTCGGCCCCCGTGGCCACCCGCTCCAACGACACGGTCCCGGACACGCCCGGATCAGCCGACCGCGGCACGCAGAAGAAGACAGTCCCGAGTACGACGGCCAGCCCGACGGCCCCGAGTTGATGAGTACGGCGGACCGCGACCGGGCGCACGCTCCGAATCCCCGTCGCACGCTCCTCCCCGGCCACTTCGGCGTACCGGGTGGCGAGCCAGGCTCCGACCATCCCGGCTCCGATACCGGCCAGGACGCCGTACCCGATGGCCGGCGGGAGCATCGACGACGGCCACGGGATCGGCATCCAGACGTGGCTCCAGGCGTACTCCGCGACCACGCCGACGGAACCGATCAGGCCCCCGGCGACGATCCCCAGGCGGAAGCGGTTCTTGTTGCCCAGAGCAAGCGCGACGGCCTCGACCAGGACTGCCTCGACGATCAGCAGCGGGAAGTGACCGAGGATCCCGCCGAGCGGCTGGTCCACCGCCCAGGCGATGCCACCGCGGATGACCAGGTAGACGGCCAGCGCGGCGAACGTCGTACCGGGGCCGCGTCGAGCCCGCAGCACGGTGAAGGCGAGGGCAGCGCCGAAGGCGATCAGGATCGGGTGCAGGACCAGCGGGAACTGCGGCACGCCGTAGTTGAACTCGGTGCTGAACAGGTCCCACGCGATCAGCAGCGCGCCGACCGAGACGAGCTCCTGGAACAGGCGGCGCTTGTTCGGGCCCATCAACTGCTCGACCTCGGCGATGGCCAGCAGGCGGGCGAAGATCGACAGCACGACGCCGCCGATCATCAGCAGGTGGGTCGGACCCCACAGCGTGACGTCCTCGCCGAACAGCCGGTGCCAGACGTCGTCCATCGGGAAGCCGACGAGGGCGAACGTCCCGCACACGGTGACCAGCGCGGCGCTGCAGGGGATCCGCCAGCCCTTGGTCAGCTTCAGCGTGCGGGCCGGCAGCGGCTTGCGGGCGAGGGCGATCGGCAGTACGCCGGACACGATCACGCCGAGGATCCCGAAGAAGATCGGGTAGTGCGCCGGTGTGCCGAACGGGCCGGTGTCGCGACCGCGGGCGATGTGCACCGCGATGTCCCACCACACCCCGAAGGCGCAGGCGAGCAACGAGACCGCGTGCAGGTACGGCGTCAGCGCGGCCCATCGGGGGACTCCGTCCAGTCTCCCGATGGTGTCCGCAAGCCGTCCTACCAGCGTGACGCGTCCGGTCCGTTCCCGCCACAGGAGTACGGCGAGTGCGCCGTACAGCAACGAGACGAGTCCGGTGACGATCGCGATCTGGTCGAAGGTCGCCGTACCGGTGGTCGCCAACGGGATCGCCATCAGGGGTGCTCCTTCACATTGGCTATGCACCATGCAGTATGTTACATCTCCTATGTAACGTCGGGTCTGGAAGACTGTCAAGCGTGGAGACACGAGACGAGGAGCTCACCGTCGACCAGCTCGCCGCGAAGGTGGGCATGACGGTCCGCAACGTGCGGGCGTACGCCGGACGCGGCCTGATCCCGCCGCCCCGGCTGGTCGGACGGACCGGGTACTACGGCGCCGACCACGTCGCGCGGTTGACGCTCGTCCGCGAGCTGCTCGGCAAGGGCTACACGCTGGCCGCGGTCGAGCGGATGATGAGCGAGCTACCGGACGGCGCGCTCGCGCTGGGCGTGTTCGAGACGCTGGTGAACCCGTGGACCCCGGCGGAGCCCGAGGTGCTGGACGAGTTCCAGCTCGCCGAGCGGGCCGGCGTACCGCACGACCCGGCGGTGATCGACCGGCTGGTCGAACTCGGGATCGCCGAGCGCCAGGAGGACGGCCGGCTCCGGATCCCGAACCCCGACCTGCTCCGCACCGGGCTCGAGGTGATCAAGCTCGGCGTCCCGATGCAGGCGATCTTCGACATGCTGCCGAAACTGTTCACCCAGGCCGACGCGGTCGCCAAGATCTACGTCGAGCTGTTCCGCAGCACGGTGTGGCGCGAGTTCGCCGACGCCGGGCTCCCGGCGGACGGCTGGCCGGAGATCCAGCGCACCCTGGAGAACATCATCCCGCTCGCCGGCCAGGCCCTGGTCGCCGCGTTCCGCGAGGCGATGGCCCGCGAGATCGAGGCCGTCGCCTACGAGGAGCTCGGCCTCGATCCCAAGGCCGCCCTCCCCTCTACCGGGTAGCTGAGAGTACGCTCGAAGTGCTTGAAGGGTGTGCGGTATGGGGGAGCTTCGGGTTTCGGGGGTCATGAATCGCACCGTGGTGACGGTGCGGCGGGAGACCATGTTCAAGGACGTTGTCTGTGCGTTGCTGGCCAGTGACGCTGGGGCAGTCCCGGTGGTCGACGACACCGATCGGCCGGTCGGTCTCGTCACCGAGGAAGCCCTGGTCGCCAAGCTGGAGTTCCACGGCGGCAACGATCCACGGCCACTCCTCGGCGGAGCCAAGGCACGGAACCGATGGCGGCAGTCTGCGGCCCTGACCGCCGGGGACTTGATGACGGGACCACCGACCACTGTGTACGGCGACACCCGGATCGGCCGGGCGGCGGCACGACTGGCCCACTCACAGCCTTTGCTATGCGTCGTCGATGAGGACATGCGATTGATCGGCGTACTGACCGCGCGCGACTTGCTCAGCGTCTACCAACGGTCCGACCAAAGCCTGATCGCCGAAATCCACGCTCTCCTCACCCCTGACGTCCAGCGCCCCGCCCGATCCCCCGCCCCCGTCACCGTCCAGGTCGACCACGGCGTCGTCATCCTCGACGGCTCCCTCACCTTCCGCAGCCGAGCCGAACACGCCGGCTACACCGTCGCCCACATCCCCGGCGTGGTCGCCGTCCACAACAACCTCACCTACGACCTGGACGACCTAGCCATCACCGGCTTCTAACCGGCGACCGACGCCACGAGCCAACCCCGAGCGGCACGGAAACCCCGGCGGATGCGCGCAGGCGCGCCGCCGCACACAGAAATCCGAGTCGTACCAGCCGGCGCAGGGCGGTCGGGATAACCACTCGTCTTACGGGTTCTCTACTCGTATACGAGCAGAGAACCCACCATTTGAGTGGATAGCCCCTCGAACGTCGGACGGCCGGACCAGCCACTGGCGCTCTCCTACGACCAGCCGCCGCTTGGCTCAACCGCGGACCGAGCCGTCGAACTACGGCCACCGCCTCCGCGGCAGACAGTCCTTCGAGCCGCAAACGTCACACAGGCCCACGCGTCGGCGGGGAACCAACTCACGCCGGCGCGCTCGAGCCCGTCGCAGCACAGAACAACCACCCGCCGCCGACCACCTCCGTCAGACCGCCTCCCGTGATCCCACGCTCGCGGCACCACACCTCAGCGCACAGTCCCTCGTCGAGTCGTGGATTTTGGTCGGAATCGGCGTCCGTGATCAGCCAAAACCCACAACTCGACGACCAGACCGGGATGTCGCCGGTGGCCGAAGATCAGCCGCGACCGAAGGTCCTGTCCTTTCTTCTCGCAAACGATTGCAATAGGCTCTTTGCATGATCGCCGCTGCGTTGACCACGCCCTTCGACCAAGCTGATCACGTGGATCTTGGGGGTGTGCGGGCTCTGGTCGAGCATGTGGTCGGCGGTGGGGTGCCGGCGGTGTTTGTGGCGGGGACCAACGGGGAGTTTCCGGCGCTCGACGATGGTGAGCGGCTCGACGTGATCTCGGCTGCGTTGGAGGTGGCTGGACCTGCCCGGGTGATCGCTCACGTCGGCGCCGCCACGACGAGGCAGGCTGTCCGGTTGACGGCCGAGGCGCGGCGGCGGGGCGCTGAGCGGTTGGCTGTCATCACGCCGTACTTCGTCCCCGCCGGGCCCGAGCGAGTCGTCGAGCACTTCGAGCGTTGCGCAGCGACGGCGGATGGGGCGGACGTGTATGTCTATGTGTTCACGGCGCTCGCGGGGACCGTCGTACCACCGGCGTTGCTCACCAGGATCGCGACGATCAACGGCATCGTCGGTGTGAAGGTCAGCGGTGCCGGGACAGACGTCGTACGGGCGTACACGCAAGCGACCCCGCCCGGCTTCGAGGTCTGGTCGGGCAACGACGCGGAGCTCCCCGAGGTCATGGTTGCCGGCGGCACCGGGATCGTCTCGGGCAACGCCGGCGCGCTCCCCACCCTGTTCGCCCAACTCCTCGCCGGCTACACCGACCAGCCGCTCGTCCAGTCAGCGGTGAAGACGGTCGACGGCAGCATCGCCAACCTCAAGTACCTACTGGACCTCCAGGGCCTCCCCGGCGGCCGCTGCCGGATGGCGATCGACGGACCAGACGCCGACCGCCGCGCGGCGTTGGCTCGGCTACTTGGCTGACACGTCCTGCGATCCGCGACGGTTGCGGAAGAGGGCGAAGCTTCCACCGGCGACGATCACCACGACGATCGCGACGCCGATCACGACCCAGGTCGTGCCGGTGTAGTCGTCCGGGTCCGAGTCCTGGGCGCCCGGCGGGTTCGGGTTCGGCGACTCGGTCGAGCCGAGCGTCGGACTCGGCGTCGGGTCGGCGACCGGCTGAGCCGCCGCGGCGCTCACCGGCATCACCATCAGCAGGAGCCCGAGCAGGACCGTACTCAGCACTTTGGCTCTCATACCCGCCCGGTGCCCAGCGGGCAAACCGGGGGAAGTAGAATACGGTTGTCGGCCTTCGGATCACGCGGCACTGCGTGCGTTCGGAGGCTTTTTTCATGCCTTCCTACCGCTCATTGCTCAGTCATCGCGAGTTCGCCGGTCTCTACGTCAGCTTCACGCTGTTGGTTGCCGCCAGCACGCTCTCGGGCTTTGCCCTCGCCACTCTGATCAACGCTCAGACCGGATCGCCGTTCCTGACAGCCGTCAGCATGTACGGCGCGACCTTCGCGACCGTGATCGGCGCACTCACCCTCATGTCGGTCGCGGACGGGCGCCGACCGCGGCGGACTCTCGTCGTACTGCAAGGCGTTTCGCTGCTGGGCGTCGCCGCACAGGCAGTTCCCGGGCTGCCGTTGGCCATCCGGTTCCTGCTGCTGCTCGTCGTCGGGTTCTTCCAATCACTCGGCACCGGGACGCGGCTGGGCTTGCTCGCCGAGGTGATCCCAGCCGAGTCCTATGCGCTGGCGCGTTCGCTGATGAACATCACCTCGGGCGGTATGGCGATCCTCGGGTACGCCGTCGGCGCCGTCCTCCTGCGAGTGTTGGACCCGACCGGGGTGCTGCTGGTCGCCACAGCGCTGATCGGGGTCGGGCTCGTCGTCGTGGCTGCGACGGTCCGCGAGCATTCGATCCGGCTGACGCCGCGACCCGGTCTGCGGCAGACGTGGTCGACGAACGTCGTACTGCTCTCGTCACCTGGTCGGCGGGCGGTGCTGCTGAATCTGTGGGTGCCGAACGGGCTGATCGTCGGCTGTGCCGCGCTCTTCGTCTCCTACGTCCCGGAACAGGCAGGCATCCCGCTCGCCGCCGGATCAGCGGGGATGCTTCTTGGCGACCTGACCGTCGGCCGGTTGCTCACCGGCGAGCAGCGGCGGCGCGCTGCCTTCGGACTACGGTTGCTGCTGGCAGCGCCGTACCTGCTGTTCGTCTTCGAGCCGCCGATCGCCGTGACAGCAGCGGCCGTATTCGTCGCCAGCGCCGGGTACGCCGCGACGCTGCCGCTCCAGGAACAACTGCTCGAGCTCACGCCGGACGCGGTCCGCGGTCAGGTGCAAGGCGTCGAGTCAGCCGGGCGGATGACCTGGCAGGGCATCGGGGCCGCGATCGCCGGCGGTCTCGCCCAGCTGTTGCCGACCGCGGTCACGATCACGCTGTTGGCCGCGATCTCGCTGGGGATCACTGTTCTCTCACGGCCGTTCGTCGTTCGAGCTCGAGAAGGCGGTCGACTCGTGCGCTGATGTCGGCCGCGGTGGTCAGTCCTTCGAGGTGGCGCCCATACCAGTGAACCAAGCTCGTTGCCTCACGCAACAGTTGGAGCTCTGGTACGGCGCGCTGCTCGGCGTCGGTCAACGGAAGCCGCGCGAGGTAGCCGCGCCGGAACGCATCAGCCCTGCCGAACGCCACCATGCCGATGGCAAGATCCAGCGCTCGGTACGCAGGTCCGGCGACCTCGAAGTCCAGGATGGCCATGACCCGCGAGCCGTCCATGAGCACGTTGGTCGGGAAGAAGTCCGCGTGGATGATGCTTCGCGGCAGGTCGCGCTTCGGCTGCACGGCAGCGAAGATCCGCTGCACCCGCTCCCGCCGTACGGCTCCCCCAAGACTGGCGATCAGCGCGGCCGGGTCGGGCACCCGCCGGTGCACCTTGGTGAGGTCGCCGTCCCACTCGTTCCGCGGCGGCAGCGTCTTGGCGTCAAGGCGGGCGAGAGCCTCGTCCAGCTCGGCCAGCGCAGCGCCACAAGCCTCAGCCTGTACGACGTCACCGCGCTGCGGATGCTGTCCCGGGATCCGCCGACTCAGACTGGCTGTGACCAGCTCGCCGTCGACCTCACGCCGTACGACGGTCGACCCGTCGTCAGCGGGGATCGGCACCGGCACCGCGAACGGCAGTCCGCCGAGCGCCCGCAGTACGGCGTGCTCGTAGTCCGGGACGGTTGTGTTGCGGTAGATCCGCAGCACGAACTCGCCCCCGACGAAGAAGCTCGTGTTGTTGGTCCCCTCCCCCACCGCCCGAACTTCGGCCCCCCGAACCCCCCAGGCCTTCAGCAACTCCTCACCCGGCTCCGCATGGCGCCGGGTACCGGGGTGCGGGACGGAACTGGGGGTTCCGAGATCGCGGAGGGCAGGAAAGGACCTCGTCCGATGGCGGAGCTGGACACCACCACACTGACGCCGGATCAGCTGGCCCCGATGTTGCGCTGCTGGGCGGCCGGGATGGAGAACGTCGAGGCCGGCGTCGAACTGCTGATCACCCACCGCTATTGGCTGGAGCGAGGCGACTTCCGGGCGGCCTGCATCACCGCCGACGACCACGGCTGGAGCCCTGACGGCACCATCTGCTCGATCGCGACGGTCGACTGGGACGCGGTCACCGCGACCGCGAAGGACACCGACGCACCACCGGCCGCAGGCAGTGTTCTCCGGCTCGCGTGTGCGCTCGCCGACGGCGTCAAGCATGCCGTCGCGCTCGGCAAGGAACTCCAGAACCTCGAGCCGTCCGACGTACCCCTGGTCCTCGAAGCCGTCGCGCACACCACCGGGCGCCATCACGCGGACGCCGCACTCCGAGTCACCGGTCGCTTCGAGCTGTAGCCGGGCCACTCGTCGGCAGCCAGAGCACCGCCAAAGTGCGCATTTGAGTCCTCGCGGGACCGATCCGACCTAGGACCCTCTCCGAACCCTCAGTGAGCCCCGAGCATCGGCTAAGGGATCTGTAGGTACCGATATCGGTAATTTTCCGCATGTGCCAGAACCAAAGACTTGGGATGTTCATCTAAGAAACCACAGCGTCTCTTCACAGCAAGGACCGGAACGATGAGCCGACAGATCCAGCTTCGCCGCAGACCACTGCGCACCCGCCGCACCACCAAGACGATCGACCTGCGTACTCCGTCCGGCCGGCCGCTTCCGTTCTGATTCCACCCATCCAGTCGCCCGAGAAACCCGTCCGACCATGAACCTCCGACTGCACGTCCACCGCACCTTCACCGGCGGCTGGTGCGCCGACATCGACGACGACAACGACCGCCAGCCCGACGACCCGTACTGGTGCGTCGACCAGTGGCCCACGCTGCACGCCGCGATCGCCGCCGGCTGCACCCAGCTGGCCGAGTTCGCCGTCCGCACTCCCACTCGCGTCAGCGAGCAGTACGTCCTGCAGGCCGCCTGACCCCCGTCTGCCCGTCCGTCGGCCCCTCCGTCGGCCCCTCCGTCCGCCCCTCCGCCGGTTCCTTCGTGGAGACTGGCAGATCTTTGGAGACTGGCAGATCGCCCAGATCCGCATCCCAGTCGTCATGCTCCTCGTCCGGCAACGTCGCCTCGTTGCGGCGGGCGATCCGGAGGAGGGCGACGATCAGCAGGATCGGGCCGAGCACCATCGCCGTCTCGGGGATCCCTCCCAGGTGCAGCGCGATCATGACGCCGACACCAACGCGATCCCCCCGGCCGTGAACGCGACCATCGCGGCGAGCATCGGGTACTGCGCCCGTCGCAGCTGCCGCCGCCGGAACAGTTCGGCAGCGCGATCATGCGCGGACACGACCCCCAGTACGTGTCCGAGCACGATCGCACCCATCTGGACCCCCGCAATCACCCCGGTGGACAGGAACGCGTAGTCGATCCGCGTCCCACCGATCCCCAGCAGATCCCACCCACGCCCCAACGGATCGGTCGCGAGCAGCACGCCCTCCTGCCCCTGGAACATCGCGAACGAGAAGTAGTGCGCCACCGAATACGCGATCGCGATCGGCACCAGCGAGTGCACGAACGCGCCCGGCAGTCCAGCCCGCCCGACCGCACCCGGCCGTACGCGGACCGCCCCGGTCGTCCGCGCCGCGCAGACGAAGAGCACCGAAACGATGGCCACCGAGGCGATCAACCCCAGCGTGTGTACGGCGATGTGCTGCGTCCGGCCGAGCTCGCCGGTCAACTGGGTCCACGCCGACGAGCGGGAGATGCCGTCGAAGGCTGTGGACCCGAGCAGCAGGCACAGCAGCCCGACGATGCCCGGCTCCTGCGGCATTGTGGCCAGGCCGGCGAGCGGGTTCCGCAGCACTAGTTGGCGGTCCGCGCCGCGTCCGAGCGGACTCAGTCGCGCCAGCACCTCGCCGTACACCTCGATGGTGTCGCCGATCCGGAACCAGCCCGGTCCGTAGACGATGCCAGCGGCAACATTCACTGCGGCGTAGCCGGTGACGAAGATGGCGACGACCAGTGGATCCGAGCCTTCCGGATACGCGAGTTCCAGCCAGAGGAAGCCGCCGAGCCCGGCGACCGCGGGCCAGTAGGCGATCCCGTCGGGCAGCCGCCGGTACGACGTACGCCGTACCAGGCCTGCGATCGTGCGAAGTGGGTTCGCGAGTCGCCAGATCGGGCCGCAGACGAGTGCGAGCGGGATGATGCCGACCCAGCTCCAGACGTACAGCCAGGTCGGCGCCGGGCTGAGGGCGGGCGAGCTGCTGCCGAACCAGGCCGTCCCGAGCAGCAAAGCGAAGGCGACCAATCCGGCCAGCTTGAGCAGTGCGCGAGCCTGTCGATTGTCGACAATCCGCGTCAGCACCGCGAGCGGCCGGCCGCCGGCGGCGTCGAACTTCGGCCGGGACCAGAACGCGGCGAGTGCGAAGAAGGAGACAGCCACGGCCGCGCCGGCGGAGTAGACCGCCAGCCACAGCGGCACCGGCAGGTCGCCGCGGCCACCGATCCCGTGCATCGGAACCAGCAGTTCCACCACGGCACCGCCTCCGATCAGCCGGCTATCTGACTGATCGAATGTAACACGATCGATGTCACATAGCGAGAGTCTGATACTCGCTCGCGTCGAAGTGGCGGGTCAGCTGCCGGAACCGGAAGGTGAACGACGGCCAGATCGTGGTGTTGCGGCCCTCCGAGTCCAGATACCAACTCATGCAGCCGCCGCGAGTCCAGACCGTGTTGCGCAGCGACGACCGGACGCCGTCCACGAACGCCCGCTGCACCTCCGGCCGCACGTCGACCTCGCGCAGCCCCTCGGCGTCCATCGTCTTCAGCGCGTCCAGGATGTAAGCGATCTGGGACTCGATCATGAACACCATCGAGCTGTGCCCGAGGCCGGTGTTCGGGCCGATCAGCAGGAAGAAGTTCGGGAAGCCGGCGACCGCCGTACCGAGGTGAGCCGCCATGCCGTCGGACCACGCCTCGCGCAGGGAGAGGCCGTCGCGACCGTGGACCATGTCCATCACCGGCAGGTCGGTGACCCGGAACCCGGTGCCGTAGATGATCGTGTCGACCTCGTGCTTCACGCCGTCCGCGGTGACGATCCCGGTCGGCGTCACCTCGGCGATGTGGTCAGTGACCAGCTCGACATTGGGCTGCGCGATCGCCGGGTAGTAGTCGTCGGAGATCAGGATCCGCTTGCAGCCGAGCGTGAAGTCCGGCGTCAGCTTCGCCCGCAGCAGCGGGTCGCGGATCTGGTGCCGGAGATGCTTCTCGGCGACTTTCTGCGCCTGCTTCATGATCGCCGGCAGCTTGGCGAACCCGAGCACCAGCGACTCCCGGCCCCAGTAGATGCCGGCCCGGATCGCCTTCTGGACCAGGGGAAAGCGGCGGAAGACCGCCTTCTCGGCCGCGGTGATCCTGCGGTCCGGCCGCGGCATCACCCACGGCGGGGTGCGCTGGAACAGGTGCAACTCCTCGACCTCAGGCTGGATCGCCGGCACGAACTGGATCGCCGACGCACCGGTCCCGATCACCGCCACGTTGCGACCACTGAGATCGAGATCGTGGTCCCACCGAGCCGAGTGGAAGACCGAGCCCTCGAACGACTCGATACCAGGCAACTTCGGGTACGTCGGCTCAGCGAGCGGCCCCATCCCCGACAGCAGGAGCTGCGCAGTGAACTCACCCTGACTGGTGTGGATCCGCCACTGGCCGTCCTCCCACTCCGCCGACTCGACCGCATGACCGAAGCGGATGTGCGGACGGACGCCGTACCGGTCGGTGACGTCGCGGAGGTAGTCCTCGATCTCGGGTTGCGGGGAGAACGTCGACGACCACTCCGGGTTCGGCGCGAAGGAGAACGAGTACAGGTGCGACGGGACGTCACACCGGCAGCCCGGGTAGGTGTTGTCCCGCCAGGTCCCGCCGACGTCGCCGGCTCGCTCCAGTACGACGAAATCGTCGTACCCGGCCTGCTTGAGCCGGACCGCCATCCCGATCCCGGCGAACCCGGTCCCGACCACGACGATCCGGTGGTGAGTGCTCTCCTGCGCCATCGGGGACCTCCAGCCTGCCGAGAAGAACTTACTCGGAGTAAGTTACTCGGAGTCAGTTAGACTGCGCAAGTGACCTCCACCACGCCCTCTGCCCAGACCGACGACCCCGCGGGTGGGGTGGTCAAGCGGCGGCGGGACCGGGCCGCCCGGGAACGCGAGATCCTCGAGGCGGCCGAGCGGATCTTCGGCGAACGCGGCTACCAGGGCACGTCGATGGACGACGTCGCCGCCGAGGTCGGGGTGTCCAAGCCGCTGATCTACCAGTACTACGGCTCCAAGGACGGCCTGTTCCTCGCCTGTCTCGCTCGACTGCGGACCCAGTTGCTGGACACTGTGTCCGACGCGGTGATGGCGGCGCCGGACGCCGAGGACGCCCTGTACGCCGGCTTCGTCGCCTGGTTCGAGTTCCTCGACGACCATCCGCAAGCGTGGTCGGTCCTGATCGACGAAGGCATGCTCGGCGTCAACCCAGCCGCCGGCCCCGCCGCCGCAGCCACCGACGAGGTCCGCGCCGCCTTCATCGACCTGATCGCCGCCATGGTCCGGATGAACCTCCCACCCGGCCGCACCCCCGACGAGGACGAGATCCAGATCGTCGCCCAAAGCATCTCCGGCGCCACCGAACGCCTGGCCATCTGGCGCAGCCGCACCCCCACCCCACCCACCCCCCAAAAAGTAGCCAGAACCCTCCAAGACCTCCTCTGGCAAGGCCTAAACACCCTCCGCACCCCGACGTAAAACTCAAGCAAACCGGACACCGCTCCGCGGCGACTGTTCCTTGACCGCCTTCGGCGGCGCGCGAACCGGGATCACGGCCCAACGCACTGGCGCAAACTGCCGTGGAGACCGGGAGCCGCGGCAAGCCTGCCGAAGCCATGACCGGCGACACACGCGGCTGATGCCAGCAGAACGACCAGCACCCGGATGTCATGCGCGAGGCACGTCATCCAGCGCAGCAACTCCCGTCGTCAAGCTCTATCGAGTCGCGGCGACTGCCCTCTTGGAGCTGCTTTCTGGCCCAGCGCCGGACCACTGTCGCCCTATGTCACCGCTGGCGGGTTGTAACTCGCCAGCGGTGAGATAGCCCGGCAGCGGGCGCGATCCGGGCTCAGGACCAAGCGCGAGCGACGCCCTGGCGGGACCGTGCACCCGGGCGAGCGGGCTACTCGGGGCGGAATCACCAGGATCTGAAGACGATCGCCGAACGGCGGCGGTCGTTGTACGTGACCTTGCCGATCACCGAATCAGTCGCCGACCGGGCTCGCGAGGTGCAGTTGCGCATGGCACTTCGAGGCAAACACCGTGCCGCCGGCGTGGTCGACGTACTGACCGCCGCCGTCGCCGAACAGCACGGCGCAGTGATCCTGCACTACGACACCGACTTCGAGCACATCGCGGCCGTCACCGGCCAGCCTCACCTCTGGGTCGTCCCCCGCGGCTCCCTGGACTGACCGCCAACCGCTTGCCTAGCTCGCTGACAGCCGCCTCGGCTCGGGCCAGCATCTGGAGGGCGAATTCTGGCGAGCGTTGGGCGGCTTCGCCGAGGAACATGGCGTTGTTGACCGCGATCGACCAGGCGGCGCCGATGGCGAACTGGAGGTCGTCGACCGGGATGGCTTGGCGGTAGGCGTTCAGGCCGGTGGGGCCGGCTGCCAGAGTGACGTCGAGGAGGGCGGGTCCGATGCGGGCGCTACCCCAGTCGATCAGCACGGGCGGGTCGCCGGAGATGACGTTCGAGCCGTAGACGTCGCCGTGGAGAAGCGTCGGCGGCAGGATCTCCAGACCGGCGCGCAGGCGGTCATCGTCGGCGAACCGATCGAGCAACTGCAGCGCGCGATCGTGAACGGGATGGCCACCGGCTGCAGCTGCACGATGGATGCCCGCCGCAGCGAAGCCGGTGAACGTCGAGCGGAGGAAGTCGTCGTCGACCCGCGGAAGATCCGGTGAGAGCCCGATGGCCCCGAGATGGCGCTGATGCAATCGGGCGAGGGCATCGTAGACGGCGGCTGGCGGCTCGGCGTCCCAGTCGAGGGGCGAGCCGGGATAGTACGGCGTGACGACCCAAGGGCCGGCCTCATCGTTGCCGAAGTCAAGCAACCGAGGGAAGACCGACCCGCCAACTGTCGCCGCCGCGGGCAGTGCCGTCTCAGCCACGTCCAGCAGCCGCATCGCCGCCAACTCCCCCGGCGTCGCACGCTTGGCGACCACGTCGATCGTGGTGTCGGAGGCGATCAGCGCGACCTGTTCGACCGCAGGCGAGACCTGCCCGCCACGCAACGCCGTACGTCGCTCCACACCAGAGAGCCTGGTGCGAAGCGAACTCTGAATCCGATCGAGGCGAAGCGGCACTGGCAGGGTCACCGATCGAGCATAGATTCACCGGAGTGGCCTCGGCGGCCGATCGCGCGATCGGCCGATCACCGCGACCGAGCCGAGGGTCACAACAAGGAGCCGCCTGGCCTGCGAATTCAGGCCGCAACCCGAGTCACCCCACGAGGCCGAGATGCAGGAGTCGGTTTGCGGAAACTTGGTGCCACCTGGTGACAGCAATGTTCCGGAAAGCAGGCAACGAACGTCGCGCGGCACTGGAGCCGTCAGCGGAAGTGGGCGTCGGCGGACGGGAGCGATAGCAGGACGATCACCGCGACCGAGCCGACGGTCGCGACGAGGAGCCGGGTGAGTTGCACGACTCGAGTCCAGGATGGGAATTCGGTACGCGCCGCCGCGACCACAGCGCGCCCATTGAGCGACCGGACCTCAGGATCGGCCGACTTCCGGAAGGCCGAGCACACCACCTGCTCGGCGAAGACCTGGCTCGTCATCACCAGGCCGCCGCCGACGATCGCCAAGCCTGCCAGCACGTACGACGCGACGCGCGCCGGCCCGTAGCCGGCCAGCACCAGTACGGCGACCGCGGTCAGGCACGCCGCGATTCCGTAAGGAAACAAGGCTTCCCGGGCACTCTCCTTGAACTTAACCCGATGCGCACTGAGCACCCCCGCGGACTGCCCCTGCCGAACCACCTCCGCCTCAGCCGCCCGCTCGGCAGCATCCCCGTCCCGCCGCGCCACCCAGGTCAGCAACACAAACCCAACCGCCAGCAACACCTGCAACCCCGCCGCTACAACCACCGAGACCGGCGTCATCCTCACCCCTCCGAGCTTAGTTGAACTAAGTTCAAGAACCATAACAATCAGCTTGAACAAAGTGCAAGAGAGGTCGGTCGGCGGCTCGAGGTCGGCCGTTCGGGATGCCAGCGGCAGTCAGGTCACGGCCGCGGCACTGCGAGCGGATGGCTGCAATCCCCACGTCCGACGGCTCACATCTGCATCTGTAGTTCCTGCTGTCCGTCTTGATCGTTCGGCGTACCTGGGTTTGCCATCTGCCCTGTCCAGGTGTGTCCGGCGCCAATCACCTCGAACCGCGACACCGAGACGCGCACCCCACCGAAGGCGGCAATAGGACAGTCGACGCGAAGCGTTGTCCTTTCAACGTCTCTCCCAACTGACGGATGTCATGGGTGGGGCGTGACGGGCGGGCCAGGGGGACGGCGTCGTACCGGGCGAAGGTTTTCGGTATGACGACACAGACTGCGGTCAGCCTGAGGGGTGTGACCAAGAGGTATGGGGCGGTGCAGGCGGTCGCCGGGGTGGATTTGAGCATCCGGACCGGTGAGGTGGTGGCGTTGCTGGGGCCGAACGGGGCCGGGAAGTCCACCACGATCGAGATGCTGCTCGGGCTGGTGCGGCCCGACCAGGGCAGTGTCCAGGTGTACGGCGGTACGCCGGTCGACGCGATCGCGCAAGGCCGGGTCGGCGTGATGCTGCAGAGCGGCGGCATCATCGAGGACGCCAAGGTGGGCGAGTTGGTGAACCTGGTGGCCGGTCTGCACAAGGACCCGATGCCCGTTGGCGAGGCGCTCGACCGGGCCGGGATCGGTGATCTGGCCGGCCGGAAGATGAAGGGACTGTCCGGCGGGCAGAAGCAGCGGGTGCGGTTCGCGATGGCGATCATCCCGCAGCCGGACCTGATTGTGCTGGACGAGCCGACGACGGGGATGGACGTCGAGGCCCGTCGGGACTTCTGGGCGTCGATGCACGCCGAGACCGCGCGCGGCCGGACCGTGCTGTTCGCCACCCACTACCTGGAAGAAGCCGACGCGTACGCCGACCGCGTCGTCCTCATGCGTAACGGCAAGATCGTTGCCGACGGCACCGCTGCGCAGATCAAGGCGAGTGTGTCCGGCCGCCGGATCCGGGCGACTGTTCCCGGCGCTGATCTGGCGGCGCTCGCGTCGCTGCCCGGCGTACGCAACGTGGAGACTCGCGGCGACGTGGTCCTGATGCAGTGCGCCGACTCCGACGACACCTTGCGCTACCTGCTCGCGAACACGCGGGCGCACGACATCGAAGTGACCTCCGCCGACCTCGAGGACGCCGTCCTGGCCATCGGCGCCGAACAGGAGGCCCTGGCATGAACCGCGACTACTTGATCTTCGACATCCGCCGCACGCTGAGGAACCGCCGGGTGCTGATCTTCGCGATCCTGATGCCGCTGGTGCTGTTCGTCATCTTCGGTGTGACGCTACCGAAGGACGCCAGCGAGGGCGGGATCTCCGCGGTCGCCTACGTGATGGTGAGTATGGCGATGTTCGGCTCGATGTCCGCCGCGATGAGCAGCGGCGGTGTGATCGCGGCCGAGCGCGACGGCGGCTGGAACCGCACGCTCCGGCTCACACCGCTGAAGCCGCAGGCCTACGTGGCCAGCAAAGTGATCCTGTCGCTGCTGCTGGCGCTGCCGCCGCTGCTCGTGGTGTTCCTGTCCGGCATGATCTTCGGCCACGTCCACCTGGACGCCGGCCAGTGGGCGACGGTCGCCCTGGTGTCCTGGCTCGGCGCGCTGCCGTTCGCCGCACTCGGCCTGGTCATCGGGTACGTCGCCAAGCCCGACAGCGTGCAGCCGATCACCGGACTGGCGACGATGCTGATCGCGGCCTTCGGCGGACTGTGGTTGCCGGTGGACCAGATGCCGTCACTGATGAAGCACATTGCCCAGCTGACTCCGGCGTACTGGACCGGGCAGACCTCTCGGAGCGCGCTGACGCAGAGCGGTCTGGACACGCACGCGCTGCTCGTGGTGCTGGCGTGGACCGTCGCACTCGGTGTCATCGGGCTGCGCCGGTTCCGGGCCGACACGGCACGTGCCTGAGGTTCGTGCATTAGCGTGACAGATGTGACGCGGACCCCAACCCTGGTCGAGGCCCTGGCCGAGCGTGGCGACACCCGGCCAGGGCGCTGGGGCTGGATCGCTGCCGGGGTCTGGCTGTTCTACCTGTCCAGCCCGTTGAACGCGATCCTGGACCAGCACGGCGCGACGCGGGTGTTCGGTCTGGTCACCTTGGGCTTGTTCGCCCTTTCGTACCTGGGCTTCTTCGGTTGGGTGCGCCGGATCGGTCTATCCGGCGGGCTGGCGACGTGGCAACGGCTCGCGTACCTGGGCGCGATGCTCGCGCTGACCTTGGCGCTGATCCCGTCGGCCGGCCAGAAGGCGTTGACCTGCTGCGTGTACATCGCCGCGGTCGCGATGATGGCGCTGGAGGTGCGAGCCGGCGTGGCCGTCGTACTCGTGCTCCTCGTCGGCGCCGAGATGTCGATGCGGGTCGTACCGGACTGGACGACGGACAACAGCTACGGGTTCGCGATCTTCCTCGGAGCCTTGGCGGTCTTCGGGATGCGGCGGGCGATCCAGCGCAGTATGGAGCTCGCCAAGACCCGGCAGGACATGGCCGAGCTCGCGGTCCAGGAGGAGCGGAACCGGTTCGCCCGCGATCTGCACGACATCCTGGGCCACTCGCTGACCGTCATCACGGTCAAGGCCGAGCTGGCCGGCCGGCTGATCGCGGCCAACCCCGAACGCGCGAGCGCGGAAGTGGCCGACGTGGAAAGTCTCGCGCGGGCGGCGCTGGCCGACGTACGGGCTGCTGTCGCGGGGTATCGGGAGCTCAGCCTCGCCGGCGAGCTGGTGTCCGCGCGGGCCGCGTTGCGGGCGGCGGAGATCAAAGCCGAGCTGCCGACCACGGTCGACGAGGTCCCGGAGGAGAACCGCGAGCTGTTCGCCTGGGTGGTGCGTGAGGGCGTGACGAACGTCGTACGGCACTCGGGAGCCAAGCGCTGCACGATCCGGCTGAATGCCAACCAGATCGAGGTTCTGGACGACGGGAAGGGGCCGACGCCGGGCGGTGGCGCGTCCGGTCACGGGTTGATGGGGTTGCGGGAGCGGGCGGATCAGGCCGGCGCGGGTGTGGAGGTCGGCCAGGCGCCTGGCGGCGGATTCCGGCTGGCTGTCAGGGTGGGCCCGTGACCATCCGACTGTTGATCGCGGACGACCAGGCCCTGGTTCGCGGGGCGCTCGCCGCGCTGCTGGATCTCGAAGCCGATCTCGAGGTGGTGTCCGAGGTCGGACGCGGCGACGAGGTGATCGAGGCCGCGCGGGCGAACAAGCCCGACGTCGCGCTCCTCGACGTCGAGATGCCTGGGCTGGACGGGATCGAGGCCGCCGCTGCGCTGCGGAGCGCCGTACCCGGGGTGCGGATCCTGATGGTCACGACGTTCGGGCGACCCGGATACCTGCGACGGGCGATGGAGGCCGGTGCGGCCGGGTTCGTCGTCAAGGACACGCCCGCGGCCCAGCTGGCAGACGCCGTACGGCGGGTGCACCAAGGCCTCCGCGTGGTCGATCCATCGCTGGCCGCGGAGACGCTGGTCGCCGGCACGAGCCCGCTCACCGCCCGGGAGTCCGACGTACTGCGGGCAGCCCGGGAAGGCGGGACCGTCGCCGACATCGCGAAGGAGCTCCATCTCTCCGAGGGCACGGTCCGGAACCACCTCTCGGCGGCGATCGGCAAGACCGGCGCCCGCACCCGAGCGGAGGCGGCACGGATCGCGGTCGACAACGGCTGGCTCTGAACCTTCCGCCCAGCATAGGGTTGGACAAGGGGAGGGGATCACGATGTCGATCGAGCAATTCAGCGTGCGGGGGCGGCTGGCGGACACCGGCGAGGGCATCACCGCGGACGAGCTGCAACTCGCAGCGCGGAACCACGGCATGCCACTCGAGGGTCTGCGGTACGACGTCACACCACCCGGACTGCACTACGTCCTGGTGCACTACGACATCCCGGCGACGAACGCGAGCACCTGGTCGCTCAGCATCGACGGATGCGTCGAGCAACCGTTGTCGTTCGGGCTGACCGGGCTGCGGGCGATGGGCCGCCGTACCGTGCGCGTCACCTTGGAGTGCGCGGGCAACGGACGCGCGGCGCTCCAGCCGCGGCCGATCAGCCAGCCCTGGCTGAACGAAGCAGTCGGTACGGCGGAATGGACCGGCGTGCTGCTGTCCGACCTGTTGCGGCTGGCCGGGATCCGCGAGGACGCCGTGGACGTCGTGTTCACCGGCGCGGACCACGGGGTCGAGCGCGGGGTCGAGCAGGACTACCAGCGTGGATTGTCGGTCACCGAGGCGATCGACTCCGGCGCGATCGTCGCCTGGGAGATGAACGGTCAGCCGTTGCCGCCGCAACACGGGTATCCGCTGCGCCTCGTCGTACCCGGCTGGTACGGGATGGCGAGTGTGAAGTGGTTGCGCTCGATCGAGCTGATCGACCACGAGTTCACCGGGTACCAGAACGCGGTCGCCTACCGGATCCGGAAGAACGCCGACGATCCCGGTGAGCCGGTGACGCGGATCCAGCCGCGGGCGCTGCTGGTCCCGCCCGGCTTCCCGGACTTCATGAGCCGCCACCGGTTCGTTGCCGCTGGCACCGTTACGCTGCACGGCCGGGCCTGGTCCGGCTGGGCGCCGATCGAACGGGTCGAGATCAGCGTGGACGCCGGGGTCAACTGGGAGACCGCGAAGTTGGATGCCGTCGGCAACGACGAGCTGGCCTGGCGCGGTTTCAGCCACGACTGGGAGGCCACTCCCGGCGAGCACGTCGTCACCGTCCGCGCCGTCGACGCCAGCGGTCGCGAGCAACCGATCGAGGCCGACTGGAACCGCGGCGGCTTCGCCAACAACACCGCGCAGCGGATCACCGTCATCGTCACCTGAAACGCGTGTCGTTGGGCGGTTCCGGGGCCGGGCAGTCACATCCTGGAGACGTACACGGTCTCACTCTCGTAGGAGTGTTGCGGTGAACGATCTGGGTGTTGAGGTGCACTTGCACGCACGGGTGTTCCGTACGGCGGGCGAGTGGTACGCCGACGTCGACGACGAGCTCGACCCACAGCCGGACGACCCGTTCTGGTGTGGCTCCTACCAGTCCCAGCGGGCCGCGATCGACGCGGCGTGCGCGCGGATCGCGGCGATGCAACTGGCGAACACGACACGACTCAGCGAACAGGCGTCCTGATCACTCCGGCTCGTTCTGCGCCGGGCCACCGATCCGGTACGGCGTACTGACGCCTTCGTACATCAGGTGCGTCATCAAGCCTTCCGACGCGTGCGGGAGGTTGTGGCAGTGGTCCATCCAGACTCCCGGGTTGTCGGCCAGGAAGGCGATCTCGTACGTCTCGTCGTCGCCGACCTCGAGCGTGTCGACCCACCAGGGCGCCCCGGTCGCCGCGACACCGTTGCGGGACAGCACGACCGCGTGGTGCCCGTGCAGGTGCATCGGATGCGCCTGGCCGCTGGTGTTCGAGATCGTCATCCGTACGACGTCGCCCTCGGCCACCATGAACATCGGCACGTCCGGGAACTTGTGCCCGTTGATCGTCCACCACAGCCCCGGCATCCCGTCGAGGAACCCGGGCCGGCGGCCGATCCGGTACTCGAACTTCCGGTCCGCCTTCGCCGGGTCGATCCCCAGCGGCGCCGGCGTACCGTAGCTGAGCAGGTCAACGGTCTCCCCCGGCAACTCCCCGGTCGGCGCGTTGGCCCCGATCCCCAACGACAGCGTCGAAGATCCCGCCACCAACCGCATGCCACCGGCAGGCACCACCGCCTCGAGATCCGCCCGCGCTCCGGCCGCCAACGGGAACGCAGCCGTGACCGGTGTCGGCCCGTTCAGGTCCCGTCCGTCGACCGCGACCACCTTGTACGGCGTCCCGAGCAGCCCGACCCGCAGGATCGCGTTGTCGGTGTTGATCACCCGTACGCGAGCCTTCGTACCGACGGGCAGGTCGACCTGCTGAGTCCCCGTCCGGCCGTTGATCGTGCGCTTGCCGTCGTACGTATGGATCGCCGCGATCACCTCACCAGGCTGCTCGGGCGCGATCACGATCGTGCCGAACAGACCGCCCCTGACCTCCTCGCTGGACACCTGGTGCGAGTGGTACCAGTACGTCCCCGCCTCGTCGGCCGTGAAGCGGTAAACGTGCTTCTGCCCGATCGGTACGGCGTCCTGCGTCACGCCGGCCACCCCGTCTTCGGCGTTCGGTACGTCGATCCCGTGCCAGTGCAGCGTGGCGCCGTCCGGGATGTTGTCGTTGACCAGCGTCACCTGGACCAGATCGCCGACCTTCGCCCGGATCAGCGGGCCCGGTGACGTCCCGTTGAGGGTGTAGCCGTCCATGGCTTCACCACTGGCCAGCTGGAACTTCGTCTTTCGTGCGGTCAGCGTGACGTCGACATCCGGGGTTCCGGTCTTCGGTCCGGTGAGGTCGGCGACGCTGGTCCCACCGTGATGGTGCTCGTGTCCCCCGGCCGGGCCGCCGCCATAGTCCGCGTACCCCATGTCTGTGGCCGAGTAGTCGTTGGGGACCAGGCTGGTCGCCCAGAGGTACCCCAGCGGTGCGAGCACCGCCAGGGTCACTCCGAGGGCGATCAGCTGCCGTCTTCGGTTAGACATTGGCTGTCTGCTGCGCCGGGACCTCGGTCGAGCGACGGGCCGCCGCACCCGCGACACCGGCGATGGCCAGGCCGTTGATGCCGTGCAGGACGCCGAGCGCCGGGACGCCGAAGGCCGCCACCGCGAGGGCGAACTGGACGACGACCAGGCCGACGATGATCGCGGCCAGCGACCGGCCGCGCGGGACGTCGGTCAGGAAGGACACGATCAGCAGGATCAGCGCGAGCAGGCCGATCGCCGTACCGGCGATGCTGTGGTAGCTCTGGCCGAAGTTGCTGTAGTCCGCGCCGATCGCGACCCCGTCGCCGGCGTCCTTCGACACCGTGAACCCGGCCATCGCGATCGCCGCGACCTGCAGGACGACGGCGATCGCGATGCCGAGGCTGAGCACCCGGTAGGTGGTCCTCATGCCCGACCCTCCTGCCGGCGCCTCCGCACGAAGAACACCGCGGCCCCGATCAGCAGCAGCGGCAGAATCGGCGGATGCCCGCCACCCACCACGCAACCGAAGGAGACGATCAGCGCGATCGCAGCCAGCGCGATCAGCAACGGCAACGGGATCTTCCCCAACGGCCCCCGAGCCGCCCACGGCGGGCGTCCGGGCCCACGCGGCCCGGTGCCGGCGCTCTGCGCGGCGCCCTCCGGCGCCGTCCACGGCGGCTTGGTCCAGCCCCACGGGCCGCCCCAGGCTTCGCCCGCCTCGGCACCGGCCCGGTGTCCGCCTGGGAGGTCCGAGAAGAGGGTTGCCAGGTCGGCGTCCGTTTTGGCCTCGAGGGCGCGGCCGATGCGTTCGGTGTGCTCCTCGGCGGTCAGCCGGCCGGCTTCGAAGTGCTCGCCCAGCCGCTTGACCGCGTCCTCGCGTTCCTTGTCGCCGATGCGGATCGGTCCGCCCGGCCTCTCGTCGTTCATCTCAGACACTCCTCGGTGCTCGCAGTTGTTTCGACTGCACCAAGGTTGTCCTCGAACACCCCCTGACCGCGTCGCCTCGGCGGCGACACCTCACCTACCCCCGGAGGAGCACGCTGCGCCCTCGGACGCAGTACGACGTACTCCCCCGGGCGTAGGCCGACCCCGGGGAAACCCTCAGGCGTTCGCGGAGAGGATCTTGTTCACCTCGTCGTTGGCCTTCGTGAGTGAGCTGGGTTCGGCCTCGAACGACATCACCGCGTCCATCGCCGGAGTCATCACCGCGGTGACGTCCGCCGCGTTCGGGTTGGCCGGGTACGGGAACACGTCACCGGCCTCGACCGGCTCCAGGAACGGCGTCACGTCCCAGCCGTTCTTCCCGAACGCCTCCTTCGCAGCCGGCATGCTCGCCGCCACCGCCGGGAACACCACGCCCGCCTTCGCGACGATGTCCTGCGCGGTCTTCGAGCCGAGGAACTTCACCCAGGCCCAGGACGCGTCCCGCCGGGTGGTCCCGGCCCAGATGGTGTCCGCGAGCCCGTTCATCATCGACATCCGCTTGCCGACCGGCCCGACCGGCAGCCGGGCCAGCTTGGTCTTCACCTGCTTCAGCCCGGCGTAGGTGGCGAGCATCCAGGACCCGTTCGGGGTCATCCCGTACTTCCCCGCACCGAAGGAGGTGGTCACGTCCACGCCGGACTTCGCCTGCGCGTACGTCGGCATGTACCCCTTGGTGATGAGGCCGCGCCACCACCCGATCGTGTCGGTGAACTTCGGGTCGCCGTAGAAGAACTTCGTCCCCCACGGCTCGCCCTCGGAGTACTTCCACCCGTTGATCGCGGCGTACCAGCTCCAGCTGGTCTGACCGTCGCCACCACCGGCGTCGGCGTACCCGAGCCCGTAGACCTTGACGTCGTCCTTGTCGAACCCGGGCTGGTCGCCACGCCGGCCCTTGGAGTCGACCGTCAGCCGGCGGACGATCTCCTCGAACGTGCCGCCGTCCTGCGGGTTCCAGGTCATCGAGTTCAGCTGCTCGGCGCTGATCCCGGCCTGCTCGGTGAAGGTGCTGTTGTAGAAGTAGACCTCGGTGTCCCAGTCCTTCGGCAGTCCGTACCGCTTGCCGTCGGCGCCGATCCAGCGGTCGGCCAGGCCCTTCTGGTAGATGCTCAGATCAACGTTGTCCTTGGCAACGAAATCGTCGATGGCGAGCACCTGGCCCTTGTCGGCGAACAGCGGGTACTTCGACGAGTGCCCGGTGAACACGTCCGGCGCGGTGTCGGAGATGAACCCGGTCACCAGCTTGGACCAGTAGTCGTTCCAGCCGTACTGCTCGATCTTCACGGAGTACTGCGGGTTCTGCTCGTGGAACACCTTCGCGCACTCGGTGTACATCGGCAGCTGGGCGGAGTCCCAGAGCCAGTAGATGACTTCGCCCTCGCCGCGCGCGGCCGCGCCGTTGTTGCACCCGGCCACCGCCGACGCCGCCAGTCCGGCCAGTCCCGCCTTGAGCAACGTGCGTCTCGTCATGGTCATTGGAGACACCTCACTTGATCCCGGAGAAACCGATGGAGTTGGTGATCTTCTTGGCGAACGCGCAGAACAGCACGATCATCGGCAGCGCCGCGACCAGCGCGGCGGCCATCAGCCCGGCCCAGTCCGGCCCGCCCTGCGGGGTCTGCGACCGGAACACGCCGAGCGCGACCGTCAGCACCCTGACGTTCTCCTGCTGCCCGACCAGCAACGGCCAGAAGTACTCGTTCCAGGAGTTGATGTAGGTCAGGATCGCCAGCGTGCTGATCGGCGCCGCGCTGATCGGGATGATCAGGCGGAAGAAGATCTTGCGGTGCCCGGCGCCGTCGATCATCGCCGCCTCCTCCAGCTCCCGGCTGATGCCGAGGAAGAACTGGCGCAGGAAGAAGATCGCGAACGGCGTCATGAACGCGCTCGGCAAGATGATGCCGGCGAAGCTGTTCAGCAGCCCGAGGCTCTTGATCAGCGCGAAGTTCGGCAGCGTGGTGAAGATCGGCGGCACCATCAGCGCGGCCAGGAACAGCGCGAACACCTTGTCGCGCCCGGGCCAGCGCAGCCGGGCGAACGCGTACGCCGCCATCGCGCTGAAGAACACCTGGCAGATCGTGGTGACCGTTGCCACGATCACCGAGTTGCGCAGGTACAGCCAGAAGTTCACCGAGGCGCCGGAACCACCCTGCGCCTGCGCCTCCTCCAGCGTGGACAGCCCGAGCACCCGCTTGAACGCGCCGAGCGTGGTCTCGACCGGGAGCAGCGAGTTCGGGTGCCCGGCGAGCTGGGTGTTGTCGGACAGCGCCGTACGCAGCATCCAGTAGAACGGGAACAGCGTGACCAGCATCAGTACGACGAGGCACGCCCAGGCGACGACCCGGCCGGCGTTGAGTTCCTTCCTCATGCCAGGTCACTCTCCTTGGCCCGGAGCAGCCGCAACTGCAGCAGCGAGACGACCGCGAGGATGGCGAACAGCACCATCGCCATCGCGGAGGCGTAGCCGAAGTCGAACCGGGTGAACGCCCGCTCGTAGATGTAGTAGTAGATGACCCGGGTCGCGTTGATCGGGCCACCGGCCGTCGTCACCGCGACGGTGTCGAAGATCTGGAACGAGCCGATCATGGTGACCACCAGGACCATCACCAGGACCGGCCGCAGCAGCGGCAGCGTGATCCGCCAGAACGTCCGCCACTCGGTCGAGCCGTCCACCTCGGCGGCCTCGTAGACGTACTTCGGGATCATCTGCAGCCCGGCGAACACCAGCAGCGCGGTGTAGCCCATGTGCCGCCAGATGTTGATCCCGGCGATGGTCGGGATCGCCCACTGCGACTCGCCGAAGAAGGCGACCGGGTCGATCCCGATCCAGGTCAGGCCGCGGTTCACGATGCCGACCTGGAAGTCGAGCATCCAGTACCAGGCCAGCGCGACCACCACGTTCGCGACCAGGTACGGCAGCAGCACCACCGCCCGGACCGTGATCGACTGGGTCAGCCGGTACATCAGCATCGCGATGCCGACGGCCAGCACGGTCTGGATGCCGATGTTGATCACGACGTACTCGACCGTGACCACCAGCGCGTTCCAGAACAGGCTGTCCTGCACCATCCGCTCGTAGTTGGCCAGGCCGTTGAAGTCGGGCGCGGACAGCAGGCTGTACTCGGTGAAGCTCAGGTACGCGCCGCGCAGCGTCGGCCAGATGTAGAACACGACGAAGCCCAGCGATGCCGGAGCCAGGAAGATCATCGCGACCTTCAGGTCCCCCAGGCTGCGCCGTCTGGGCGGCGCAGCCTGCTCCCCGTGACTTCGTCTGCTGCTTCTCGGTGGTGCGTTGGTGGTCGCGGTCACGGGGATCTCCTTCTCGATCGGCGATCGCCTAGGCCCTGGACGGCTAGTCGATCGCAGTCACATCCAGCAACATCGCGTTCTCGGGCCACTGCGCCGGGATCTGCACCCCGACCGCGCCCAGCGCCGCACCGGTCAACTCCACCTGTCCACCGTCGGTCGCCCACGAGACAGCGCGCGACTCCGGTCCGGGTGTCGCCGTCTTGCGCACCCGGTAGGTCCGGGTCGGCTCGAGCCCGGGCAGCCGGACCCGGCCGACGGCCGAGGTGATCGACTGGGTCAGTTGTACGGCGGCGTACACGGCCCGCGAGCCGTCCTGCGCCACCACGCCGTGCAGCAGGAAGTCGTCCGGACCGCGGTCGGCGCGGACCACGCGTCCGGTGTGCAGCAGGGGCCGCAGCTCCTTGTGCAGGGCGACCCAGCCTTTGAGTTCCGCGCGCTCCTCGGGCGTGGCGGAGGCGATATCCCACTCGATGCCGAAGTGGCCGAACAGCGCGGTGATCGCGCGGAACGACAGCACCTGGGTGCGACCGGTGGTGTGCGCCCGCGGCGGGCCGACGTGGCAGCCGATCAGCTCCGGCGGCAGCAGCAGCTGGGTGTAGCGCTGGATCTTCTGCCGCTCCAGCGCGTCGTTGCTGTCACTGCCCCAGACCCGGTCGGTGCGCTCCAGGATGCCGAGGTCGACGCGGGCGCCGCCGGACGAGCACGACTCGATCTCCAGGCCCGGGTGCCGCCGCTTCAGCTCGTCGATCAGCCGGTACACCGCGAGCGTCTGCGCGTGGATGCCGGCCGTCCCGGTCAGCTGGTCGCCGCCGTCGACGAAGTCCCGGTTGTGGTCCCACTTCAGGTAGGCGATGTCGTACTCGGTCAGCAGCGCGTCGAGCCGCTCGAGGATGTAGTCGTACGCCGCCGGGACGCCGAGGTTCAGGCCTTGCTGGTGCCGCGCGGTCGGCGGCATCCGGTGGCCGGTGGCAAGGATCCAGTCCGGGTGCTCGCGGGCCAGGTCGGAGTCCGGGTTCACCATCTCCGGCTCGACCCAGAGCCCGAACTGCAGCCCGAGTCCGCGCACGTGGTCGACCAGCGGGTGCAGCCCCTTCGGCCAGATCCCCTCGTCGACGTACCAGTCGCCGAGCCCGGCGTGGTCGTCGCGCCGGCCGCGGAACCAGCCGTCGTCGAGCACGAACCGCTCGGCGCCGACCTCGGCCGCCGCGTCCGCGAGCGCCTTCAGCTTGTCCAGGTCGAGGTCGAAGTAGACCGCTTCCCAGGTGTTCAGTACGACGGGACGCTCGGTCTTCGGGTGGTTGTCCCGGGCCCGCAGGAACTCGTGGAAGCGGGCGGACAGTTCGTCGAGCCCGACGCCGTACGATCCGTAGATCCACGGCGAGCTGTAGGTGCCCGCGGCTTCCAGGCGGCCCTCGCCCGGCAGCAGGAGCTCGCCGCCGCCGATCACGCCGTACCCGCTCATCCCGCGCTCGGCGTAGGACCGGTGGTTGCCGCTCCAGGCGGTGTGGACGGACCAGATCTCGCCGGTGCCGAAGTCGAAGCCGGGGGTGCCGGCGATCAGCAGCAGGGTGGCGTCGGCGCCGGTGCGGCCGCGGCGGTTGTCGCGGATGTGCGCGCCCTGGGTGAACGCGTGCCGCTGCGGGTGCCGCTCGCCGATGTGCCGGCCGGTCATGTCGAGCAGCTCGGTCGCCTCGGTCGGGACCGGCAGCGCGAGCACGAGCCCGTCCACCGTGTACGGCGTCGCGCCGGTGTTGGTGAGGTCCGCCTTCGCCCGGACCAGGCCCGAGTCCGTCAGCTCGATGGTGAGCCGGATCGTCAGGCCGGCCTCGTCGTCCACGGCGTCGGCCTGCACGGTGTTGCCGGTCTGGGCGACGCTGGTCAGGCGGAAGGCCGCGGAGAAGTTCCGGCCGTCCCGGTGGCCGCTGAGGCCCGGCAGGCCGAACCAGCCGGTCGCGTACTCCGGCACGATCGCGACGGGCTGGTTGTCGTCCAGGCCGTTGCCGTCCTGGACCGCGCCGGCCCCACGCCTCAGATCCAGCAGAGCCTGCCCGGTCAGCTCACCCAGGTCCGCGCCCCAGTGCAGGACCGACGGAAGGGCGGGACCGGAGCAGTCCAGCACCAGACTGACCCCGGCAGCCCGGAGCTGCAGTACCTCGATGTTCGACACTGTTGATTCACTCTGCTTTCTGATTGATTTCAGGACGGAACTATTTACCTCGCCAGCCCGGATGTCAATGCTTCACGAAGTTAAGTAAATAGCGTAGACCTGTCAGCGTTGTCAGCCCAGAACACGGGCAACCGCTATCCGCCGAGCCTCAGGCAGAAAGCCGCAGCCGCACCAGCAAGTCGTGCAGCGCAGGCTCGCCCGACGGACGGTCTGGCAAGCGGCTTGCGGCCTCGGCTTCGTCGAGGGCGGTGTGCAGCCGGCTGACATCCTCGGCCAACTGCTCCCCCGCCATCCCTTCCAGCCCACCGTGCTCGGCCTCGGCCTTGGCGGCCATCAGTTCCGGCAGGTACGCCGGCGCCTCGCTCAGGTCGACCAGCTCGCGCAGATCCGCCTGGACGACTCCGGTCCGCATCAGGTTGATGCCGGTGGGCAGCACGCGGAAGGTGTACAACAGCGGCTTGAGCTCGCGCTTTCGCTCGAAGAAGTCCCACTGCGTGTTCGCGAAGCCGCGGTAGTGATGGGCGTGCCACTTCGTCACGCAGTCCGCGGCGAGTGCCTTCAGCTCGTCGTGCTCCGGGGTGCTCACGACGACCAGCGGCGAGAGCACTTGCTCCAGCACGTAGCCGTTGCGGCGCAGCATCAGCCGGGCGAACTTCGCCAGGTCGTGGGTGACGAGATCGACCTCGGCCTCGTTCTCGAACCAGGTCCGGTCCAGGATCTCCGGCCCGGTCCGCAGACCGACCACCTCGGCGGCCGGGAGGATGTGAACGCCGCGCAGGTCGACGTCGGAGTCGCGCGACGGGAAGCCGTACAGGTGCGCGCCGGAGACCGTTGCGAACAGCAAGCGGTACGGCTGCTCGCCCATGATCGCTCGCAGCTCGGCGTAGTCGAGCTGCCGCATGTCACGCGTCACCAAGACTCCTCTTCCGGACCGACCGCAGCCAGGCGTCCACCCGTACGGCGTCTGGTGTCGCCGGGAGAACCGTTCTCCGCAAGGCGTTGTCGAGCTCCTCGTGCAGCCCGAGCCGCCACCGCTCGACCTCGTCCCAGGACAGTTCACCACGCTTCACCGCGAGCAGCCGCTCCCGGTCGGGACCGACGTCCACGACGAGCTTTGCCTCCAGCAACAGAGCACGGGCCGCGAGCAACAACCGGAGGAGGTGCATGACATGCTTCCACTTCGGCGCACCGTCGCGGCGGAAGTCCGCCTCCAGCTTCTTGAACTGGCTGAGCACGTAACCCGAGTACGTCTGGTAGGCCAGCTGCGAGAGGAAGGCTGCGCGCAACTCGATCAGCTCCGCGCCGAGTGGCGTCTGCCGGACCACGAGCGGCGAGTGCAGGACCTCGAGGAGGTTCGGATTGGCCTTCAGCGCGAGTTCGCAGAACCGCTCGACCTCCCACGAGAACCACTCCGGCTCGGGGCCGTCGACGTGGGTCGGCGGCTTGGCGAGCGACCAGAACGACTCTGTCGGGGCGACGTACACGCCGCGGGTGTCGATGTCGGACTTGTCCGTGTCCAGGCCGAACGCCCGGGACCCGACGACCGCCGCGTAGATGGTGTGGTCGAGCACCAACCGGTCGCCGTCGGGCTGGTCCAACTCGATCGCTTTGTCCTGGTACGCCGTCCGTAGGCTGAGCTGGTCGCGGCCGGCGACGGTCTCCCGGCCGTCAGCGAGCCGCACTGCGTAGCGGCCGTCCGGGGTGACTCCGGCGACTCGGCCGGTTGCTCCGCGTTGCGCCGTACCGCCGTGGTCGTCGGGCGCGGCGACCCGGATCACCACCTGCGTCCCCACCGGCAACTGCGGCCCGACCAACGCCATGCCCGCATGCTGTCACGCCGGACGTGCAGGCCATCACAATCCCGCCGCCCGGCGCGCGCTGAGCGTGCTCGCGTCCGTCGAGCCGGCGTTGTGATGGCGTGGCGGTCCGCGCTCCTATTGACAAATTTTCCTGTCAAGTGGAGTCTGGGGGCGTGCTGGGATACGTGGAGGAGCCGGACAAGGTCCGGCTGGCGTTGTCGCCGATCCGGCGGCAACTGCTCGACCTGCTCCGCGAGCCGTCGTCGGCGACCCAGCTCGCGGCCGCGCTCGACCTGCCCCGGCAGCGGGTGAACTACCACCTGCGCGAACTGGAGAAGGCCGGCTTGGTCGAGCTCGTCGAGGAACGCCGACGGCGCGGGTTCACCGAGCGGATCCTGCGGGCGTCCGCCGCGACCCTGGTCGTCGACCCGGGCGTGATGGGCCGGGCGTTCAGCACCATCCAGGACCAGTACGCCGCCGAGCACCTGGTGGAAGTCGCCGCCGGCACCGTTCGGGACGTGGCCCGGATGCAGGCCAAGGCCGATGCCCACGGCAAGCGACTGCTCACGTTCACGCTCGAGGCCGAGGTGCGGTTCGCGGCGCCCGGCGACGTGCACCGCTTCACCGACGCGCTGACCGAGGCGATCCGGCGGACGGTCGAGAAGTTCGACACTGACGGCGGTCGCCCCTACCGGCTGATCGCGGGCGGCCATCCGGCGTCGCGCCGTACCGAAGGAGACAAGGCATGAACGAGGAACGACCCCGGATCGTGGTGACCATGGCCGCGCCGGTCGAGGCGGTGTGGGACGCGCTGCGGAACAAGGACAAGATCCGGCACTGGCACGGCTGGGAGTACGAGGGGGCGCAGGGCGGACTCGAGGAAGAGATCGACCTGATCTACTTCACCCAGGTCACGGCCGATGCAGAGAGCGCGATCCTGACACTCGGGAGCGGCGACGAGTTCGTGATCGAGCCGGTCGAGGGCGGGTCGAGGCTGACGCTGACGAGGGCGCCGTACGGCGACAACCCCGAATGGGACGCGTACTACGACGACGTCACCGAGGGCTGGATCACGTTCCTGAACCAACTGCGGTTCGCGTTGGAGAACCACCCGGGCGAGCCGCGGCGGACCCTGTTCTACTCGGGCTCCGGCGCTCGCTCGCCGATCACGGAGCTGGGGATCGACCTGCAGCCGGGCGGCACGCCGTACGAGCTGGACCTGATCGGCGAGCAGGCCAAGGGCGAGGTCTGGTTCACCTCCGAGCACCAGGCCGGCCTGACTGTCGGCAGCTGGGGCAACGGCCTGCTGGTTCTCAGCCACATCCCGCCCGGTGAGAAGAAGCCGGACGGCGCGTCGATGGCGGTCCTGTCCCTGTACGGCGACGTGGACCGCGAGGCGCTCGACGCCCGCTGGAAGGCTTGGTGGGAGGAGCGCTACCCGGTGCCGCTGGACCTGGGTGGGTGAGGCGGGCCCGAAGGACAGGAGGTAGTGCGGTCCCAGAGCAGTCGGTCCGCTGACGGTCGACTCGGCCAGGTGACTACCTCCTGTCCTTCGGGCCCTGACACGGCCGTGACAGTGCGCAAAGGTGTCAGTACTCTCGGTCTTCTTTTCGTGGTTACCCGGGAGTACATTCTCGCCACGGTGGCCGGCACGGGGGTCCGGGCGGTCACCGACCTCCGGCGAGAGAGGCCTTCCGGTGAAGATTCCGCCCCGCTCTTTTTCGGTGCCCGCAGTTCTCGTGCTCTCCATGGCCGGCCTTGGCCTGGTCGCAACCCCCGCGCAGGCCGACGGCCCCGGGTCAGGTACGCCGTACGTCGTGACCGTCGGCGACTCGTACATCTCGGGTGAGGCCGGTCGCTGGGCCGGCAGCTCGAACAACTCCGAAGCACCCGCGGACGCGCTCGGCGCGCACGCGTACCACGACAACGCGAGCGGGACCGCCGAGGTGATCCCGCGCTGCCACCGCAGCCGGTCGGCCGAGGCGTACATCGGCGGTGGCGTCGGTGGGCTGAACCTGGCCTGCTCGGGTGCCCGTACGACCACCAGCACCGGCGACTACTTCAAGCCGGGACTCGACTTCCACGACGACGGCGCCGGGCGCCTCGGCCAGGCGAAGCTGCTGCAGCAGTTCGCCACGACGCACAATGTGAAGCAGGTGGTCGTGTCGATCGGCGGCAACGACTTCAACTTCGCCTCGATCGTGACGCAGTGCGTGACCGACTTCCTGCTGTCGCCGTCGTGGTACCCGGACTACTGCAAGGACGACTCCTCGGTGGTCGCGAACTTCACGACCACCAACGTGACCGCCGTACGCGGGCGGATCGCGACTGCCTTCCAGAACGTCCGGACCGCGATGCGGAACGCCGGGTACGCCGACAACGGGTGGACGTTGCTCGTGCAGACCTATCCGTCGCCGATTCCGGCCGGCAGCGGGTTCCGGTACGGGCAGAGCGGTTACACGCGGCAGAGCGTCGGCGGTTGCGGGTTCTGGAACGCGGACGCGGACTGGGCGAACAGCAGCGCGCTCGTCACGATCAACAGCACGGTCCGCGCGGCGATCAGCCAGTCCGGGCTGAGCAACACGCGGTTGCTCGAGCTGCAGTCGGCGTTCAACGGACGGCGGCTGTGCGAGAAGAACGTCGGGCTGTACGAGGAGGTCGGGCTGAGCTCGTGGACTCAGGCGACCGCGGTCGACAGGACCGAGTGGATCAACCAGATCCGCACGGTGACGACGGTCGGCTCCAACTACTACCTCCAGGAGTCCCTGCACCCGAACTACTGGGCGCAGCTGGCGACGCGGTCGTGCGTGCGGCAGGCGTACAACCAGAACCGCGGGGGCACCTGCGTGATCTCCGGGACCGGGCTGGTCAACGGCGAGCCGCGGATGGTGCTGAACTGACAAGTGCTTCGGTACGGCGGCCTCCCCCGGGGCCGCCGTACAGCGTGACCTGGGCGTGACCTTTGAGGTGAGTTCTGGGCAGATCCGGGTGTGACGAGACTCATGCGGGCGGGGCGGTCTGGACCTGGTGCGGGTCGGGCAGGCACAATCGCGCACGACGGGTTGGCTGCCGGGTGGGGTGTTAGTTGGAAACCGAATTCGCGCTGTCGCTCGGTTCGCAGCGCTGGACGCTGCCGACCGACGGCGACACGGTCACCATCGGCCGGGGTTCGATCGCCGATATCCGGCTGCCGTCGGACGACCAGATCTCCCGCATCCACGCGCGCCTGGACCGCTCCGGCAGCACGTGGACGCTGGTCGACGAGTCCCGCAACGGCACCGCCCTCAACGGCCGCCGGCTGGCCGCCCCCACCCCCCTCACCAACAACGACCGAATCCACATCGGCCGCTCAGTCCTCACCTTCCACGAACCCACCTCCCGCTCCACCCCCGCTTCCACGGACCCTGCGGCGGCTCCCGCATCCCAACCACCCGGCGTCCCCGTGGCACCCCCGGCAGCCGCAGGCGGCCCGGCGCCCGGCGGCACGCCTGGGCCGACTCCGACACCGGGGTCACCTCCCGCATTCCCACCGGCCGCGGCCGCGTCGGGCGCTGACCTGTCGAGCGCGGCCCCGTCGCCGGTGCCACCCACCCCGGCCGCACCAGGTGCTCCACCGGTGCCACCGCCGGCAGCTCCCCCAGCTCACACCCCGCCGGGTGTCGGCGGCACCTCGCCAGCTCCCGCCAGGCCTGACGCCTCCAGCCCCGCCTCCCCCGGCGGCCGACCTGCGGGCGACGCCCCGGCGCCCTCGCCCCAAGCTCCCCCCGCGCAGACCGGCCACGGCGGCATGCCGCCGCAAGGCGCCGACCCGACCACCCCGCAGGGCGGGGCGATGAGCCCAGGCACCCTGCCGCCTGGCGGGGCTGTGGACCCGTCGGCTCAGTACAAGGCAGGCGGCACCCAGGGAGCGCCTGGCCACCCCGGCGCGACCGGAACACCACCACACGGACCGACTGGCGCACCGGAGCCCCCGCCCCAAACCGACCCGAGCACCCCGCAGGGCGGGGTTGTAGACCCGTCAGCCCGCTACAGAGCGGTCGGGTCGTCGGATGCGCGTGGTGCGTCGGCGTCGGCGGAGGCAGGTGGTGCGTCGGCGCAGTCGGGTGGCGTTGCTGGCGACGGTGCGTCGTACGGCGGGTCGGGTGGGGGGCCGGCGTTTTGGGATGACTTGGCGGGGGAGGTCGGGCCCCGGGACGAGTGGGTGGATGAGGCCCCGGTGGGCTGGGTGGAGGTTGAGGAGAGCGGGCCGGGTGGCGATGCGGCCTGGGCGGCTTATCCCTCGGCGGACAACCCGGAGCCGGCGCGATCGCCTTGGTCTGAGGGGCAGCGGCCTGCCCTCGTGCGGCCGGAGGGCGGACCTGCCAACTGGTCAGAGTCGGCCGGCTGGCCCGATTCGGCGTTCGACCAGCAGCAACCACCGCCGGCCCCTGCCCCGACCCAGCCGGAGCCGGTACGGCGCACCCCCGCACCAGCAACCGGCGAATCGGCCGTCGGGCGTGTGCGACTCGTCCGGGTGCTCCTGATCGCGGCTGCCGTACTCGGGCTCGGACTGATCATCAACATGGCGGCGACGTTCTTCGCCGACGGCCCCGGCGGCTCCCTGCGTTGGCTCGTCCCACCCACGATCGCACTGATCGCTGCCATGGTCGTCGCCCTGCTCGACGCGATCGCCTCCGAGGAGCGCCCCCGCGCCGGACGGGTCGACGTACCGGTGCTGGTCGCGATCGGCGCCGTACTGCTGGGGGTCGGCGTCGGCGGGTTCGCGCTGACCGCGGGAGTCGAGTACGCCGCCGCCTACGTGACCGGCAAGGAGTCGGGCGAGGATCGCCTGATCAAACCCGTCGCCCGGACCGGCTCCGGCGTCACCGTCACGGTCGAGAATGTCACGTACACGAGCCACTTCACCCGGGTCGAGGTCGCCGTCAGCAACGGCAGCGATCAGCCGCTGAGGCTCCCACTCGACGGCCAGGCCGCCTTCACCGGTCCGGACGGGAACTCCTTGAAGCCCGACGGCTTCCGCAGCCAGTGGCCGAACACAGTCGCCGCCGGCGCCGTCGAACACGGCACGATCACGTTCACGGGTCATCTCCCGGACGACCTCACCACGGCGACTCTCACCCTGCGCTCCGGCGACCCCGCCATCGCCGTCCCCGGCCTCGCCCTCAGCAACTGACCACATCACCGTCCGCCGCCCGGATACCACTTCGCCGAGTTACATCGAAGATTGATATAGTCGGCCGGGTGACCGTGGACGTGGATCGGCTGACGACGGTGATCGAGGACTTCAACACGATCTTCATCCGGCTGCCCTCGGTGCAGCGGTTCAACTTCTCGACACTGTCCGTACTACACACCCTGGGGCGGAGCGGTCCGCTGCGGCTTACCGACCTCCTGAGCACCGAGCAGCTCAAGCAGCCCGCGTTGACCAGCCTGGTCGGGAAGCTCGAGCAGGATGGGCTGATCGCACGCCGCCCCGACCCCACCGACGGCCGCGCGATGCTGCTGTCGCTCACAAAAGAGGGTCGCGAGATCGTCCGCTCCCGGCACGCGAACCGTGTCGCCGAGCTGACCCGGCTCGTGGACCAGTTGACCGACGACGAACGCGCCGTACTCGCGGGCTCGATGCAGGTCCTGACCCGCTTGACCGAGATCGCCACCGAGGATGCCTGAGGCAACCATGAAGACTTGGGAACAGACCCCGATCCACGTGCCGGACGAGGTGCTCGACGACCTGCGCCACCGGCTGCGCGCGACCAAGTGGCCGCTCGACGTGGGCAACGAGGACGGCTTCTACGGCGTACGTCGTACCGATCTGCAAGCACTCGTGGAGTACTGGGCCGACGGGTACGACTGGCGTGCGGCGGAGCGGGCGATGAACGCGTACGAGCAGTACCGCGTCCACGTCTCCGGCGTACCGGTGCACTTCCTGCGCAAGCCCGGCGTCGGCCCGGATCCGACTCCGCTGATCCTGAGTCACGGCTGGCCGTGGACGTTCTGGCACTGGTCGAAGGTGATCGACCCGCTCGCCGACCCGGCGGCGTACGGCGGTGATCCGGCCGACGCCTTCGACGTGATCGTGCCGTCGCTACCCGGGTTCGGGTTCTCCACCCCGCTCACCGGCCGGCCGGACCTGAACTTCTGGAAGATCGCCGACATCTGGCACGAGCTGATGACCGAGACCCTCGGGTACGAACGGTACGCCGCCGGCGGATGTGACGTCGGCGCACTCGTCACCGGGCAACTGGGGCACAAGTACGCCGACGCGCTCTACGGGATCCACATCGGTTCGGGCCTGAAACTCGACTTCTTCAACGGCGACCGGGCCTGGGACTTCAGCGGCGGCCACCCGATCCCGCCGAACCTGCCGCCCGAGGTCCATGCCCGCATCATCGAACTGGACCGGAAGTTCGCCTCCCACCTGGCGACCCACGTTCTCGACCCGAGCACGCTCGGCTTCGGCCTGGCCGACTCACCGGCCGGCATGCTCGCCTGGATGCTCGAGCGCTGGTCGAAGTGGTCGGAAGGCGACCCGTTCAGCAAGGACGACCTGCTCACGCACGCCACGATTTACTGGGCCGGCAACGCGATCGACACCTCGATCCGCACCTACGCGAACAACAACCGCTACCCGTGGACCCCATCGCACGATCGGACGCCGGTCATCGAAGCCCCGACCGGCATCACCTTCGTCGGCTACGAGGACCCGCCCGGCGTCACCACCCCCGAGGAACGCGTCCAGCACTTTCTCGCCAGCGACCGCGCTCCTTGGTACAACCACATCAACCTCACCGCCCACCCGAACGGCGGTCACTTCATCCCGTGGGAAGTCCCGACCGAGTGGGTCGACGACCTCCGCCGTACCTTCCGCTCAGCCAAGTCCTGACGGCAGGTCGCGACCGGCGCGGGCCGTGGTCTCGGCGAGCGCCTTGGCCAGCGACTCGATCCGATCGGCCGGGAAACGGACCGTCGGCGCGCTGATCGTGATCGCCGCGATCGCGGCGCCGTCCGCGTCCCGGACCACCCGGCCGATCGCGCAGATCCCCGCCTCCGTCGCCTCCAGGTTCAGCGCGTACCCGGACCGCCTCGTCTGAGCGACGTCGCGCGTCAACCGGCCGAAGTCCTCCTCGGACAGCACCGGCTCCGGCCCACGCAGGTACAGCTCGGCCAGGTGGTCGTCGGGCAGCTCCGCGAGCAGCGCCTTGCCACCGGACGACTCATGCGCCGGCAGCACCGTCCCCTGCCGATCGCCGACGCGCAGCATCTGCCGCGTCTCCACTGTCGCCAGGAAGCGCGTGTGGGTCCCGACTCGCACCATCAGGTTCACCGACTCGTCGACCTGGTGGCACAGCCGCTCCAGGTGCGGCATCAGCAGTCGCCGCAGCTCCTGGTTCCGCGGCTGCCCGTTGAGCGGCCCGGCCGACAGCGCCGCCCCGGGCAGGTAGGTCCGGTTCACTTCGTCCTGTACGGCGAAGTCGCGGTAGACGAGCATCGACAGCAGGCGGTGCGCCGTGGACCGGCCGACCCCGAGCTCGTCGGCGGCATCGCTCAGGCGCAGCTCGCCCTCGTCTCGCAGCATGTGGATCAGCCGCAGCGCGTTGTCGACGGAGGCGAGCGGATACGGCGGCTTGTTCTTCATAGCGCGCCGACCACTTCGGCGAGGTCGGCGCGGGGCTCCAACTGGCGCCCAACGCGACCCGCCTGCTGCAGGACTGGGGACTGCTCGACGACATCGTCGACCGCGGCGTGCTCCCGGACCGACTGGTCCTGCGTGACGCTGTGGACGGCCGGGAGCTGACCAGTCTGGACCTCGGTGACGAGTTCCGTCGCCGCTACCAGGCGCCGTACGTCGTCGTGCATCGCAGCGACCTGCACGACGTACTCCTGACTGCGTGTAAGGAGTCGGGGGTCGAGCTCCACACCGCACACGAGGTGGCCAACGTACGTCTGGACGCCGATCGCGCGGAGACCGTGTGTGCCGACGGGAGCACTTTCAGCAGTGGTGTCGTGCTTGGACTCGACGGCGTGGACTCCGGGCTGCGGAAGGCGATCGTCGGTGACGAGAAGATCGACTCCGGCTTCGTCGCGTACCGGGGCACGATGCCTGCCGACGAGGCGCCTGAGTCCGTGGATCAGCGCAGCGTGGTTGCCTGGCTGGGCCCCGACTGCCATCTGGTGCAGTACCCGCTGCGCCGCGGTGAGCTGATCAACCAGGTCGCCGTCTTCAAGACACCTGCTTCGCTGGGCGAAGCGTTTGCGGGCTGCTGTGACGCGGTCCGCGCAGGGCTCGCTTCGCTCTGGCGGGACCGCTGCTGGCCGATGACTGATCGGTTGCCGACGGCAACCTGGTCGCGTGGCCGGCTCGGGCTGTTCGGCGACGCCGTGCACCCGATGCTGCAGTACCTGGCGCAAGGTGCCTGCCAGGCGCTCGAGGACGCGCAGGTCCTCGCCGACCAGGCCGTGAAACATGGCGACTGGCCCGCCGTACTCGAAGCGACACAGAGGATTCGCGCGCCCCGCACCGCGCGGATCCAGCGCACGGCCCGGATCTGGGGCGAGATCTGGCACGTCGACGGCACGGCCCGGCTGCTACGCAACGAACTGCTGCGCACCCGCGATCGCTCCGACCACTCCCACACCGACTGGCTGTACGGCGTCTGACCGGAGGCATCCCATGAAAACATCGAGCCGCAAACCTCTTGTCGGCGCTCAGGTCGGCCTGTACGTCGACATGTTCGACGTGTACCTGCCGATCGTCGCACTGGCCCCGGCCGCCGCGTACTTCGCACCCGACGACATCTCCACCAGCGCCCAACGGATCCTCACCGCGGTCGTGTTCGCGGCCACGCTGCTCGGCCGCCCGCTTGGCGCACTCATCTTCGGGCGGCTCAGCGACAAGTCCGGGCGCAAGCGGACGACGCAGACGTCGCTGATCGGGTTCGGCCTGACCACGCTGGCGATCGCCGCGCTGCCGGGCTACCAGCAGGCCGGCCTGTTCGCGATCATCGCGCTGATCCTGCTGCGCTTCACCGACGGCATCTTCCTCGGCGGTCAGTACACGGCGGCCGCGCCGCTGGCCCTCGAACACGCGCCCGCCCGCAAACGCGGGTTGTACGGCGCCGTGATCATGACCGGGTTCCCGGTGGCGTACTGCTCGATCGCGCTGATCACGCTCGTCCTGCTCGAACTGATCCCAGCCGGTGGACTCGGCACGCCGTACGTGACCTGGGGCTGGCGGATCCCGTTCGTGATCGGCGGACTGCTGGCGCTCGCCTGGGCGCTCTGGTACCACCGAAATGTGGAGGAGTCGCCGGTTTGGAAGAACCGGAACAGCGATGGACACCAACCGCTCCGAGACCTGTTCCAGGGGCCGAACCTGCGCGGCTTCCTGCAGGTGTTCACGCTGATGTCCGGGGTCTGGCTGGCGTTCAACATGGTCGGCGCCGTGCTTCCCGGCGTCCTGCGAACCCAGCTGCCGGTCGGAACGGTGACGATGATCCTGGTCGTCGCGTACGCCGTACTCATCGGCACGTACCTGCTCGCCGGATCGCTGTCGCAGCGGATCGGCCGCCGCCCGTCCTGCTGCAAGGGGTCGCGACGACGGTGATCGCGCCGGCGCTCTTCTGGTTGATTGCCCGGGGCAAGCTTTCCGGCGCGGTCGCGATCGGCCTGGTGACGGTCGCGCTGGTGGTCGTGGTGGTGTCGACGTTCGCGGTCGTGACGACGTACATCATCGAGCGGTTCCACACCGGGATCCGGTCCAGCGGCTACGGGCTCGGATACACCACGGCCGTGATCGTGCCGGCGTTCTACGCCTTCTACCAAGAGGGACTCGCGACCGTGATGCCGTACGAGCTGACGCCGCTGGTCTTCCTCGCCGTCGGCGGGCTGCTGATCGGCCTCGGCGCGTACATCGGGCCGGAGACCCGGGACGTCGACCTCGGCGCTCCGGCGGCGAAGGCGGACGGCGACCTGCTGTACGGATCCATGGTGGGCCTGCCGTACTCCGGCCGCCCGCTCTCACTCGAAGGAGAAGCACGTGCCCGTGATCACTGAACACATGCGGATGATCGTCGAGCAGGCGATGCTCAGCTTCGTCGCGACGGTCTGCCCGGACGGCTCGCCGAACCTGTCGCCCAAGGGGTCGCTGCGGGTGTACGACGACGAGCACCTGATCTTCATGGACATCGCCTCACCGAACACCATGCGCAACCTGGCCGCCGATCCGCGGATCGAGGTGAACACGATCGACGTGTTCCGCCGGCGCGGCTACCGGTTCAAGGGGACCGCGACGATCGTGCCGCCGGGCGAGTCGTCGTACGAGGAGCTGAACGCCTGGCTGCTCTCGATCAACGGGCCCGGGTACCCGGCGAACCAGGCGGTGCTGATCCGGGTCGAGCGGGCGCTGCCGATCCTCTCCCCCGCGTACACCTTCGGCGGCGCCGACGAGGCCGAGCTCACGAAGGCCTGGATCGCCCGGTACGACGCGGTCCGGCAGGAGTCGTCGTGACGGAGACCATGCGCGCCGCGTACATCACGTCGCACGGGTCGCCGGACGTCATCCAGTACGGCGAACTGCCGGTGCCGGAACCGGGTCCGACCGATGTGCTCGTCCGGGTCGAGGTGGTGGCGGTCAACCATGTCGACACGTTCGTCCGGTCGGGTGCATATGCGACGAGTACGCCGTTCCCGTTCGTGATCGGCCGGGATCTGGTCGGGACGGTGGTGCGGTCGGTGGCGGAGTTCGCGCCTGGGGATCGGGTGTGGTGCAACAGCCTCGGCCATGACGGGCGACAGGGGTCGTTTGCCGAATTGGCCGTCGTACCGCGGGATCGGTCGTATCGGTTGCCGGACGGGGTGGAGGCTGCCGAGGCGGTGGCGGTGCTGCATACGGCGGCCACGGCGTACCTGGCGCTCTTCCGCACTGGCGGGCTGGCGCCTGGTGAGACGGTCTTGGTGCTCGGCGCGGGTGGCGGGGTCGGGAGTGCGTTGGTGCAATTGGCGTCCGCGGCGGGTGCCCGGGTGGTTGCGTCGTCTTCGCCGGATGACTTCGACTGGGTCAGGAGCTGTGGGGCCGAGCAGGTCTTCGACTATCACTCCGAGGTGCCTGCGTCCGCGGTGGATCTTTGGATCGACAACTCGGGCCGGCATGACCTGGAGACCGCCGTACCGCGGCTGGCTCGGGGTGGACGCATCATCGCGCTGGCCGGTATGGCGGCCCGGCCGGTGCTGCCCGTCGGTGCGCTCTACACCCGGGACGCCAGCATCCGCGGCTTCGTCATCAGCAACGCGTCGGTGGGCGACCTCGCCGACGCAGCTGAGTTGATCAACAACCAACTGGCGGCGAAGCGGCTTCGCGCCCGGACACGCCCGGCCTTGCCGTTGTCGGCGGCGGGCGATGCTCATCGTCAGATGGAGTCCGGCGTGCGTGGCCGGATCCTGCTCAACGTGTCGGCCGTTTGACGGTCGGCGGGCAGGTAGGTCTCGATCGCGATCTCCTCGAGGGTGATGTCGAAGGGCACGCCGAAGGTGGTGATCGCGTTGACGAAGCAAAGTTCGGCGCCACGGTACTGGATCCGGATCGGGAGGGCGATGTCCGTGGGATCGGGCTGGAGATTGCCGGGATCGGGGCCGTAGGCAATCAGTTCGTCGTACAGGCTGTGCAGTTGGGGATCACCGGTGTTCGCGGCCTGGCGGGCGAGGCGTGGCAGGAGGTACGCGCGGACCTGGTCGAGGTTGCGGATCCGCTGCGCGAGCCCGTCGGGGTGCAGGCCGAGGCGCATCATGTTGATCGGCGGCTCGAGCAGCTCGGGCGCGACGCCGTCGAGGAAGACGTCGAGGGCGTCGTTGGCGAGGAGGAGGTTCCAGCGGGTGTCGACGGCCAGCGCCGGATAAGGTTCGTGCGCGCGGACGAAGCGCTCGAGCGCCTCCCGGACGCGCTCCAGATCCGGGTCGTCGAGCGAGCGTTGCCGGTAGAGCGGAGCATGACCGGCTGCGACGAGGAGGCGGTTTCGATCTCGAAGCGGTACGCCGAGGTGCTCGGCCAACTGCAGGACCATCTGGCTGCTGGGGATGGTCCGGCCGGTCTCGACGAAGCTGACGTGCCGAGCGGACACACCGGCCTGGATCGCGAGGTCGAGCTGGCTGAGCTTCCTGCGATGCCGCCATTCCCGAAGCAGTACGCCGATCTGGGACACGTCCCGAGTATCGCGGGGGCGGGGTGGGCGCCGCCATTACCACCCTTGTAATCGACAGCATGACTTTGTGTCGGGGACCGTTCTTGGTATGACTGCTTCGGACAACAAACGCCTTGCATTGCACGCGTTCCACGAGTTTGCCAAGGGCAACGTCGACGTACTGCGCACGGTGCTGCACGAGGACTTCGTCGAGCACAGCCCGGGGAACCCGTCCGGCCGCGACGCCTTCATCGAGTTCATCACCCAGGCCCCGGTCGCGGGCGCCCAACTCGACCTCCGCCGGGTCGTCGCCGACGACACGTACGTCGTCATGCACTACCTCATGAGCACACCCCGAGGTGATCATGCCCCGCATCGAACCACTCACCCCGCCGTACGCCCCGGACGTCGAGCAGGCGCTCCACAAATGGATGCCACCAGGCGTCACCCATGAGCCGTTGGCCCTGTTCCGCCTCCTCCAGCACCACCCCGACCTGGCATCCCGCATGCGCGTCCTGGGCGCCGGTCTCCTGGCCCACGGCAAGCTCCCTGCCCTCGACCGCGAGCTCGTCATCGCCCGCGTCTGCGCCCTGAATGACTGCCGGTACGAGTGGTCCGTCCACGCCACCGTCTTCGCCGACCAGGTCGGCCTGACCCCATCAATGCTTGAGGCAACCATCGACGGCAGCACCGACGGCGGCGCCGATTGGCCGCCGCACCACCACGCCCTGCTCCAGGCGATCGACGAGCTCCACGCCACCGCCCAGCTGACGGACGCAGCCTGGGACGCCCTGGCCGCTCACTACACCACGGCCCAACTGCTGGAGATCGTCGTACTGGCCGGCTGGTACCGCGCGATCAGCTATGTCGCCAACGCCGTACGGCTGGACCCTGAGTCCTGGTCAGCGCCGTAGTCCGGGTGACGACGCTCAGGTCCAGACCACGGGGTTCCCGGTGTCGACCGAGGCTTGGAAGACCTTGGCCAAGGCCATCATGGTGTACTCGAAATCGGTCGACGCATAACTGCCTGTCCGAACCAGCAGCGGGCTCGCTCCGCCTTCGATGCTGGTGGTCACCCGGGTCTCGCCACGCTCCGGGTGATCGAGGTCGGACAGCCAGGCACCGCCCTCGCCGACCCGCTGCCCCACGCGATGCGCCCGGAAGATCACCTGTTTGGATCCGTCCAGCACGAACAGCCCGTCCGCGGTGAATCCGATCCGGTATCCCGGTCCCCACATGAACTCGCCGCCGTACGCAGGTACTTCCGTCCTGATCCGCTCACCGGTCGTGCCGTCGTACAACTCCGCACGGTCGGCGATCGGCCCCGAAGCGGTGAATTCGTGGAGTTCGGTGAGCGCTTTGGCCGCATCGGCGGACTCCACCATGCCGCCGTTCGCGTCCGGCAGGACCTGTCGAAGCACCGGGAAGCGGTCCCAGCCCACCTCGCCGAGGGCGGTCTGGAGCTGCCGGTAGGACGCCCAGTTCCCGATGCGCTCGGCCGCGTACTCCATCCCCGGATGCGCACAGCAGGACAGCTTCCAGGTCTCGAATCGCAGGTGCTCGTCCTCGTTCCCGTCGTACGGCAGGTCGAACTCGATCCCCCCTTCCTCCCACCCGATCGCCCCGGGATCCACCGGCGGCGCCGTGGTCAGGCCGTCGTCCCAGCAGCGACACGACACGAAGGCATCCAGTCCCATGGCGCGCAGCCTATCGGCGCAATACCCCCGGGAACGTAGGCGATCCGGCACCTAGAGTGACTCACTGGCGGTGTCGTGACTCCGTTTCGGCGGACTATTGCAGGTTGGTGCAATAGTCACCGATTGACCGGCCGTCCGGGTTAGAGTGACTGGCTGTCTCGAGTAGCCCGAGGCAACTTTTCTTTTGTCCTGGAGGGGGACCCTTGATGAAACTGCAGCGCCTTGCGCTCGCCATGGCGGGGGTGGGCATGCTCGCCGCGACCGCCGCGTCCGGTCCGGCCATCGCCGGCACGCAGGCCGACCCGAAGCCGTCGTGGACGGTGAAGTCCGCCGAGTCGAAACAGCGCCTGTCGGTGCAGGCCGCGGCCGCCGCCTGCATCAGCTGGGTCGGCTGGCCGACCGGCGCCAACACCGTGGAGTCGGTCGACGTCACCGCCGCCAAGCCGCCGCGGGCGGCGGCGTACGAGCCGTTCAACTTCACCAGCACCCGGGCCAACGCGACCTGGTACCTGGCGCAGAACGCCTCGGCCACCCAGGTCTATTTCTACGGCCTCTTCCTGCAGGGCGACGCCCTGTACCGGCACACGACGTACCTGTACGAGGACGGGTTGCCGCGGCCGACGTACAAGCGGATCGGCGGCGGCTGGACCAGCTTCAAGTCCATCGCCACGTCCAACTACAGCGTCGCGCAGCCCCGGCACGCGTACCTGTACGGCCTGAACACCAACGGCAACCTGTACCGATACGCGCAGGTCAACGGCGGGTTCAAGTCGCTCGGCTCGTTCGCCGGCTTCCGCGGCTTCAAGGCGATGACGGTGATCAGCGAGACGGCGACGTACGACACCCTGCTGATGACAACGAACGCCGGTGCGCTCTACACGATCCGGATCCCGGTCACCGGCACCGCGAAGCCGGTCGTCAAGCTGATCCGCAGCGCCGGCTGGTCGGCCTTCGAGTCCCTGGTCACCCACAGCTGCGGCACCCGCGGCGGCACCCTGGTCGTCGGCGTCGACCACAACACCGACTCCGGCTACCAGTACGCCTTCAGCCACGCCACCGGCTCGACGACCGCCATCACGTCGTACGGCAAGATCCCCGCCGTCTTCAACGGCATCAACCACGTCGCCTTCACCACCCACTACGACCAACTCTTCGGCGAGTGACGCAGAACCAACCCGTCCGGGGACGCCGCGATTCGCGGCGTCCCCGGGTGTTTGTTGGGTACTGGTAGTGCAACCGAAGCGGCGAGGTAGGTGATCGTCATGTACGACGTCGTCATGCTGGTCGAGGAGGAGTTGAGCTCCCCGGATGCGGACCGCGTAGTGGGACTTCACGCGAGCGTGCCCGACCATGTCAGATATCACGTCATCGTTCCGTGCGAAGACGCGCAGGCACGAGTCCAGTCGTCTCTGTCCGGACTGGCGTCAACGGAGTTCTACGGGCTGACAGCCGAGCGGCACTCGATCGCGTCCGAAGATGAAATGCGTACGGCGCAGCGGCAAGCTCAAGAAGCCGTCGACGCCCAGGCCAACGCCGCCCTCGAGCGCAGCATCGACCGGCTACGCTCACTCGGCCAGGACGCCACCGGCCTGATCGCCCACGGCCGACCCTTGGACGAACTCAGCGAGCAGATCCAGCGAGTCAACGGCCAGGAGGTCGTCGTTCTCACCCGACCCCACGTTGTAGCCGAGTTCTTCCACGTCGACTGGTCCTCCCAGGCCCGCCGCCACCTCGGCGTCCCAGTCCTCCACCTCCTCGAGGCCCACAACTCCTAACCCTGCACGGCTGGGAGCACTTGGAGTAGCACGCGACGTACGAGCACGCGGAGCGGCGACGTCGGAGTGATCACGGTGGCCGGGGCGACTAGCCGGTTGAATGAGCGGCGGTCGCCGCGCATGGAAGGGGTGGGTGGGAGCACCCGGCGTAGCACGCGACGGACGAGCGGGCCTAGCGGGTGCGTGGGGGCTTACAGAACAGCCGAAGGCCGACCCCAGTGGGGGTCGGCCTTCTGGCATGGAGTGGAGGTGGCGGGACGGCCTCCTCCTCGGCCTCGTTCCCGGGCTGTCCATCGGTTACGTGTTCGGCCAATTCGTCTTCGACAACGTCCCGTTCTGCCTCGTCGTCGGCGCCGGAGCCGGGAGAGGGCGATCAGGCCGTTACCCGGACACGATGTCGGCACTGTTGCTCGTCATGCGACGTCCTGCCGCACGACCGGTCGGGTCTCGTTGCCGGTGGTTGTGCCGAGGGAGATGTCGCCGATGATCGCGCCGGCTCGGCGGGGCCACAGAAGGTACTGATAGGCCAGGTTGACAAGGGTTCCGATCCGGTTGCGGCCGCCGAGGAGGAACCAGATGTGGAGCAGCACCCAGGTGAGCCACGCGAGCGCGCCGGTGATCCGCGGCCCGAACGGCAACTGGACAACAGCGGACCGGTTGCCGACGGTCGCCATGATGCCCTTGTCCAGGTACCGGAACGGTTTGGTCGGCTTCCCACGTTCGAGTCGGACGATCTGCCGGGCGGCGTGCTTGCCCATCTGTATCGCGGGCTGAGCGAGCTGCGCCATCGGATTCGTGCGGTTGATCGCGGCGTCGCCGACCGCGAAGACGTTGTCGAGGCCCGGGACGCGAAGGTCGTCACCGACGATGATGCGGCGGCCGGGACCGATGGGCAGGCCCCACGCGTCCCGGGCGCCGCCGGTCATACCGGCAGCCCAGACGACAATGTCTGCCGGCCAGGTGGCGCCGCCCTCGAGGTCGACGCGATCCTCGTGCGCCGCGGAGATCGCCGTACCGAGTCGGACGTCGACGCCGCGCTTGACGAGCTGGCGGTAGGTGTAGCCCTGCAGCCGTTCGTGGAACGGCGGCAACAGCGCATCGGCCATCTCGACGAGCGTGACCTTCACGCGCGACTCGTCGAGTTCGGGGAACGTCCTGGACAACATGGTCTGCTTGAGCTCGGCGATCGCACCGGCCATCTCGACTCCGGTGGCTCCTCCCCCGACGACCACGATGTTGAGCGCGTCCTCTCCGGTCGACCGGCCGGCGAGCGTCTCGAGTCCGCTGAACAGTCTGTCCCGTACGGCGAGCGCATCGGCGCGGGTGTACATCGCCATCGAGTGCTCGGCCGCGCCGGGGATGCCGAAATGATCCGCGACGGTTCCGATGCCGACGATCAGGTAGTCGTACTCGATGGGCAGGCCCGCATCCACCAGCACCTGTTGCGTCGCGTGGTCGATACCGAGCACGCGCGCCCGCCGAAAGCGGACGTGATGCTGAGCACTCAGGTGCCGCAGCGGGTACGTGATGTCGCCGGGGTTCAAGCCGCCGGTCGCCACCTGATACAGCAACGGCTGGAAGGTGCTGTACGGGTGCTGGTCGACGAGGGTCACGTCGACGTTTGCACGCGAGAGGTGCCGGATCGCCTGCACACCGGCGAACCCGGCCCCGAGCACGACCACCCGCGGCCGTTCTTGACTGGTCATATTCTCCTCAATTCAGTACTGCGGACTTGTGAGGGCGTGGCAGCGCGAGGACCAGCGCTGTGAACTAGCGGGAGGTCAGGCTGATAAGCTGTCGCGGCTTGCGCTCACGGTCGTCGAACGCGACGACGTCGCCGAGAGCACGGCCGGCGGCGAGAGCCTGCTGCAGCTCCTGGGGCGTCGCGAATCGCGCATTCGTCACCACCGCATCGCCGTCGGAAGTGACCCAGATCTCGGCGGACAGACACCCGGGACTGGCCTGCAGGGTGTCACGCACCTGGCGGGTGCGGTCGACGAACTCTTCGAGGTGTTCGGGCTTCGGGTAGTGGAAGGCGATGAATCCGGACTGCACGATGCTTCTCCATCCATTTATACGGTAGCGTACGTAACCACAGTAGCTCATCTGTACGAAGGCGTATGGATGCTAGGGAAGATCAGGTGCGGAATGGTTGCTCCGACGCGCACGCCGCGCGACCGATGGATCGAGGAAGGCCTGCAGATCTTGGCCACCGGCGGGCCCGACGCCGTTCGTATCGAGGTCCTGGCCAAGCGGCTCGGTGTGACGAAGGGGGGCTTCTACGGGTTCTTCGCCGATCGCGATGCGCTGATGCAGGCGATGCTGGAAACGTGGGAGCGCGAAAGCACCCATGACGTGATCGAGAGCATCGAGTCCGAGGGCGGCGATCCGCGAGCCAAGATCCACCGCGCCGGATTGCTCACCTTCTCCGACGATCGACTGCTTCCGATCGACCTGGCGATCCGCGACTGGGCCCGGCGTGACCAGAAGGTGGCGGCGCGCCTGCGCCGGGTGGACAACCGCCGCATGGATCTCCTGCGGGAGATGATCGGCACGTTCTGTTCCGATCCCGTCGAAGTCGAGGCGCGCAGCCTGATCGCCTTCTCTACCGCGATCGGGATGCACTTCCTCGCCGCGGACGCCGGCGAACTCCCCCGCGATCAGGTCCGTGCCCGCGCTGTCGACCTCATCCTCGACCGGCCGCCTGCCAAGCCGAAGAAGTAGACGAAGGAGCCGAGCGTGCCGAATTCCACGGACACCCTTGACCAGAAGCTGCTTGCCGAGCGCCGGGTACAGGTCGGAGAGCACTCGCTCAACGTTGCCGAGGGCCCCGACAACGGGCCGGCCGTGGTGCTGTTGCACGGTCAGGGGTCCCGGTGGCAGGACCACCAGCGGGTGCTGCCCACGCTGGTGGAAGGCCATCATGTCTTCGCGATCGACGTACCCGGCCACGGATCCTCGGCCGCGCTGCCCGCGTCGTCGTACACGCTCTCGAACGTCGGCGAGCTCCTCGCGCAGACCATCGAGCAGGTCGTGACGGAGCCCGCGATCGTGTCGGGGCATTCCTCCGGGGGCCTCGTCGCGCTCGGGATCGCCGCCAATCGGCCCGACCTGGTGCGCGGCCTGCTCCTGGAGGACCCTCCGCTGTTCTCCTCGGTCCTCCCCCGCGGCGACAAGACCACCGGCGGAACCCTCCACCGGCTCGCCGCCGCCTACCTACGGGAGCGCCCCGAGGTGAGCTTCCAACGGTACTACGTTGCGCACAGCAACTACTTCGCCTTCTTCGGGCCATTCGCCCGTCCACTCACGAACTACTCCCTGCGATGGATCGACCGCCACCCAGACCGGCCGCTGCGCATCTGGTTCCTGCCGGGGCTGATCACCGTCTTCTTCGAGGGCCTGATCCACTACGATCCCGCCTTCGGAGCCGCCTGGGACACCGACCAGTGGTACGGCGGATTCGACACCGCCGCCGCACTCGCCGCCGTCAGCGCGCCCACCGTGTTGATCCACACCACGTGGTGGCACGACCACCGCGGCGGTACCTCCTACGACAAGTCCGGCGTACTCATGGCGGCCATGGACACCGACGATGCCACGCGATCGATCGACCTGCTGCCCGAGGCCGAGCTGATCACCGTGAGTTCCGGGCACCTCGTCCACTTCGAACGCCCGAAGGGCTACCTCGCCGCCTTCAGGCGCCTGGCAGACCGCGTGGCGACCGACCGCTGAACCGGACGTCGTCCGCGGCCCGAGCGAGCGGGAAGACTCGGTCGACAGCGGGTTCGAGAGCACCAGAAGCGAGGTACTCGAGCAGCGTGCGGTAGGTGTCGGCGAGGACCGACTGCGGGAAGGCCGTGAAGAGAAAGCCCTTGAGTTGCGAGGTTTTCCAGATCAGATCCGTCACTTCGATCGTGGCCGCTGTGCCCGCGGTGTACCCGATACTGACCTGCATTCCGCCATGCCGGAGGGTGTGCAGGGCTTGGCCAGTGATCGCACCGCCGAGGCTGTCCAGGACAAGTCGTGGAGATCACCTGAGCGGCGCCGAGGACCGGAGCCACCTGAGCGGCTGCCGACGCCGGCCCCGGCGGCCGCTACATCACCGGCACCACCCTCGCTGTGGACGGCGGCTACACCGTCTGACCCAGCCGGGCCGGCGGCGTCAGTAGTACTGAACCAGGCAGAACTCGTTCGCTTCCGGATCTGTCATGATGACGACCACCCCCTCGGTGTAGTCGTGGCGTTCCCCGGTGAGGTGGCCGCCGAGTGCGATGACCTGGGCGATACCCTCGTCGATGTCATCGACTGCGATGTCGAGGTGCAGGCGGACCTTACCGATCTTCGGCTCGGTCACCGGCTGGAAGACGAGGCGTGGTCGCGGGTCGCCAGGCCGGCCGAGATAGATCCAGCCGGGCCGTGACTCCGCGCGCGGACGGTCGAGCAAGGCACCCCAGAAGTCCGCGACCCGTTCGACATCGACACAGTCGACAGTCACGCCGACCCAACGGTTGGTCATCCTTCGCTCAGCCGTCCCGTGTGAGTCCGCTGCCAGGCTAGCTCGGCGGCGGCCTCCGCCGGTGTGATCTGGCGGGTCCGGGCGGCGTCGAAGATCTGCCGGAGGGTCCCCGCGATGCCGTCGATGCGCTCAGACAGACGGTCCTCGGATTCTCGACGTAGTTCGACGCCGGTGGCGTGGATGACTCCTCCGGCGCTGACAGCCACATCCGGAGCCCAGAGGATGCCTCGCTCTGCGAGCAGCTTGGCGGTGGCTGGCTGATCGAGTTGATTGTTGGCCGGACCCGCAACAGCAGCGCATCGCAGCTGCGGAACAGTTTCGGGTGTCAGGAGGCCGCCGAGCGCGGCAGGCACGAGGATGTCGACTTCGGCGGCGAGCGCGTCGCCTGGTTCCGACCAGCTCGCGCCCAGTTCCTCGGCCACGTCCCGAGCGGCGGGGGCGACGTCTGTCACGACGAGCCGCGCGCCGGCCTGGTGCAGGAGCCGCGCGACGTGGGTGCCGACGGCGCCGAGGCCGATCACTCCGAAGGTGCGGCCGGCGAGTTCCGGCGTACCGAAGATCTCTTCGGCCACCGCGTGCAGGGCTGCCAGGGTGCCCCGCGCGGTGTGCAAGGAGGAGTCGCCGCTCCCGCCGTCCTCGACGGGCCTGCAGCAGACGTACGAGGTGCGTTCGCCGAGGACCGACATGTCCACCGGACTGCTTCCGACGTCTGGGCCCGCGATGTAGCGACCGCCGAGCGATTCGATCGCGTCGCCGATGTCGTGGAGGAGTTCCCCACGCTCCGCTCCCGTGGGCCGAGCGGCAGTGGGAAGGGCCACGACCGCCTTCCCGCCGCCGTGTTCCAGACCCGCCAACGCATTCTTCTCGGTCATCGCCGCGGACAGCCGGAGCGCGTCCGCGATCGCGGCGCTCGGGTCTGTGTAGTGCGCGATACGGCACCCGCCGGCGGCCGGCCCGAGAGCGGTGGAATGGATCGCCACGCAGATCGCGAAGCCGCTGCGCGGGCCGCGGACAACTTGGACCAGCTCATGAGACGGATTCGGGATAGTCACCGACAAGGCGTGCTGAAATGCGACTGTCATGGGCCGAAGCTAACTGCTTCGACGACGCTGACGGCAGCAGTCCGAACTTCATTCGAGCGGAAACGGATATTGACCAGATGGACGAACTTGATTCGGCGATCATCCGGCATCTGCAGCGCGATGCGCGGCAGACCAACCGCGACCTCGCCCGCGCGCTCGGAGTCGCCCCGTCGACCTGCCTGGAGCGCGTCCGTTCCTTACGCGCTCGCGGTGTCATCACCGGGTACCACGCCGCCGTCGACCCAGCGGCGTTGAACCGCAACGTCCAGGCGCTCATCCACTTCCAGATCCGGCCTCTCAACCGGGCCGTCATCGAGGCGTTCAAGACCTATGCCGCCGGACTGCCCGAGGTCATCACGGTCTATGTCGTCACCGGCGGCGACGACATGATCGTGCACGTCTCCGTACCCAGCACCGACTACCTCCACGGTTTCCTGATGGACAAGTTCACGCAGCGCCGCGAAGTGGTTGGATTCCGGAGCTCCGTGATCTACCAACACGCCCACAACCGGGTGCTCGCGCCTCTTAACCCGTGACTCCGAACCCCGCGAACCACGCGGCGTAGCTGCCACTGGCAATCCACGGGGAGCTGCGACGGGCATCACAGCGCACTCGCCTATACGTCGCCGTATAGATGGGTCTACGCTCCATCTATACGCAATCGTATGGATGGGCGGGACACAGATGAGGATTCCGAAGTCGGAGCACACCGCACGGCCCTGGCGGATCCATGAGATCACCCAGGATTTCACTCTCGAGGACGTCTGGAGGCTGCCCGCATCGGGCGGGCCGGACAATCTTCAGCTCTTCGTGGCGGACGTCACCGGTACGACCGACCCGTCGGCGAACTGGGCCTGGCCGGCCCGCGCGCTCTGGGCGATCCGCTGGAAGCTCGGCGAGCTGTTCGGGTGGGACGACCCGGATTACGGGCTGAAGGCCAGGGTGCCCTCCCTGCGCGACCGGCTGCCGGATGACCTGCGAGACGGGCCGTCCGGACCGGAGTTCACCGGACTGCCGTTCTCGCCGCTCTACCAGTTGCAGGACGAGTGGGCGTCCGAGATGGCCAACCGCACCGTGCACGGGGTGATGCACGTCGGCTGGGTGCCGGACGGGGAGGGTCGCTACCACGCCCAGATGGCGGTGCTGGTGCGGCCGAACGGATTCTTCGGCCGGCTGTACATGTCCGGGATCGCGCCGTTCCGCTACTGGATCGTCTATCCGCAACTCATGCGCGCGATGGAACGCGAATGGCGCGCGGCCGAAGGCCGCGTCCGTGCCGTGCGGTGAGCGGAGGCCTGGTTGCGGCCGCGGCGGTGATCGTGGGCTTGCTCGGTGCCGCGCATCTGGTGTTGTCCGACTCGCCGTACCTGCTCGTGGTCGGCGCGGTGTACCTGCTGACGATGCTGCCGGCCAGCCTCCGCTACTGGTTCAACGTGCCGAGCACCGGTCTTGCTCTCGCAACCCTTCTCTACCTCGTCGGTGCCGTGCTGGGCGCGACCGGCGTGGCGTGAATCCCACGAAATTCTCTTCGTTGAAAGGTGATTGGCTTCAATGGCACAACCTCTGCGCACCATAATCGGGTCGGCGCTGTCCGTGACGGGCCTTGCGATCGCGGCGGGCGTTTCCGCGACGCCGGCCCAGGCGGCCACGTATTACGCCTACCAGAACGAGCATTCGCGCACCTGCCTGACCGGCGGCAAGACCGGGACGGTGTTCGTCTCGACCTGCAACGGCAGCTGGTATCAGCAGTGGACGACGGCCGGCGGGGACGACGCCGGCTACTACCGGTTGAAGAACCGCGCGACCGGCAAGTGCCTGATGACCGACTACAAGAGCCAGGTCAACGCAGTGTGGACCAGTACGTGCAGCACCGACGACGACGTACAGGGTCAGCTCTGGCGGACACCTGGCTACATCATCAACCGCGACTTCATCAGCAGCCTGCGGACGAGCCCGCGCGCCGGTGCCGTCTACAGCGACAAGAGCATCAGCTCCTATGACGCGTCCTACTACGAATGGCACTCGAGGCTTCCGTAGTCCATCACCGAGGGGGTCGCGCCACAAAGCGCGGCTCCCTCGCTCTCGGGTTGTAGAGGTGTGCAGATGATTCGCACTGTGGTTCCGGTTGTCCTGGTGTTCGTCCTTGCGGTGATTGGTGTTCTGCACTTTGTCTGGGCGGTCACGCCTTGGCCGTGGCGCGACAAGATCGCTTTCACCAAGGCGATCTACGGCAGCGACAGTGGCGAGCTGCCGCCGCCGCCGTTGTCGGCTCTGGTTGGTGCTGCATTGCTCGGTAGTGCGGTCCTGACGCTCATGGTCAGCGACGCCATTCCGGGGATCGGGCCGGATTGGCTTCAGTTCACCGGCATGGTCGGTTTGGCGCTGGTGATGCTCGGGCGCGGCGCCGGCGGCTACTTCATGAACGCCGGTCGGGCTGCCGAGTTCAGACGATGGAACTCGGTCCTCTATTCACCGTTGTGTCTCGGCCTGTTCCTGTTGGCGACAGTCGTCGCGGTGTCGGCGACTGCCCGTTAGAGAGTGAAAGCGGAGGATTCGTGCGAGATTTCAGATTCGGCTGCAGCGTGTTGGGACTGCGGTCCCGGAAGGACTTCGTTGAGCAGTGCCGCGCTGCCGAGCGGTACGGCTACGACGTCGTGGTCGCTGCCGATCACTTGGGAATGCCGGCGCCGTTTCCAGTTCTCACCGCCGCGGCCGATGCCACCACCCGGCTCCGCGTCGGCACGTTCGTGCTCAACGCCGGCCTGTGGAATCCCCACGTGCTCGCCCGTGAGGTGGCGACCGTCGACCGGCTCACCGGCGGTCGCCTCGAAGTGGGGCTTGGTACGGGGTACGTGAAATGGGAGAACGACGCGGCGGCAATCGGATGGGGAGGACAGGCCGCTCGAGTCGACCGGCTGCACGCCACAGTGGACAAGCTCACCGAATTGTTCGCGGCACCGGGCTATGAGGAGCAGCGGCCGCTGCGTGACATGTTCGACCTGCCGGTCCTCGCACCGACACAGTCGCGAGGCTTCGGCGGGTACGGTCCGCCGCTGCTCGTGGGCGGCACCGGCGACGCCGTACTGGAACTGGCAGCGCAGCGCGCCGACATCGTCAGCATCGCGGGCACCTACCAGATCAAAGGCATGCCGCCGGGAACCGTCCGGCTCGGCACCGCGCGAGAGGCCGAGGAACGGGTGCAGTTCGTACGGCGTGCGGCCGGGGCGCGGTTCGCCGACATCGAGTTGAACACGATCGTGCAGCTGGTCATCGTCACCGACGACCGACGCGCTGCAGCAGAGAAGCTGATCGCCACGCAGCTACCCACCCTGTCGGTCGACGAAGCCCTCGCAACACCCCATCTGCTCATCGGAACCGTGGACGAGATCGCCGGCCAACTCAAGGCGCGACGAGAGCAGTACGGCTTCAGCTACTTCACCGTCCAGGAACCTTTCCTGCCGGTCCTTGCCCCCGTCATCGAACGCCTTCGAGCCTGAGGTCCAGCTGCTGTTCGCCGCGCGCGGTCTGATCGCCCGGATGCGTCACGGCCACACGCAGCTCGACCTGCCGAACCTCTTCATCCCGCTGGCAGAGGATCACCCGCACGAGATCGTGGAGGGAGTCGTGGGCCGATGGTGGGCCTTCGGAGCACACGACAACTGAACCGAGATCGACGGTCCCGACGCCTTCCAGGCGTTCGCCGAGCCTGGCTACGGCAAGGGGATCATCGCCTTCCGTCTCAGGGAAGTGCCGCCCGGACGAACCCGCGTAACCACCGAGACCCGGGTGAGCCGGCGTCGTGCAGCACTCTGCGCAGATGCTCGATCTTGAGATGCTCGTGAGTGTCGATCGTGGCCGCGATGGTGCGGGCCACCCCGGACCCGAGCTGGGTTACGTCGCACACCTGCCGGAAGACCGTCGCGACCCGGCTGGATGAGGTGGGGCTCTCTGCCCGGGAGATCGCCGATCACCTCGGGCATGCCAAGCCCTCGATGACTCAGGACGTGCACACGGGGCGCGGGTGTGGCGAGCGCTGCGGCGGCCCAGGTTCCGCTCCGGGCGGCAGCATGAGGTGGTCGTTAAGTGGTCGCGGACAGCAGAACGCGCAGGTCAGATGTGCTCTGACCTGCGCGTTCTCCAGGGGTGGAGGTGGCGGGAATCGAACCCGCGTCCTTCAGCGTTGCTCCAAGACTTCTCCGGGCGCAGTCTGTTAGGCGTTTTTCTCAGCCTCAGCGCTCTCACAGACAAGTCGCTGACAGGCTCAGTCACTGTAAATGTCCCGTGCTAGCCCCGTGACCGGGCTAACAAAGCAAGCTTCCTAGCTGAGGCCAGGAACCGGGTCGGAAGCATCCCCGGGCTGACCGCTTCTTTAGGTGCTCAGGCCGTCAGGCGGCGAGAGCGAAGCTACTGCGCGTCTTAGCGTTGGCAGTTATTGGTTTCCAGAGATCGTTAACGAGATAACCCTGGATCCTCGGCCCGCTTCCCTTGGAACTAACGTCCAAAGTCGAAACCGTTCACCCCCTGTTGAGTTGTCAAACTCCCACCGGCGCCGGAGCCCCGGTGGAAGATCCACACTACCAAGTCCAACAACCCGCCCGCACCTCGGATTCCCGCGCGGCGCGACCCGCGGGCGCGACCACCTGAGTCACGCCGTGGGGTTACCCAGCGTCACTTGATCAGACGGAGCGTGAACGGGTAGCGGAAGTTGGAGCCGACCGCGGTGGCCAGGCCGCCGATCCCGGTGAGAACGAACCACAGTACGCCGAGCAGCGGGAACAGGAACGCGGTGAACCCCTCCGTCACCCCGGTCATGATCCCCAGCAGCACGAACGCGCCGAACGCGCTCAACTGGAAGTTGAGCGCCTCGACGGCGTGCTTGCGGACCGCCGGGTTCTTCTGGCCGGCGGTCGCGACCACGATCGCCGGGCCGACGAACGAGGTCGGGTACCCGAGCCAGTGGGCGACCGTACCCATCCCGCGCCCGTCGCCGTTGTACCGCTGCAACTGCGCCGGCCGGGTGAAGGCGGCGGGTGCGAACGTCGGGACGGGCCGGGATACGAGGCCGTTGAACGTGCTGTTCAGCTCGGCCCGGGTGCGCGCCTTGAGCGCGAGCTCCAGCCGGGTGTCGAACTCGCCGTGGTCCAGCCGGCCGTCGGCGTACATTTCTTTGAGGATCTCGACGGCTCGGTCCCGTTGGGCCGGCGTCACCAGCAGGTCTGAAGTGGACATGTACCCACTCTGCGCGCCAAGCGCCCCGCCCCCCATCGGGTGCAGCCCCCACCCACCCCTGACCGGACCCCAGCCCTCGGCCCGGGCCGGGGCGTGCACCGCGATCCAGCGCGAACGGCGGGAGCCAGCGGACTGCGGAAGCCAGTGGGACCGCGGGACCGCAGACCCCGGGGCGTCGGGTGGGGCGGTCCGGTGGCGGCGAGGGTGGGGGGTACGGCGGTCAGCGGCGACGGCGGTCCGAGAGGGCTCGCTGGGCCTCGCGGTTCGCCTGGCGCTCGGCCAGGGCGTGACGCTTGTCGTAGTCCTTCTTGCCCCGGCCGGTGCCGAGCTCGACCTTGGCGTAGCCGTCCTTGAAGTACAGCGACAGCGGGATCAGCGACACGCCCTGCTGCTCGACGGCGCGGATCAGCTTCTGGAGCTCGTCCTTGTGCAGGAGCAGCTTGCGGGTACGGCGCGGCTCGTGGTTGGTCCACGTGCCGTGCTTGTACTCGGGGATGTGCATCCCCTGCAGCCACAGCTCGTTCCCCCGGACGGCCGCGAACGCGTCGACCAGGGAGGCCCGGCCCTGCCGCAGGGACTTCACCTCGGTCCCGGTCAGCACGAGCCCGGCCTCCACCACATCCTCGATGTGGTAGTCGTGTCGCGCCTTACGGTTCTGCGCGATCGGTTTCCGACCGGTCTCTTTCACCATCCGACCAGTATCCCAGATCGCTCACAACCACTTCATCGGATTAACCACGCGACCGTCCTGGTAGACCATGAAGTGCAGGTGGCAGCCGGTGGAGTAGCCCGTCGTACCGACGTACCCGATGATCTCGCCTCGGGAGACGCGCTCGCCGACGCGGGCCTTGTAGCGGGACAGGTGGTTGTAGACGGTGGTGATGGAGGAGCCGTCGATCACCCCGTGCGAGATGAACAGCCGGTTTCCGTAGCCGCCGTTGTAGTACTTGTCGGTGACGACCCCGCTGGCCGCCGCGCGGATCGGCGTACCGCAGCCACCGCCGAAGTCGGTGCCGTCGTGCAGCTTCCAGTAGTGCAGGACCGGGTGGAACCGCATGCCGAACGGTGACGTGATGTAGCTGCGGATCGGGTAGCTGAGCCGCCCGTTGTCCTTCGGCTCGTCCGGGACGTCCCGCGGCGGCCGGCCCTCCTTGCGGGCCTTCTCCCGCTCGGCCTTCTCCCGGGCTGCCTTCCGGCGGGCCGCGGCGGCCTTCTCGGCGCGGGCGCGGGCGATCAGGATCTGCTCGACCCGGTTCCGCTCCCGGACCAGGGCGTTGTACTGCGCCTGCTCGGAGTTCCTCTCCATCTCGGCGGCTTTGAACGCAACCAACTTGAGCTGCGTGACCGCGGCGGCCTCGGCCTTGTCGGCGGCGACCTGCTTGGTCAGCGCGGTCACCTGCCGGACGGTGCGAGCCGCCTCGGCGCGCGCCTCCTCGGCCGCCTTCTCCGCCGCCGCGACCTTGACCCGCCGGCTGGCGAGCTGGGCCTGGGCGTTGTTCAGGTTGGTGATCGCGTTGCCCTGGATGCCGAACACGTTGCGCTGGACCTGCATCCCGGTGGCGATGTCGGCCGGCGACGCGCCGCGGAGCGCGATCGACAGCCCGACCAGGCTGTTCTGCTGCTGGTACGCCGACCGTACGGCGCGACCCGCCACCGCTCGCTTCTCGGCGATCTGCCGCTCGCCCGCCTCGACGTCGGCGACCGCCGACCGGAGCGCCTGCTCGGCGGCCCGGAGCTTGCCCGCGGCCACCGCATCGGCGGCTTTCGCGGCCGCGAGTTTGCCCTGGGCAACGGCGTACCGGGCCTGGACGACCTTGTACCGCGCCTCCGCCTGGTTGTAGGCGAGCACGGACTTGCCCAGCTGGTCGGACGCGTGCGCGAGATCGGCCTTGGACTGGTCGATCTGCGAGTCGAGTTGCTTCTTCTTGGCGGCCGGGTCGGGTGGGTCCGCCTGGGCAGACGGAACCACCGCCAGGGCGCCGGCGGACAGGGACAGGACAAGGCAGCAGGCGGCGACGACCGTCGGCCGACCCGGCGCCCTCGTGCGGAGGCGCAGGCGTGGCTTCGCGGAGGTGCCGCTGCTGTCGTCTCGCTTGATGCTCCCCCGCTCACGCGGGTTCGCACCGGGGAAGTGCGGGACCACAGTCGACCCCTTGCTCTGGATTGAGTTGTCGTGCTACCGAAGCACGATAAGTCACCCGGGTCAGACTTTGAGGTATTTCCGCGTTGTCAGGAATGTCGGGACCACGGCGAGCACCAGTCCGACCACGACCATGATGAGCGTGGCGCGGAAGGTTTCGGTGGCGCCGATCCATTGCCAGACCCGGAACGTCTCCTGGGCCCGCTGCATGACCACGAAGTACACGCCGACCCACAAGGTGCCGCAGGCAAGGACCGCGCCGATCAGCGCAGCCAGCACCGCTTCTAACAAGAACGGGAGCTGGATATAGAAGTTCGAGGCGCCGACCAGGCGCATGATGCCTATCTCACGTCTGCGTGCGTACGCCGCCAGCCGGATCGTGTTCGAGATCTGCATCAGCGCGGCAACCAGCAGCAGTCCGGCGGCCACCAGCGCGCCGACTTGCAAGCCGTTGAGGGCCTTGAACAAGGGATCCAGGTACTGCCGGAGATCCTGGACGGTGTCGACTCCGGGCAGGCCGGCGACCGCGCTGACCAGGTTCTGGTAGCGCTGCGGATCCTTCAGCTTGACCCGGAAGGACTCCTGCATCTGGTCCTCGGTGACCGTGCTGACGATCGGCGAGTCCTTGTAGAGCTTCTTGAACTGGTCGAACGCTTCCTTCTTCGACTCGCCGAAGACGCCGTCCGGGGCGGTGTCCGGGTTCGACTCGATCACCTGCCGGATCCGGTTCTTCTGCTCCTGGGTCACCTCGGCGCCCGAGCAGCCGCGGCCGCCGGAGTCCTTGGTGCAGAGGAAGACCGAGATCTGGATCTTGTCGTACCAGTTGCCCTTCATCAGCTCGACCTGCTCGCGGGCGAGCAGCGCACTGCCGAACAGCGACAGCGAGACCCAGATGGTGACGACGACCGCGATCGTCATCGACAGGTTCCGCTTCAGGCCGATGCCGAGGTCGGAGAGGATGTAGTTCAAGCGCATCAGTCAGTAGTCCCTGCTTCTCAGTGCTGGTAGCCGTAGACGCCGCGCGACTCGTCGCGGACGACATGACCGTTCTCCAGCTCGATCACGCGCTTGCGCATCTGGTCGACGATGGACACGTCGTGGGTGGCCATCACGACCGTCGTCCCGGTGCGGTTGATCCGGTCCAGCAGCTTCATGATGCCGACCGACGTGCCGGGGTCGAGGTTTCCGGTGGGCTCGTCGGCGATCAGGATCATCGGCCGGTTCACGAACGCCCGGGCGATCGCGACCCGCTGCTGCTCGCCGCCGGACAGCTCGTCGGGCAGCCGGTCCTCCTTGCCGTCCAGACCGACCAGCTCGAGGACCTCGGGGACCGTCTTGCGGATGTGCGAGCGCGGTTTGCCGATCACCTGCAGCGCGAACGCCACGTTCTCGGCGACGGTCTTGTTCGGCAGCAGCCGGAAGTCCTGGAAGACGGTGCCGATCTGGCGGCGCATCTGCGGGATCCGCCAACTGGCCAGCCGGTTCAGGTCCTTGCCGGCCACCATGATGTGGCCCTTGGACGACCGGTGCTCACGCAGGACCAGGCGCAGGAACGTCGACTTGCCGGACCCGGAGGTGCCGACGAGGAAGACGAACTCGCCCTTCTCGATCTCGACGTTGACGTTCAGCAGAGCGGCCTTGGACTGGCCCTCGTACGTCTTTGACACATTCTCGAAGCGGATCACGGGATCATCCGGCCGTGGTCGGGAACAGGGAGCGGCGCAGCGGTAACCACCAGGAGACCGTACGCCACCGGAGCGGCCGCAGGTCAGTCTAGGTGGTCCCGGGCGTGCCGCCGACCAGGCATGCCGCACCGTACGGCGGCGTCCGATACCCGGTCGCCACGAGAGCGTTACGGACGGCTACCGGCTGCTTCGGCGCCGATGCTGCCCGCCCCTGTTCTTCCTGCTTGAGCGTATCCGTTTCCACCGGTTCGCCGGTGGAGTTATCCACAGGGTCAGGCGGGGGCTGGGGCGGTGCCGTTGCCGTTGTCGGGGCGGGCGTCGGCGATGCGGGCCAGGCCGGGCTCGGGTTTGCGGCCGGCTCTGCGGGCCGCCTCGACGTGCAGCCGGGCCAGCTCGACGGCCTGGCGGGAGACCTTGACGGTCTTCTTCTCAGCCATTGGCACTGACTCCCTCGACGACTTCGGTGTCGGACTCCGCGATATCAGCGTACGCGGCCTGACCGACGCGGTCGATCGCAACCGAGGCGGTCAGCGCGGCCACCAGGTCGTAGTCCTCGGGCTGTAACAGCTCCGACCGCATCAGTGAGCGGAGCGTGACGACACCGGCGTCCGTCCCGGGGTCGCTCCCCTCGAGGATCTGCTCGACCGCCCAACGGACCATCCGCATCGTCTCCTCGCGGTGCCGCCAGGTGTCCAGCTCGCGATCGGACTTACGGATCAGGTACGCGCCGAGCATGACGCCACCGAGAGCCAGGAACGGGCTCAGCACAGTCACCACCACGCCGACCACCGAGATCCAGGTAGGTATCACGGACACACCCCGCCGCTCATACGCGACCTCCCAATTCCATGGAGTTGATCGCCCGAAGATGTTACGAAAGGAAGCATTCCACCCGCGACCGACAAGAACTGCCAAAGTCTGACAAGGAGCAGTGTCACTGAGATGGACGAGCCGGACGCCTACGACGTGTTCGTGCAGGGGACCGTGTTCCTCGACATCGTGCTGACCGGTCTGGAGTCCGCCCCGGCCACCGGGACCGAGATCTTCGCCGAGGGGATGGGGTCGTGCCCCGGCGGCGTCGCGAACTTCGCCATCGCCGCCAGCCGGCTGGGCCTGAAGACCGGCCTGGCGTCGGTGTTCGGCGACGACGTGTACGCCGACTTCTGCTGGCGGACCCTGGCCGACCAGGAGGGTGTGGACCTGTCGCACTCCCGCCGGATCGGGCACTGGCACTCCCCCGTCACCGTCTCGATGACGCTCGACCGGGACCGGGCGATGGTGACGCATGCCCATGAGGCCCCCGGCGACCCGAGCAAGCTGGTCGGCCCGGGTCTGAACACCCGCTCCGCGATCGTCCCGGTCGAGGACGAGCTGCCGGGCTGGACGCTCGACGCGATGCGGTCCGGCGCGCTGCTGTTCGGCGACGTCGGCTGGGACCCGACCGACCAGTGGTCCCCCGCCGTACTCGACGTGCTCGAGGGCTTCCACGCGTTCACGCCGAACGCGAGCGAGGCGATGGCGTACACCCGGACCGATTCTCCGAAGGCCGCGCTGCACAAGCTGGCCGACCGGGTGCCGCTGGCGGTGGTGACGAACGGCGCGGACGGCGTACTGGCGATCGACGCGACCACCGGCGAGGAGGAGCAGGTGCCGGCGTTGCCGGTCAGGTCCTACGACCCGACCGGCGCCGGTGACGTCTTCCTCGCGTCACTCGTCCTGGGCACGCTCCGTGGCTGGCCGCTCGCGCATCGGCTTGCGTTCGGCAACCTCTGCGCGGGGCTGTCGGTGCAGCACTTCGGCGGCTCGCTCGCCGCTCCGGGCTGGGGCGACATCATCGACTGGGTCCGCGACCACAGCCGGCACCGCCCCGGCGGGATCGACCCCGAGGTGCTTGCCCACTACAACTTCATTGGCGACGTCTTGCCCGAGGGCCCGGTCCCGATCGTCCGCCGCGCCTCGGCCACCATCGCGCGCCTGTCGGACGCCTGACCGCCACGGCGACCAGGGCAAGGAGGACGCCGCCACCCAGGAAGCCGTGGGACGGCGTCGTCCGATCGAGCGTCAGGCCCGTGAGCGCAGACCCGGCCGCGCTGCCGAGGTTGTTGGCGGTGTTGATCCAGGTGCTGGCCTCGGTGCGCTGGTACGGCGGCGTGACCGTGTCGGCCGCCAAGTAGGACACCACGAAGATCGGCGCCACAGCGACCCCTGCGGCCGCCATTACCAGCCCGAGCACGACCAGGTTGCCCACGAGCGAGGCCGTGAGCAGTCCAGCAGCCAGTACGGCGATCAGTCCGCCGAGGTGCACGTGCCACGGCCGGGTGTGCTGACGACGACCCCACAGGAGCCCGCCGACGACGCTCCCGGCTCCGATGGCGGCCTCGACGTACCCCGCCGCGCCCGGACTGCCGCTGCGCTGAGCCACTCCGGCCACGCACAGGTACGCGACGCTGATCCCCGCGGCTGTGGCCGCTATGACCAGCAGGATCCGCTGCAGCCCCGGGATGACGAGCGGGCCTAGAATCTGGCGGGTCGTCGGAGGCGCTGCGGTGTGCGAGGTGACCGGACTGGTCACCATGGCGAGCGTGCCGACGACCATCAGCCCAGCGCTGCAGCCGAGTGCCGCGGGTGCGGAGACCACACTGATCAGTACGCCGACCAGCAGCGGACCGCCGAGGAAGAGCGACTCCTCGCAGACCGCGTCCAGCGCGTAGGCCCGCTCCTTGAGTGGCGACCCTTCGGTCAGCAACCGCCAGTTCGACCGCATCGACGGCCCGAGGGGCGGGGCGAGTAGGCCGGCCAGGCCGACCAGCGCCAGGTTGGTCGTCGTACTGGCGATGAGCACCAGAGCGGCGGAGCAACTGACCGCGAGGACCGGGAGCACCCGGCGCTGGCTGAAGCGGTCGACGAGTCGTGCCTTGTAGGGCATCGACAACGAGGTGAGCCCGAACAGCGCGACCGCGGCGCCGGCGGTAGCGAAGGAGTCGGTGGACTCCTGGACAGTGAACAGCAGAGACAACGGGAGCAGACCGTACGACAGCCGCCCGAGCAGCGCCGGCACGAAGGTGCGCAACGCCGACGGCAACGACAGCACGTCGCGGTAGCTCCCGGCACGACCTGTGCCGGACAAGAGAACGCTCCTGAAGAGACGAAGGGAGGTGGGCTCGACCGCGCGAACGCGGGAGCCGTCTCTAGTCACAGGGAGCGAACATGCCGCAGAGCATACCCCGGCCGGTGCCCTTGAAGTCGTAGGGTCGGGGGTCGGCGTACGGGCTGTGGGACCGCGCGGAGACGGAGGTACGGCAGGACGCGTGGACCGTGCAGATCGCGCTGTCGACGTTCCTCACCGCGCAGACGATCAACCTCCCGCAGCTTTTCATCGCCGCCGCGATCGCTATCCTCCCGCTGGTCGTCATCTTCGTCTTCCTCCAGCGCTGGATCGTCCAGGGCGTCGAAAGGTCGGGTATCAGCGAATGAACGTGCAGGCACTGACCGATGCGGACCGCGAGCTGATCGAGCTGGCCCGCCGTACCGTCGACGCGAACACCGACGGACCGGACGGCGTCTACACGATGGGCGCCGCGGTACGGGGTGTGGACGGGCGGATGTACGCCGGGATCAACCTGTACCACTTCACCGGCGGACCGTGCGCGGAGCTGGTCGCCCTCGGCCGAGCCCGGGCCGAAGGCGCCCGCGAGCTCACCACAATCGTAGCCGTCGGCAACGAAGGCCGCGGCGTCGTCGCCCCCTGCGGCCGAGACCGCCAGGTCCTCCTCGACTACCACCCAACCATCCGCGTCATCCTCCCCACCGCGGACGGCGTCGGCTCAGTCCTGATCACCGACCTCCTCCCCGCCTCGTACCACTGGACCCCAACCACCTGAATCCACGGACGCGACCACCAGGCAGGGGTTTCAGGCAACCTTCCAGGTTCGGTCGCCGAGGGTTGCGACGAGGTCGACAGTTCCACCGAGGGCGGTGACGTATGCGCGGATGACCTCGATACCGGAGATCTCGCCGCTCTCGATCTTCGAGATGCGGGACTGAGACACTTTCATCAACCCTGCGAGCCCCGCCTGTGTGACTCCCGCCGCCTTGCGCATCTCGGCGAGCTGATGTCCACGAACAGAGGCCTCCCGGCGCTCACGGGCCACGTCCTTGCCCGCTGCTCGCTCGGCGGCCGGGCGCGGGTCGGCGGCGCGCGCCTTGGCCTTGACGTCTTTCCAGTCTGCGTACTCGGTCATCCTCACCCCTCCTCTTTCAGCGCGATCAAGTGTTCAGCAAACCGCTCGTCCGCCAGCGGTATCGCGGTCCTGTACCAACTCTCCCACCGCCCCGACTTGTCGCCTGCCACGAGGATGATGGCTTCTCGCGCTGGATCGAAGGCGAACAACATCCGGATCTCACTGTGACCTGACGACGGCGGTCGCAACTCCTTCATGTTCTGGAAACGACTACCTTTGACCCGATCGACCAACGGCCGGCCGTCGGGTCCTCGGTGAGAGCCGGGTAGCGACCGCAGTTCGATCAGGCCAGGTGGATTTCACCCTCGCGGAACCACCAGGTGATGGGGTCGGCGATGAGGATTCCGGCTTGGACGGCGGGGTCGGTGGTGGCGTGGTGGCGGGCCTCGTCGAGGGTGGTGCGGTAGACGCAGAGGCCGCGGAGGGTTGGGTCGTCGTGGTCTCGGAAGGGGCCGGCTGCGCCCAGGACGCCGGCCGCGCGGAGGTCGTCGAGGAAGTCGAGGTGGGCCTGCTGGATCTTGTCGGCCTCGTCGTCGGACAGGTCGGGTGGGTTCGGCGGGCGCCGGAGCAGGATGAGCGACAGGCTCTCCATGCCCGGCCGTGGCGGGGTGCTCACTTGACCCGCTCAGACAGCATGAACGTGTTGCCGTCCGGGTCGTAGAACGTGGCCAGCCGGACCTCGTCGGCGACGAGCCGGGTCTCGCCGTCGAAGCGGGTGCCGAGCGACTCCAGGTGCCGGCGGGCGGCGTCGATGTCGCGCACCCCGAACGTGATCACCGTCCCGCCCTCGGTCTGCGGCTGCTCGACCTGGCCGATGCCGATGTTGATGCCGGGCAACGGTGTCGTCAGCTCGGCCCAGCCCCAGCTGTCCAGTCGGTGCACCACCTCGAAGCCGAGGGCCTCCCGGTACCACTGCAGTGAGCGCTCCAGATCGGAGACGTCCAGCGCACAGACGGCCCTGCCGTCGTACTCGATCCCCGCGGCCTGCCCCTCCGACGTACCCCTCATAGTCCTGTTTTTATACTAGGCTTACTTTTGTGTCAACGCTCGCCCGCCTGGTCCACCTCCGATGGAACGTCCCAGTGATCGCCGAGCTGCACCGCGGTCGCGGCGGCCGCTTCGTCAACCTGGTCCACGGCCTCGGCGTCAGCCGGGAGTCGCTGCGGCGCACCATCGCGTTCCTGGAGGCGGATGGCCTGGTCCAGCGCAACCCCGGCTACGGCCACCCGCTGCGCCCTGAGTACCTGCTCACCGACGCGGGCGCCCGCCTCGGCGAGCCCGCTGTCGCGCTGACCGACCTCCTGCGCGAGCTGGACGCCACGGACGTCGGTCTCCGCAAGTGGTCGCTGCCGATCCTCACCGGCCTCGGCGACCGCCCCCGCCGCTTCTCCGAGCTCGGCAACAGCCTCCCGGGTACGACGAACCGCGCCCTCACGTTGGCCCTCAAGGACCTGGAGGCAGCCGGCCTGGTCACCCGAACAGTCACGACCGACTACCCACCGGCAACCCTGTACGGCGCGACACCGCCGGCGACCCGGGTCGCCCAGGCGGCCGAGCGACTCAGAATGCCGGAATGATGTCCTTGCCGTACGCGGCCAGCGTCTCTTCCTTCGCGTCGTGCTGGAGGTAGACCGCGAACTGGTCCACCCCGAGGGACCTGAGCTCCGAGAGCCGCGCGAGGTGGTTGTCGACCGGGCCGAGAATGCAGAACCGATCCACGACCTCGTCCGGGACGAAGTCCGTGTGAGTGTTGCCCGCCCGCCCGTGCTGAGCGTAGTCGTACCCCTTGCGCCCCTCGATGTAGTCGGTCAGCGCCTTCGGCACCGCACCCGTCGTCCCGTAGCGCGCGACGATGTCGGCCACGTGGTTGCCGACCATCCCGCCGAACCACCGGGTCTGCTCCCGCTGGTGCTCGAGGTCCTCCCCGACGTACGCCGGGGCCGCGACACAGAACTTGATCGCCGCCGGATCCCGGCCGGCTTCCGCGGCGGAACGCCGTACCGCTGCGATCATCCACTCGGCGATGTCCGGGTCGGCGAGCTGCAGGATGTAGCCGTCGCCGACCTGGCCGGTCGCGGCCAGCGCCTTCGGCCCGTAGGCGGCGACCCAGACGTCCAGGGCGCCGTTCTCGACCCAGGCGAACTTGAGCTGCTGACCGCGATACTCGACCGTCTCGCCGCGGGCCAGCGCGCGGACCACGTCGACGCACTGCTTCATCTCGTCGATGGTGCCCGGCTTGGCGCCGAGCGTGCGCAGCGCGGAGTCGCCACGGCCGATCCCGCAGATCGTCCGGTTCCCGAACATCTCGTTCAAGGTGGCGAACTGGGACGCGATCACGGTCCAGTCCCGGGTCCCCGGGTTGGTCACCATCGGGCCGACGATCACCCGCTCGGTCGTGGCCAGGATCTGGCTGTAGATGACGAACGGCTCCTGCCAGAGCAGGTGCGAGTCGAACGTCCAGACGTAGCCGAACCCCGCCTCCTCCGCCTTGCGCGCCAGGTCCACCACCGCGGACGCCGGCGGATCACACTGGAACACCACTCCGAAGTCCACGGCGCTCCCCCCTTAGGTCGATTCTGATGGTCTCACGCCGTAGCGAGCAGGTGCTCGGTGCGGTGGCTCGGCGCGCTGGAGTGAAGGCCTCGATGTGGTGCCATCGTGGCCTTTGCTCCAGGGCGGCGAGGTGCCGTGCCGAGTGCCGCGCAGTAGGCGTGAGACCATCAGGATCGGCCTACATCAAGTACGACGACAGGCCGCGTTGGAGGAACTTCCCCCGGCCCTTGCGGCCATGGTAGTTGCCGTCGGCCACGATCACCTCGCCGCGCGAGATCACCGTGCCCACCCGGCCCTTGATCTCGACCCCTTCGTACGCCGAGTAGTCCATGTTCATGTGGTGGGTGTCGACACTGATCCGGGTGGTCGCGTTCGGGTCGTAGACGACCAGGTCCGCGTCCGAGCCCGGGGCGACGATCCCCTTCTGCGGGTACAGCCCGAACATCCGGGCCGGCGTGGTGGCGATGGTCTCCACCCAGCGCTCCAGCGACAGCTGGCCGTCCACGACGCCTTGGTAGATCAGGTCGACCCGGTGCTCGACGCCGCCGATCCCGTTCGGGATCTTGGAGAAGTCGCCGAGGCCGAGCTCCTTCTGGTCCTTCATGCAGAACGGGCAGTGGTCGGTCGAGACGATCGCGAGGTCGTTGCTTCGCAGGCCCTTCCACAGGTCCTTCGCGTGCGACTCGTGCTTGCTGCGCAGCGGGGTCGAGCACACCCACTTCGCGCCCTCGAAGCCGGGCGCGCCGAGCTGGTCCTCGAGTGTGAGGTACAGGTACTGCGGGCAGGTCTCGGCGAACACGTTCCGCCCCGCGTCCCGCGCCTCGGCGACATGCTCCAGCGCCTGGCTGGCTGACAGGTGCACGATGTACAGCGGGCAGTCCCGAGCGACCTCGGCGAGCGCGATCGCCCGGTTCGTCGCCTCCGCCTCGAGCGCGGCCGGCCGGGTGATGCCGTGGTAGATCGGGTCGGTCTCACCGCGGGCGATCGCCTGCTGCACGAGCACGTCGATCGCGATGCCGTTCTCCGCGTGCATCATGATCATCGCGCCGTTGTCCCGGGCGGTCTGCATCGCCCGGAGGATCTGGCCGTCGTCGGAGTAGAAGACGCCCGGGTAGGCCATGAACAGCTTGAAACTGGTCACGCCCTCGTCCGAGACCAGCTGGTCCATCGCCTTCAGCGAGTCGTCGTCGACGCCGCCGAGGATCATGTGGAACGCGTAATCGATGTGACAGTTACCGTCGGCCTTCGTGTGCCAGGCGGCGAGCCCGTCCTGGACGACTTCACCGGTGCGCTGGACCGCGAAGTCGATGATCGTCGTGGTGCCGCCCCAGGCCGCGGCGCGGGTCCCGGTGTCGAAGGTGTCACTCGCCGCGGTGCCGCCGAACGGCAGCTCCATGTGCGTGTGCGCGTCGATCCCGCCCGGGATCACGTACTTGCCGGTGGCATCGATCACCTCGTCCGGCGTGATCGTCTGGCTGAACGCCGGGTCCAGCAGCGCGACGATCTTCTCGCCCTGGACCAGCACGTCGGCGACCTGCGTCCCGGTCGGCCCGACGACGGTCCCACCCTTGACCAGCAACATATCCGTACTCCCCTTTGAGACGGCGTGTGCAGATTTACGGTTTGGTCAGGTCTCCGTAGGCGTCCGGGCGGCGGTCGCGGTAGAACTGCCAGCGGTCCCGGACCGTGTCCAGCAGGCCCAGGTCCAGGTCCCGGACAACCAGTTCCGGATCGTGGTCGTGCCCGGTCTCGCCGACGAACTTGCCCTCCGGATCGACGAAGTACGACGTCCCGTAGAAGTCGTTCTCGCCGAAGTCGGACTCGATCCCGACCCGGTTGATGGCGCCGATGAAGTACTCGTTGGCCACCGCCGAGGCGGGTTGCTCCAGCTTCCACAGGTACGACGACAGCCCGCGGTGCGTCGCGGACGGGTTGAACACGATCTTGGCCCCGGCCAGCCCGAGCGCCCGCCAGCCCTCCGGGAAGTGCCGGTCGTAGCAGATGTACACCCCGATCCGGCCGACCGCGGTGTCGAACACCGGGTAGCCGAGGTTGCCGGGACGGAAGTAGAACTTCTCCCAGAACCCCTTCACCTGCGGGATGTGGTTCTTCCGGTACTTGCCCAGGTACTTGCCGTCAGCATCGATCACGGCCGCCGTGTTGTAGAGCACGCCCGGCTGCTCCTGCTCGTAGACCGGGAGCACCATCACCATGCCGAGCTCCTTGGCCAGCGCGGCGAACCGCTCGGTCGTGGGCCCTGGCACCGCCTCGGCGTACTCGTAGAACTTGGCATCCTGCAACTGGCAGAAATAGGGGCCGTAGAACAACTCCTGGAAGCAGATCACCCGTGCACCCTGCGCGGCAGCCTGCCGCGCGTACTCCTCGTGGGCCTTGATCATGGACTCCTTGTCCCCGGTCCACGACGTCTGCACCAACGCAGCCCGCACAACCTCCGACATCAGCCCTCCCACCACTAGCCGAGCACCCATGCTCCATCCGTCAACCCGCGCCAGTCAACGGATGTCGAATCGGATGTGGAAAACCCGTCAGATCGTGATGCTGCGGGACTCGGCGGGCAGCACGCGGCCGCCGACGGTGGCGTGGCCCGGCGGCTGCCAGGTGGTGTGCAGGTGCGAGCCGGCGCCCTGGACGACGAGGAGATCCCGGGATAGTTGAGCGGTCAGCTGAGTGACCGCGGACCCGGTCGCCTCGTCCTCGGCGACGCCGATGGCCGGGACGAACGCCCGGCCGCGGACGATCCCGGCGGACTCGTCCTGCCACGACCAGATGAATGTGTGACCGGCCGGATACGAGGCGGGGTCGGCGGCCAGTACGGCGTCCGGTGACTCGAGCTGATGCCAGTCGAAAGCACTGCCCCAACTGGCGTCGGCGCGGACCGAGAACAGGTCGCCCTCGCGGCTGACCGGAATGTCACCGGCGGGGACACGTAGGGTCTCGACGGCTACACCCTGGGAGTGCAGCCACCAGGCGATGCCGACGGTCGGGTGACCGGCGAAGGGCATCTCACCGGCCGCGGAGAAGATCCGGACCACGCCGGCGGCCGCGTCGTCGACGTACACGGTCTCGCTGTAGCCGAGTTGCGCGGCCACGCGCTGCCGGTCGGCGGGCTGGACGGCGGCGCCGTCGACGATGCCCAAGGGATTGCCGAAGCGGCCATCGGGGTCGGTGAAGACCCGGACGACCTCGACATGAAGCTGGGTCAAGTCAGAGGACGGTGATCGCGGCGACGACGGCGATCAGCACCACGGCGGCGCCGACGAAGGCCAGCACGCGGCCGTTGAGCTTCGGTTCGGCGGCCGTCTCGACCTGACCCTCGTTGACGAAAGCGCGGAACATCTGGGTGTTCGCGCCCGGGTCCTGCTCGTTCTCGACGTTCTGCGGGACGTTCTGGTCAGCCATGGCCCCAGACCCTACCGGCAGGCCCGATCGCGGTGTCTCAGCGGCCCGTTAAATCTCGCTGCGCCGTCAGGTTCCCGCGGGTGTACCATTTGGTACATGCGCTTCGATCATTCCAGCACGATCCAGGCCTCGCCCGAGCGGGTCTGGCAGGTGTTCAGCGACGTCGAGCGGTGGCCCGAGTGGACACCGACCGTCGACTCCGTCGAGCGGCTCGACGAGGGCCGCATCCACATCGGGTCCAAGACCCGGATCCGGCAGCCGAAACTCCCGGTCGCGGTCTGGGAGGTGACGGAACTCAAGGAGGGCGAGTACTTCGAGTGGGTCTCGAAGGCTCCCGGAATCAAGACCACCGGCGGCCACCGGGTCATCAGCACCCCGGAGGGCACGGTCGCGACGGCCACGATCATCCAGGAGGGCCCGCTGGGCTGGCTCTTCGGCAAGCTGTACGCCGGCCTCACCCGCCGCTACATCGCCACCGAGACCGAGAAGCTGAAGCAGGTCAGTGAGTCGTGAGTCGCTGCTCGTTGATGCGGTCGAGCATTTCGCCAAGAACGGCATCGGCGACGCGAGCCTGCGGAGTATCGCGACCTCGATCGGCACCAGCCACCGGATGCTGATCTACCACTTCGGCTCCCGCGAGGGACTGCTCGCCGAAGTGGTGCGCACGGTCGAGCAGCAGCAACGAGACCTGCTGGCCGACGTGATGGCGCTGGACCTGCCGATCGAGGAGCAGGCGGACCTGTTCTGGCGGCGCGTCACCGAGGCGACGCTGATTTACGGACCGCTGTTCTTCGAGCTGAGCGCCCACGCCATGCAAGACCGCCCGCACACTGCCGCGCTCAAGGCGGACCTGATCAATGTCTGGCTGCCACCGGTCATCGAACTGTGTGTCCGGGCGGGCATTCCGCCCACGCAAGCACCGTCGTACGCACGGCTCGGCCTGGCCGCGTCGCGCGGTCTGCTGTTCGACCTGCTGCTGACCGGCGACCGGGAGGCGATCGACGAAGCGTCCGCGCTGCTCAACCGGCTGTTCAATCTGCCGGCTCGGTAGGCGTCTCCACCCACCCGGCCACGATCGGCAGCCGCGACTCCCGCAGTACGGCGACAAACCCGAACGGCCGATCCAACGTCACCTCGAGCCGCCGCGCTTCCTGTGTCGGCATGGAGGTCCGCATCAGCCCCACCGCGGTCACCGCGGCCGCCTCGAAGCCGGTGGCGAAGAACCGCGCCAGCACCTTCTGCTTCGCCTGCCCGACCGCGAGCGGCATCGGGCTGATCGCACTGAAGTGACCGTGCGCGCCGGGATCCGTCGTCACCGCGCCCAGCCCGAACAGCTCCCGCGCCGCCAGCAGGTCGTGCTCGGCCTCCACGTTGAACGACGGCAGCGACAGCTTCAGATCCGGCAGCGGCGCCGTCGTCTGGCCGACCTTCACCCCGGGCGCGACCTCGACCCCCGGCTCTCCCTGATTGACCAACCGGCTCCCCGGCACCCCTTCCCCCTGCGCCTCCAGCAACCCAGTCAGTACGTCGGCCTGCGACACCTGCGGCTGCCCGATGCCCAAGAGCACGTCGACATCGGCATCGCCCGTCACGGTCACCACAGTCAGATCGTCGTGCCGCCGTACGGCGTCCAGCTCGCCGTCGACGCGCTCCAGCCAGTGCCAGGACCCGCCGGACCACGGGCCGTCGTAGAACCGCCGCGTCATCTCCTTGAACGGTGTGGCCCAGGTGGTTTTGAGCGACAGCGCGGAGGCGAGGACGAGCATCAGGTCCGGCGTCACCTGGATCGGCATTTCGCGGATCAGGTTGTTGGTGTGCTGGGCGGCCCAGGCATCGAGCTTGGGTTTGTCGACGGAGGCATTGCCGGTGAGCTGGCCGACCAGCGGCGCCGGCATCACGCCGTCGAACGACTCGGCGAGCTTCAGTTGCTCGCTCACCCAGACGCCGAGCGCGGCGTGCAGATCGTCGGAACCCTCGATCGCCTGGACCAGTTCCAGCGCCTGCCGGGAGCCTGCGGAGGCGTCCACTCCGGCGGCAGCGGCCAGCTCGGCGCGGCCTGGTTCGTCCGCGGCGGTCGCGAGGATCGCGAGCAGCGGCCACAGACCGAGGCCGGACACCACGGTGTTGCCAGCCGGGAGTTCGCGGGCCCAGCGGGCGGTGAGGTCGTTGACTGCGCGCACCACGTCGGCATCCATACCTCCACCCTGCCATGCGGACGCCAGTGCCATCACAATTCCCGGATCCCGGCCCGCCCCGCGGGCGACCCCGCGAATGGGCCGATTGATGGCCTGGCGGTCCGCGACTATTTGCCGGAACGACGCTGATTTTCATTTCACGGGTGCGGCGAGTCCTCGTCCGAGTGCGTTCCGTTGTGTCAGGATGCCGCCCATGACGGCCCATCCGACCGCCCCACCACCCGTCGACTCGCCGCCCCCGGACGCGGAAAACAAGGAGTCCACCGGCTCGTCGATCGCGTTCACCGCGACGCTGATCCTGCTGGTCGGGCTCGCGTTGTTCGGGCGGAAGATCTTCGCCGGGTGGTTCACCGACGACGGGATCCGGACCTGGGCGACGATGTTCGTCGGGGTCACCGTCCAGGCGATGCCGTTCCTGGTCCTCGGGGTGCTGCTGTCGGCGGCGCTGACCGCGTTCATCCCGGCGTCGTTCTTCGCGAAGGCGCTGCCCAAGCACCCGGCCCTCGCCGTACCGGTCGCCAGCGCGTCGGGCGTCGTGCTGCCCGGGTGTGAGTGTGCGTCGGTGCCGGTGTCGGCGGCGTTGATGAGCCGCGGGGTGACGCCGGCGGCGGCGCTCGCCTTTCTGTTGTCCGCGCCGGCGATCAACCCGGTCGTCCTCGCGTCGACGGCGGTCGCGTTCCCGGGGCAGCCGAAGGTGGTGGTTGCCCGCGCGGTGACCTCGCTGGGAGTGTCGATGATCCTCGGCTGGCTGTTCCTGGCGACCGGCAAGGGCGCCTCGTGGTTGCGGATGCCGAAGAACCGGCACGCGGAGGGCACCGGCAAGTTCGACGTGTTCCGGTCGGCGATGCTGCATGACTTCCTGCACGCGGGCGGGTTCCTGGTCATCGGTGCGGCCGCGGCTGCCACGCTGAACGTCGTCGTACCGCGCAGCTGGCTCGACCACGTGGCGGGCAACCTCCTGCTGTCCGTGGTCGTGCTTGGTCTGCTCGCCGTACTGCTGGCCATCTGCTCCGAGGCGGACGCGTTCGTGGCGGCCAGCCTGACGCAGTTCTCGCTGACCGCGCGGCTCGCGTTCATGGTGGTCGGGCCGATCGTCGACGTGAAGCTGATCGCCCTGCAGACCGGGACCTTCGGCCCGAAGTTCGCCGCCCGGTTCGCCCCGGCCACCTTCGCGGTCGCAATCTTGGCCAGTCTCGTCGTGGGGTGGTGGTTGCTGTGAAGCGCAACGTTGCCGGTCTGGTCATCGTGTTCGTCGGTGCCGCGGTCGTGCAGTTGGCGACCTCGAACACCTACCTGCGGTACGTGAAGCCCGGGATGCGGTGGATGCTGCTCGCCGCCGGGCTGATCCTGATCGCGCTGGCGGTGTTCGACGTACTCGCGGACACCCGGAAGAAGAAGCCCGTGGACGACGGTCACGGCCATCACGGACTGCCTCGGGCGGCCTGGTTGCTGCTGATCCCGATCTTCGCGCTGCTCGTCGTCGACCCGCCCGCGCTGGGTGCGGACGCGGCGCAGCGGCAGTCTCCGGTCGCGGCCAAGCCGGCTGATCCGAAGAGCAACTCGTGGCTGTCGAACAACTCGCAAGGCGACGCTCCGGTGGCGCTGGCGGTCCGCGACTACGCGGTCTGGGCGGTGTGGGAGAAGGAGAGCATGAAGGGCCGCGCGTTCCAGCTGACCGGCTTCGTCACCCCGGCGAAGAACGGCAGCTGGTACGTGACCCGCATCGGCCTGACCTGCTGCGTCGCCGACGGTACGGCGTTCATGGTCGAGGCCCGCGGCCAGGCGGCCCCACCGAAGAACCAGTGGGTGACCGTCACCGGCCAGTGGGCCGAGCCGACCAAACGCGCCGACGGCGACGTCGCCGCCCTCACGGTCGAGACCGTCAGCCCAGTCACTGCACCGGCCAATCCATACGAGTAGGCGTGCATCAGGACAGGAGGTAGTGCCCATGCGGCCGCCTCCCGGCGGGAACCTGCGCGGGCGGCGGGCAGGTACTACCCGTATACGTCCTGTCGTCAGGTACCAGCCACCCAGCCGACGACCACGGGGATGCCGGTCGGGCGGTGGACGGCGATGAAGCCGAAGGGCTGGTCCAGGGACACCTTCAGGGCCTTGCCTCCCGGCATCGGGGCGGAGCCGGCGGCCATGGCCATTGCGGTGACCGCGGCCGCCTCGAAGCCGGTGGCGGAGAATCGGGCCATCACAGCCTGCTTGGCCTGACTGACCGCGAGCGGGAACGGACTCAGTCCCGGGAAGTGCCCGGTGCGCGTGTCCATCGCCGACTTCAGGCCGAAGATCTCGGGGTACTCGAGCAGATCGTGCTCGGCGTCGATCTCGAAGTACGGCAGAGACAGCACCACGGTCGGCACCGGCGACATCGAGTCGATCACCTCGACCGCCGGCGCCGGCTGCTCCCGCGAGAACAGCCGCTTCCACCGCGAGGACGGGGCATCGGCCAACAACTCGGCACCGCTCACCGCCTCCCCGGTCAGTTCCAGCGCAGCAGCCAGTACGGCGCCCCGCCCGCGACCGGGCTCGCCTGCGATGAGCCGTACGTCGAAGTCGCCCGTCCCGACGACTGTGACCACGGTCAGTGGACCGGCCGGACCGTCGTACACGTGGACGGTGTCGAGGTCCTGGTCGGAGCGACTCAACCAGCGACGATCGCCCCGCGGGTACTCATTGAATGGCAGTGCCCATTTGGTCTGCAGCGCCAGCGCGGAGGCGAGCACCAGCAGCACGTCCTCGCTGAGCTGGATCGGCATCCGCTTCAACAGACCACCGGTCTGTTCAGTCACCCACGCCTCGAGGGCTGCTTGATCCGTCAACTGCCCACGAAGCTCCGGCGGCAGCAGCCGGTCCACACCGGGTTGCAGCGGGATCTCTGGGTGGGTCCACAGGCCGAGGGCCATCCGGAGCTCGGGAGTCTGCAGCAGGCCGCCGTACGACACACCGGCTGCTTCGGCGAGCTCCTCACGGGCCGGGCCGTCGGCCAGCTCGGCGAGGATTGCGAGCAGCGGCTGGACGCCGAGCCCGGAGACGACAGTGCTGTCCTCGCCGGAGAGCGTCTCGATCCAGCGAGCGGTCAGGCGACCGACTTGGCGTGCGTCCACTCACACATCCTGGCCCATCAGCGTTCCATCTGTGTGAAGCGCACTGTTGAACCCAAGGTCCTGTACTTCGGTACGCCGGTCGTCCTGATCAGCTCCCGCAACCCGGACGGGAGCACGAACCTCGGCCCGATGTCGTCCGCCTGGTGGCTCGGGTACACCGCGATGCTGGGCATGGCCACCAGCTCCCAGACGGTCAAGAACCTCACCGAGCGCCCGGAGTGCATCCTCAACCTGGTCGACCCGGCCATGGTCGCGGCGCTCGACCGGATCGCTCTGCTGACCGGATCGGAGCAGATGTCCGACGCCAAGCGGGCCCGCGGCTACCGCTACGAGCCGGACAAGTTCACCGCCGCGGGGCTGACGCCGGCTCCGGGATCGCTCGTCGACGTGGACGCCGTACAGGAGAGCCCGATCAATCTGGAGGGCCGGATCGAGGCGATCCACGACATCGGCGGACCGGACTCGCATCTGGTCGCGCTGGAGATGAAGGTCGAGCGGGTGCAGGTCCGCGAGGACCTGCTGATGAGCAACGACCGCTACATCGACCCGCTGCGCTGGGACCCGCTGATCATGAAGTTCACCGAGTACTTCGCCGGAGGGACACCGGCGTACGCGTCCTCGCTGGCGCGCGGGTGGCAGATGCCTCCGATGGCGCTACCGACTCACTAGTTCGCGTTTCTCGCTGGGCTCCGCCGCCTGACGCGGAGTCCGGCGAAGGACTGTGCAGGCCATGCCTCCGATGACCAGGACCGTCGCGATCGCCTGCTGGACACCGACTTCCTCGCCGCGCAGCAACCAGGCTGCAGCCATCGCGACGATCGGCACCAGCAGCGAGAACGGCGCCACCGTGCTCGCGTCGTACTGGCGCAGCAGGTAGCCCCACACGCCGAAGCCGAACAGTGTCGCGACGAAGGCGAGGTAGCCGATGGCACCGATCCCGGTCAGATCGATCGTCTTCAAGGCATGCAGGTCGGCCTCCATCCCTTCGGTGAGGAGCGACAACACGAGCAGCGGTACGACGGCTACCGCGCTGACCCAGATCATGAAGCGCAACGTGTCCCGCGGCTTCGCGTAGCGCGTGATCGTGTTCGAGACACCCCAGGACGCACCGGCCACGATCACCAGGACGAGCGCGCCCAGCGGTGCGGACAGCCCGCGGTCCAGCATGATCAGCGCCATCCCGCCGCACGCGATCGTGATCCCGGCGAGCTGCGCCGGTCGCGGCCGCTCCCGCAGTACGAGGATCGCGAACAGGACCGTGAAGATCACCTGGCACTGCAGCACCAGCGACGACAACCCGGCCGGGACGCCGTGGTCCATCGCGACGAACAACAGGCCGAACTTGGCCACGCCGAGGGCGAGCCCGACGCCGACGACGTACCGCCACGGCACCGGTGGCCGGCCGAGGATGAAGATCGCCGGGACGGCGGCGAAGAAGAACCGCAGCGCGGAGAAGAGCAGCGGCGGGAAGCTCTCCAGGGCGACCTCGATGACGACGAAGTTCACACCCCAGACGAGGACGACGGCCAGGGCGAGGATCAGATCACGAGGTTTCACACAGTCCAGTCTTCGTGGGACTACACTTAAGGACCAGCACCGATTCGTACGGGGTTCACTGTAGGAGTGCTACATGATCGATCTGGGCCGGCTTCGGGCGCTGCATGCCGTGTCGCTGTACGGATCGGTCAACCGTGCCGCCGAAGTACTCGGCTACACGCCGTCGGCGGTGTCGCAGCAGCTGGCGAAGCTGGAGCGAGAGACGCGGACCGTGCTGGTCGAGCGGCGCGGGCGCGGGATCGTGCTCACCGATGCCGCCGTACAGCTGGCCGCGACCGCGGCGCGGATCCTCGAGTTGGTCGAGGACGCCGAGCTGACGCTGGAAGAGCAGCGCGGTCAAGCGATCGGGACGCTACGACTGGCAGCCTTTCCGACCGCGGCGCGCGGGCTGTTGCCGAACGCGCTGGCCCGGTTGGTGCACGAGCATCCAGGACTGGACATCCGGGTCACGGAGACGGATCCGTTCGAAGCCGTTGCTGCGGTCAACCGTGGCGAGCTCGACATCGCGGTCGTGCACGACTGGCACAACACGCCGCTCAGCCTGCCCGAGGGGTTGTCGCGGGTGAAGCTCGGCTCCGATCCGGCGGACGTGCTCGTGCCGGCGACGCATCGGCTTGCGGGCAAGGAGTTCGTCCGGGCGGAGGATCTGGTCGGCGAGCGCTGGATCTGCCAGCCGGCCGGGTCGATCTGCCACGAGTGGCTGATGCGGACGATGCGCCGCGCCGACGTCGAGCCGGACGTCGCGTACTCGGTCGCCGAGTACCAGACCCAGCTCGCGATGCTTGCCCGCGGCATCGGCATCGGACTGCTGCCCCGCCTCGGCCGCGGCACCATCCCGGACGGCGTCGTCGTCATCCCCCTGCAACCCGCGCCGAGCCGCCGCCTGTACGCCGTCTGGCGCACCACCACCTCCCGCCGTCCCGCGATCACCGTCACCCTCGCCACCCTGAAATCGACCTGGCCGGACCGCACGACCGCCTGACCCCGCCCGTTCGCCTCACCGCCTGGGATGATCGGTTGTGATCACATCGCGCGACCGGTTGACAGCGTTCCGCATCAGGCACTACGTTCCGATGAACTAATAGGAAACCTTCCTAACCATCCTTGCTCCGTCCCCGCCCCGACGCAGTAGGAGGCAGTTCATGATCCGCACCCTCGCGACCGGCGTTCTGCTGGCCGCATCAGCACTTCTCCCGACCACGCCGGCGTCCGCGGCTCCCGCCGTACCGAAGGCCGTCGTACCAAAGGCAGCCGTGCCGGTGGACGCCGCACCAGCCGCCGACACCCCGGTCTCGATCAACGGGCAGCTACACGTCTGCGGCACCAAGCTCTGCAACCAGCACAACCAGCCGGTCCAGCTGCGCGGCATGAGCACGCACGGCATCCAGTGGTACTCCCAGTGCGTCAAGACCGCGTCCCTCGACGCGCTCGCCTACGACTGGAACGCCGACATCCTGCGCATCTCGCTGTACGTGCAGGAAGGCGGCTACGAGACCGACCCGCGCAAGTTCACCGACCTGGTGCACAACTACATCGAGGAGGCGACCCGACGCGGGATGTACGCGCTGGTCGACTGGCACCAGCTCGACCCGGGCGACCCGAACTACAACCTGTCCCGGGCCAAGACGTTCTTCACCGAGGTCGCCGACCGGCACAAGAACAAGAACAACATCATCTACGACATCGCCAACGAGCCGAACAACGTGAGCTGGGCCGGGATCAAGTCCTACGCCGAGCAGATGGTACCGGTGATCCGGGCCAAGGATCCCGACGGCGTGATCTTCGTCGGCACCCACGGCTGGGCCTCGCTCGGGGTCTCCGACGGCCGCAGCGAATCCGACATCGTCAACAATCCGATCCAGGCGTCGAACCTGATGTACACGTTCCACTTCTACGCGGCGTCACACCAGCAGGAGTACTTCGACGCGCTGTCCCGCGCGGCCGACAAGATCCCGCTGTTCGTCACCGAGTTCGGCACCCAGACCTACACCGGCGACGGCGGCAACGACTTCACCTGGTCGCAGAAGTACCTCGATCTCCTGGCCAGCAAGAAGATCGGCTGGACCAACTGGAACTTCTCCGACGACTTCCGCTCGGGCGCGGTCTTCAAGCAGAACGTCTGCGCGGGCAGCACCTTCACCGGCACCTCGGTCCTGAAGCCGGCCGGCGTCTGGGTCCGGGACCGGATCCGTACCCCGGACGCCTTCGAGACCCCCACCGCGACCATCAACGTGGGTACGGCGGCCGAGCTGAAGTCCGCGCTCTCGAGCGCCAAGCCCGGTGACACGATCAAGCTTGCCGACGGCACCTACACCGGCAACTTCAAGACCACGGTCGCCGGCACGTCGTCCGCACCGATCACGCTGATCGGCTCGGCTCGCGCCGTACTGAAGGCCAATGGCGGTGGTTACGGTCTGCATCTCGACGGAGCGTCGTACTGGAACGTGCGGGGCGTGACCGTGACGGGCGGCCAGAAAGGCATCATGATCGACCGCGCGACCCGGGTCACCGTCGACGGCGTCACCGTGCACGGGCTCACCATGGAGGGCGTGCACTTCCGCAACAGCAGCACGTACGGCATGATCCGCAACTCTCGCATCTATGACACCGGCAACGACGGCCGCGGGATGGGCGAAGGCGTGTACGTCGGCAGCGCGGGCGGGACCTCGGACAAGTCCGACTACATCCAGATCCTCGACAACACGATCGGGCCGGATGTCGGCGGCGAGGCGATCGACCTGAAGGAAGGCACCCGCGGCGGCCGGGTCGCGGGCAACAGCTTCGACGGCCGCGGGCTGACCGGCGCGAACTACGACGACAGCTGGATCGATGTCAAGGGCAACAACTACGTGATCGAGAACAACACCGGCAAGAACACCACGAACAACGGCTTCGAGACGCACACCCAGCAGTCCGGCTGGGGCTGCGGCACGGTGTTCCGCAACAACAAGTCGGACCTGACCGGCGCCACCGGCAGCGGCCGCCACGCCTTCAACATCACCAACTACAACGCCTCCACCTGCAAGGTCACCATCGACCGCACCAACACCGTCACAGGCGGCCGCGGTCTGACCAACCCAGGCATCCCGGTCAGCTGACCCGCCCCTCAACTGCCCGGAGGGACGAGGGCACGGAGCTTCGTCTCCGTGTCCTCGTCGGCGGCTGTGTAGACGGTGGCGCGGGTTTGGCCCAGTTGGGAGAGCCACATGATGGCCGGCTCGATGCGGAGCATGCCGGCGGTCGGGTGTTCCAGGACCTTGATGCGGGTGCTGGGGGCGGCGACCTCGTAGCGCTCCCACTGCTCGGCGAACTGCGGCGAGCCCGCGAGCAGGCGCTGGGTCAGGTCCTGCCAGTCGTGCTCACCCAGGTGATCGGCGATCGCGGCGCGGTAGCCGGCGACCAGGTGCACCTTGATCGACTCGGCGTCAGAGAACCGGCACCGCCACTCCTTCGAGACGAACGTCAGCCAGAGCATGTTGCGTTCCTCGACCGGGATCTCCCGGATGTCCAGCACGACCTCGCAGTAGGCGTCGTTGAACGCGAGGATGTCGTAGCGCGAGTTCAGCACGATGGCCGGGTACGGCGAGACGGCGTCGAGCATCCTCTGGACCGCGCCGGGGAGTGCGGCGCACTCGCCGGTCGCCGGACCGAGCCGGACGCCGGCCAGGGTGTAGAGGTGGTTGCGCTCCTGGCGGTCGAGGCGGAGCGTATTGGAGACCGCTTCGAGGACCTGCGCCGACACGTTGATGTCGCGGCCCTGCTCGAGCCAGGTGTACCAAGTGACGCCGACGCCCGCGATCAGCGCCACCTCCTCCCGCCGCAACCCCGGCGTCCGCCGCCGGCCACCCGGCGCCAACCCGACCTCCTCCGGCCGAATCCGCTCCCGTCGACTCCGCAGAAACACCCCCAACTCCCGCCGCTGCACCCCCTTGTCCACCCCACCAGCACGAGCAACTGACTGGGTGGCGTCCGGCTCCTCCGGCTCTCCGCCCCCGGCGTGCTGCCGCCGCGCACCGGCGGCGGGTTTGTCGGTGGTTGGTGGGAGGGTGGGCATGGTGATCACCGTTCTATGGTGGACCGGGTTGCAGGGTGGTTCCAGGTGGTGTTAATACCAGGATAAGCAGGCTCTAACTACCAGGCTCCGGGGCTCCGCATGCTGGGAGGCATGACAGCAACCCAGGTCGCCGCCCGGCCGCGCGTCAGCGCGTCGCCGCTGGGGCCGGTGGCACTCACGACCCTCCTCTTCGGCGCCTTCCTGCCGATGCTCTCCTTCTTCATCATCAACGTCGCCCTCCCCGCGATCGGCTCCGACCTGCGGGCCAGCTCCGGCGAGCTCCAGCTGGTCGTCGGCAGCTACGGCATCGCGAACGCGACCCTGCTCGTGGTCGGCGGCCGGCTCGGCGACGGCTTCGGCCGCAAGCGCCTGTTCCTGATCGGCCTGACCGGCTTCACCGTCATGTCCCTGATCTGCGCCATCGCCCCGACGATCGGCGTGCTGCTCGCGGCGCGCGTCGTACAAGGGGCCGCCGCAGCCGCCATGACCCCGCAGGTCCTCGCGTCCATCACCAGCCTGCTCACCGGCGAGCACCGCGCTCGCGCGATGGCGTGGTTCGGTGTGGCCGGCGGAGCCGCGGCAGCGCTCGGTCAGATCCTCGGCGGCGTACTGGTCGAGGCAGACGTCTTCGGCCTCGGCTGGCGCGCAGTGTTCCTCGTCAACGTGCCCGTAGGCGTGCTGGCCCTGGCTGCCGCGATCCGGTTGCTCCCAGAGACCAAGGCGGACCAGGCACACCGCGTGGACCTCGTCGGAGCGACCCTGCTCGCGTTGACGCTCGTACTCCTGCTCCTGCCCCTCACAGAAGGCCGTCCGCTCGGCTGGCCGCTCTGGACGTGGCTCTGCCTCGCCGCGACCATCCCTGCCGTCGCCGTGCTCGGCCTGCATCAGCACCGGGCTGAGCAGTCAGGCCGGGCTCCACTGATCCCGCCGACCGTACTGCGGCTGCGCGCGATGCGGATCGGTCTGCTGCTCGCGGTCGCGTTCTTCACCACGTTCGGTGGCTTCATGTTCGTCTTCGCGCTGGCGACACAAGGCGAGGCCCACATGTCCCCACTGGAAGGCGGTCTGAGCCTGCTGCCGATGGCGGTCGGCTTCCTGATCACGTCGATCTACGGACCGCGTCTGCAGCAGCGGTACGGCGCTGGGCTCATCCTGCGCGGCTGGATCGTCCAAGCAGTCGGCTACGGCCTGCTCGCCGTCGCCGCCCTCACCCTCTGGCCGGACGTCGACCCGCTCAAGCTCGCCGTACCGATGCTGATCGCCGGCTTCGGCAGCGGCCTGGTCATGGTCCCCCTGATGGGCGTCGTCGTCAGCCAGGTCCCACCAGCCCAGGCCGGTCTCGGCAGCGGCATCCTCCTCACCAGCCAGCAAACCTGCCTAGCCCTAGGCGCCGCCACCGTAGGCACCGCCTACCTAGCCCTAGCCGGCACCCCCTGGAACCAAGGCGGCGCCCTCGCCGCAGTAGCCCTAGCCATCACCGCGGTCTCGCTCCTGATGACGCCTGTCACGCACCAACTACGCGCCACCCGCGACTGACACGTAGGATCCGCTCACGCGAGAAGGGGCGGGATTTCGATGGGCACGGGGACGTCGCGGGCACGCGGCATGCGGCACGCGCTGTCCAGGTTCGGGGCAGGCCTGGCCAGCCTGGCGTACGCCGTGGTTGCCGTGTTCGTGCTCGGCTTCGCCATCATCGACCTCCCCGACAGCCTGCGGGCAGCGCGCAACGAAGGCGTCCCCGGCACGTTCACCACGACCCGCAAAGAGTGCCGGCCCTGGTGGGAGAAGGGCGGCGGGTGCACCTACTTCGGCAACTTCACGAGCGGTGACGGCCGAGTCCAGTCGACCAACGTGCTGTTCGAAGGCGATCCCGGTGAGGTCGGCGAGAAGGTTCCGGCCCAGTACGTCGGTACGCCAGACCGACCGTCGATCCACGGGGCCGACTCGGACGAGTGGGTGTTCGTTGCAGCGCTCGGCCTCGGAGCGACCGGCTACCTCGGCTGGCGAGGGTGGCGTGGATGGCGGTTCGTCCGGGCACGCCTACGGCCGGTCACCAGTGCGAGGGCCGAGTGACTGCCTCGGGCAGCTTGGTGGTCTCGTCGCCGAGTGCAGCGTTGATCTGGGATTGAGTGAGGAAGAGGGCGCCGGTGAGGTCGGCTTGGCGGAGGTCGGCATCGCGGAGGTCGGCGCCGATGAGGTCGGCTTGGCGGAGGTCGGCGTCGCGGAGGTCGGCGCCGATCAGGTAGGCGCCGCGGAGGTTGGCCTTGTGCAGGTCGGCGCCGCGGAGGCGGGCTCCGATCAGGTCTGCGCCGCGGCGTTCCTTCTTCTTGCTCTGCTTGCCGCGGACGAGCTGACTGGTCTTCAGCAGGATCTCGTTGACCGCTGCGCGTTCTGCGACCACGTCGACCGTGGTGAGGTCCGCCGTACGGCTGACGTCCTCGACACGCGCTATCGCCGTACGCACGTCTGCGTCGAAGGCCTTGTATTCAAGGCACTCAGTGAGATACCAGAGCAGCTCGTGCAGCTGGCGGAGGATGGGCAGGGCCGCGAACATATCCTGGCCCGGCTGCTCCCGCCAGCTCTTGCCGGCGCGGCGCGAGATCTCCTGGCCCGCGCCGAAACAGTCGTACACCGTGCAGCCCGGGAAGCCCGCCGGCCGCAGCTTGCTGTGGATCGAGCAGCGGAAGTCTTCGCTGAGATTCGGGCAGGGGTCTCCGGCGGGCTTGTCGATCGCGAAGTCCGCCGACCTGCTGAACGTCAGCGCGACGCAGCAGAGGCCGAAGCAGCTGCCGCAGTCGGCCCGAAGCTCAGTTCTGCTCGGCAACCGTCTGGCCGGTCCGGCGCCAGCGGATGCCGGCCTCGACGAAGTCGTCGATCTCACCGTCGAAGACACCGGACGTGTTGCCGGACTCGTACTGCGTCCGCAGGTCCTTCACCATCTGGTACGGGTGCAGCACGTAGGACCGCATCTGGTCACCCCACGAGCCGGCCACGTCACCGCGCAGCGCGTCCAGCTGGGCCCGCTCCTCGGCCTTCTTCAGCGCGAGCAGCTTCGCCTTCAGAATGACCATCGCGCTGGCCTTGTTCTGCAGCTGGGACTTCTCGTTCTGGCAGGAGACCACGGTCCCGGTCGGGATGTGCGTGATCCGGACCGCGGAGTCGGTGGTGTTGACGCTCTGACCACCCGGACCGGACGACCGGTACACGTCGATCCGCAGCTCTTCCTCGGGGACGTCGATCTCGTCGGTCTGCTCCAGCACCGGGACCACCTCGACCGCGGCGAAGGAGGTCTGCCGGCGGCCTTGGTTGTCGAACGGCGAGATCCGGACCAGCCGGTGCGTGCCCGACTCCACACTCAGCGTGCCGTAGGCGTACGGCGCCTTGACCGCGAACGTGGTCGACTTGATGCCGGCCTCTTCGGCGTACGACGTGTCGTAGACCTCGGTCCCGTAGCCGTGCCGCTCCGCCCAGCGCAGGTACATCCGCTGCAGCATCTCGGCGAAGTCCGCCGCGTCCACGCCGCCCGCGCCGGAGCGGATCGTGACCAGCGCCTCGCGCTCGTCGTACTCACCGGACAGCAGCGTGCGCACCTCGAGGGACTGGATCGCCTTGCCCAGCGAGCCGATCTCCTTCTCCGCCTCGGCCAGGCTGTCCGCGTCGTTTTCCTCGCGGCCGAGCTCGACCAGGACGCCGAGGTCCTCGATGCGGCCACGCAGCCCGGTCACCCGCTCCAGGTCGGCCTGCAGGCTGGACAGCCGCGACGTCACCTTCTGCGCGTTCGCCTGGTCGTCCCACAGGTCGGGCGCGGCGACCTGCTCGCCGAGGTCGGCGATCTCTTTGCGCAGGGCGTCGAGATCGAGCACCTTCTCGATCGAGGTCAGCGTCGCGTCGAGCTGCTTGAGCTCAGCGTCAAAATCCAGTCCAGCCACAACCAAGCAGACTACCCGCTAGTCGCTGCTTGCCGTTAAAAGACCGTGACGCAGGACCCCGAAGACCTCGGCGATCGCCGACTCGATCCGACCTGCGTCTTTGGCCAGCTGACCCTCCAGCACCTTCTGAGCGGCCGCATACTGCGCCGCGATCAGCGCACTCCGCAGGTCGCCGAGTTGCGGATCACGAGCGCGAAGGGCCTCGGCGATCGACTCCTCCATCCGGGCGAGGTACTGCCGTTGCCGGGCCAGCAGCGCCGGACTCTCCTCGATCGTCCGGCTGAACTGCTTCCAGGTAGCCAACTGCCCCGACTCGCCGCGCGCCCGCAACTCCTGCCGGTAATGCGCCTCCAGCACGTCGAGCGGATCCGCCCCGTCCGCCGCAGCCCGGATCGCCTGGCCCGGACCTGCCCACCACCCGTCGTCGTCGAAGAACAGGTCCTCCTTGGTCGGGAAGTGGTTGAACACCGTCTGTACGGCGACATCGGCCGCGCGGGCCACCTCCGCCACAGTCACCGCGTCGAACCCACGCTCCAGGAACAACGCGGTCGCCACATCCGAGATCGCCCGCCGCGTCTGCAGCTTCTTCCGCTCCCGCCGCCCTTCCACTCAACAGAGCGTAAAGCGCCTGCTGTACTCCCTCCAATCTTGTAGTCACTACAAGCTTTGGAGACAACCCGCCTGACCGGGCTAGCGGAGGGGGACGATAGCCGACGCTTCGGAGGCGATGTCGGCGGCGCCTTGCCAGTCGGGCGGCTCGAAGGGGAGGTCGACGGTCGAGGTGAGGCGGACGGTGACCGTCGTACCGCTGACGTCGGCGGACCAGTCGAGGCCGTCGAACCTGTTGCTGGCGGCAACTTGGTCGAGGTACTCCGCGGTGAGGCGGCGGGCCTGGTCCGGGTCGAGCTCGGCGTTCCCGCCGGCCGCAGGCTGGGAGTAAATCGCCGCGAGGCCGTTCGCCGCCGCGAGGACTGCGCCGTCCGCGGTCGCATCGAGGTCCCGCCGTACCAGGAAGACCTTCGAGATGTCGGTCACCACGACGATCATCAACAGGATGACCGCCATGAAGCCGATGATCAGGACGGTCATCTGCCCTTGCTCGTCGCGCTTCATCCGTCGCCCTTGGCTTCGCGGTAGTCGCCGTACGGCTCGGTGTGCGAGGCGCTGATGTGGACGGCGGGCGGTTCACCACCGAGCGCGTCGGGGATCAGGGGCAGTCGTACGGCGGTGTCGAGCGTGACGGTCACTGTCGACCCGGGCTCCAAACAGGCCGGACTGCAAGTGATGGACAGCTCGTCGGAGCTCAACTCCATCCCCTGGTCCTTCATCGCCAGCCGCGCCGCCTCGAACGCCCGCCCACGCGCCTCGTCCTCCGACAACCCGGCCGGCACGATGACGAACGCCCGCCCCGCCGCCCGAGTCGCCGCCGTCGCGCCGTACGACGCCCGCTGTACGTCGAACACCGCCAGCATCACGTAGACCAGCGGCACCATCAACAACAACGCCAGCCAGGAGAACTCCACAACAGCACTCCCGCGCTGATCCCGCGAGATCCGGCGGATCGTCATTCGCCGGTCTCCTTCACTGCGTGGCCCTCGATGGTGAAGTCCATGCCGGGACCCCACAGACCGAGCGGCGGCATGTGCGCCTCGACCACGACCCGTACGCCCGGTTGCCCGTTGACGTCGACCTCCTCAGCCGCGACCGAGTCGATCAATTGGTCGTTCACCACCCCGTCGACCAGCTCACGCGTCCGCGCCTCACCGTCGGCCGGCTCCCGGTTCAGCACCGCGGCGTAGTGCGCCCCCTCTGACGCCGCAGCAACCACGGTGTTCCGCACATACAGGTAGAGCCCCACTTGCAACACCCCCAGGAACAGAGGCACCACAAGCATGGAAACCAGCACGAACTCCACCACCGCACTCCCCCGCTCACCCCGCGGACGGCGGGGCGGGGCGTGGGTGAGCTCCGCACAGCGAGCCGCGGGACTCGGCTGCCCGGAGTGGGTGGGTTGGACCGGCGTCACTTGTTGGTGACTGAGCTCAGAGCGTCTTGGAGCATCCTGGACAGTTGCGGACCGGCGACCGCCCAGATGGCGACGACGAGACCGGCGGTCATCACGGTGATGAGGACCCAACCGGGGACGTCGCCGCGTTCCTTGCGGGCGGGGCGCGGGGTCAGGACCAGCGCCACGAACAGTTTCGTCAGCAGTGACTGCATGAACTCTCCTCAGTTCATCCGGCGATCAGCCGGATTCCGACAGCGCCTGGGTAGAAGGCGAAAGCGATCGTCACCGGCAGCACCAGAAACACCACCGGGATCATCATGGCGACCTCGCGGCGGGCGCCGGACTCGATCAGCTCCCGTCGCCCGGCCTCACGAATGTCACCCGCCTGGGCCCGCAGTACGTCGGCCAGCGGGGTACCGCGTTCGAGCGCGACGGCAAGCCCGTCCGCGAACCGTGACAACGCCAGCAGGCCGGTCCGGTCCGCGAGCCCGTCGAGCGCGCGGACGAGTGTCTCGCCCGCACGGGTCTCGCCGAGGACACGCTTCAGCTCCTCGGCGAGCTCTCCGCGGCAGGACCGCGCGACCCGATCGAGCGCAGCTCCCGGCCCTTCGCCGGCGGCTACCGACAGGGCCAGCAACTCGGCGACGGTCGGCAACTCCTCGAGCAGTCGCCGCTCGCGTCGCCGTACCTGCGTGGTCAGATAGGTGTCGCGGGCAAGCACTCCGAGCACGCCGAGCAGGGCGCAGAACAGGAGCATGCCGACCGGGTTCCCGGCGCCGAAGGACAGCGCGACGATCGACACGACGAGCCCGCCGCCGAAGCAGGCCGTCCCCCACAGCAACTGCTCGATCCGGAACTCCTCGACCGTTCGATCGATGCCGGCGCGAGACAGCCGACGCCGGATCGAGCTCGCGCCACCGAGCAGCCGCTCCAGCCGCGTCGCGCCCGCCCGCAGCGTCGGCCCGAACAGCCGCAGGATCGCGTAGAACGGCGACCCGGAGTCGACGACCCCGAGGAACACCTCGGCCCCACCAAGGTCTCGCAGGTAAGGCCCGACCCGATCATCCACCGACGGCTTCCGCAGAAACGGCAGCCGCCGCACGACCAGCAGCAACCCGAGGCCGAGGATCGCACCCAGGACAGCCCCCAACACCATCGGGCTCACGGCAACCACCATCCACTGTTCATCGGAGCACCCTCTCGGGGGTGGGGAGGCGGGCAATGCGGAGCATCACGCGGTAGGCGAGGAGACAGACCAGGGCACCGGTGGCGATGATGAGGGCGCCAACCGGGGTGTTGTACCGCTGGATGACGTCGCCCTGGAACGACAGGAGGGCCAGAACGAGCCACGGGGCGGCGACGGCTACTCGGGCGCCGTTGACCGACCAGGACTGGCGGGACTCGAGCTCGGATCTGGTGCGGGCGTCGTCGCGGAGGAACGTCGAAAGCGACCGCAGCAACCGACCCAGGTCTCCACCACCAACCTCGCGGGCGATGCGGAGCGCCTCGACGACGCGGTCACCGACGGGGTCCGCCAGCCGCGCCTTCAACCGGTCGAGTGAGTCCGCGAACCGTCCGGTCGACGCGTAGTCCGCGCCGAACCGCCGGAACGGTTCGCGCAACGGCAACGGCCCTCGCTCCCCCACCTGAGCCAATGCCTCCGACAACGACAACCCGGCTCGCACCGCCGACGCGATGTTGTCCACCACGTCCGGCCACAACTCACGGAACTCCGCGAGCCGCCTGCGCGCCCGGCTCCGCAACAGCGCAACTGGCCACCACCCAGCCATCAACCCGAACACCGCACCGACCGGCCAAGCACCCGACACCACGAACATCAGCACGCCGCCGACCATCCCCGTGATCACGCACGCGCCGATGAACGCACCCGGCGTCACCCCTTCCACGCCGGCACTCGCGAGCAGATCCCGGCTCCGCGAGACCAACCGGCCCTCGCCGGCCGACTGTTCATCCGCAGGCGCCACAAACGTCCAGATGATCAGCAACAGGCCGACCCCGAAGAACAACCCCAGCAGCAGCCCCATCAGCTCACCCCGCGCGGCAACTCGGTGAGCAACCCGGCCAGGTTGTACCCGGCCTGCTGGAACCGCTCCGGATGCGGCAGATGCCCCTCGGCCCGCCGCAACGTCCCCTCATACGTGCCGAACAACGTCTCCGTCTCGATCGCCTGCTCCTCGATCCGCCCACTGACCGCCACGATCTCCCGCACCCGCCGCTGCCCGTCCGGCCCGATCCCCAGATGTACGACGAGATCCACGCAGCCGGCCACCGTCGGCAGCACGAAGCGCGAGCCGATGTTCTCGCCCGCGAGCAACGGCAGGGTGCACATCTTCGTCAGCGCCTCACGCGCGGAGTTCGCGTGGATCGTGCACATCCCGGGCAGTCCGCTGTTCAAAGCGAGCAACAGGTCCAGGCACTCCTCACCACGCACCTCGCCGACGATCACCCGCGACGGCCGCATCCGCAGCGACTCCTTGACCAGGTCACGCAGCCGCACCTCACCGGTCCCCTCGAGACCGGCCTGCCGGGTCTGCATCGACACCCAGTCGGGAATCGGCAACTTGATCTCGAAGACTTCCTCGCAGCTGATCACCCGCTCACTGCCCGGGATCGAGCCGGCCAGCGCGTTCAGCATCGTGGTCTTGCCGGCCTGCGTCCCGCCGGAGACCAGGATGTTCAGCCCGACCGCGACCGCCGCGTCCAGGACCGCCGCCGCGTGCGGGGTCAGCGAACCGAGCGCGACCAGATCGCTCAACCGGGTGGCTCGGACGGTGAACTTCCGGATGTTGATCGCCGCGTGTATGTGCGTGATCCCGCCCAGCACGACATGCACCCGGCTCCCGTCCGGCAACCGCGCGTCCGTGAACGGCTGCGACACGTCGATCCGGCGCCCGGTCGACTTCAGCATCCGCTCGACGAGGTCGCTGACCTCCTCCTCGGTGAGCACGGTCGTGGTCAGCTCATGCCGCCCGTCCCGGGCGATGAACACGCGCGAGGGCTCGTTGATCCAGATCTCTTCGACCGCCGGGTCATCCAGGTACCGCTGCAGCGGACCGAAGCCGGCGACCCGGTCGTGCACCTCACGGCTGACCGCCTCGAGGTCGCCGATCGGTGGGACCACGCCGGTCAGGCTGCGCTCGTCGTACTCGCGGACCACCGTCGCGACGATGCGGTCGACCGCGGCCGGGTCACGGAGCGGGTCGATGCCTTCGCGGCGGACGACGTCGCGCACCTGGGCGTCGATCACCTCGACGACGCCGTCCCAGCCCGACCGGCGCGTGGCGAGTCTGTCGGCTGTCATCGATCTCCCCGTGGGTCCCGTCTGGCGACCACTCGGTCACCATGCGCGACCATACTTTCAACCGGGGACCACGCGGCGCCACCCAGTGACGACAGCCTGTGGATAACGTCAGCGATGAACGAGCGTGTGCTCGAAGGCGTAGCGGCTGGCGCGGAACAGGTGCGACCCGTACTCGACCGGCTGACCGTGGTCGTCGTACGTGATCCGGGTGGTCGCCAGCAACGGGACGCCGGGCTCCTCGGCGAGCAGGCGCGCCTGCTCGGGGGTGGCGGGCAGCGCGGAGATGGTCTGGTGCGCCACCTTCAGCCGCACCCCCTCCGCACGCAGCAGCGAGTACAGACCGCGCTCAGCCAGCGTGGCCGGGTCGGTCTCCAGGAGCTCCGGCGGCAGCCAGTTGCGCATCAGCGCGAGCGGCTCGCCGTCTGCTCGCCGCAGCCGCTCCAGCCGCAGCACGCGGTCGCCCTGCTCGATCTGGAGCGCAGTGGCGACCTCTGCAGTCGCAGGAGCGATGCCGAACCGCAGTACCTCGGTCTCCGGCTTGCGATGCGCTGCGGCCAGGTCGTCGTACAGGCTGGTCAGCTCGAGAGAGCGCCGTACCTGACCTGAGTTCCCCACCACCTGCGTGCCGACGCCACGCTTGCGCACCAGCAGCCCCTGGTCGACCAGTCGCGCGATCGCCTGCCGGACGGTCGGACGGCTCAGCCCGTACGCCTCTGCCAGGTCCACCTCGTTGCTCAGCCGCGAACCGACCGGCAACTCCCCACTCTGAATCGCCGCTTCCAACTGCTGCGCCAACTGCACATGCAACGGCGTGCGACTACTCCGATCCACCTGGACTTGCACGGTACTCATGCGCACATCCTGAAGGCTTCCCCCTGATCCGTCGAGCTACCACCCTGATTTGATCAGATCTCTGCGTTTGTGAACGCGTCCCGGAAACGCCGCAGCGCGAGTTCGCTGTCCTGCGACGCGAACGCCTCCAGACCGACCGTGCCCCCATATCCGTGCTTTCGCAGCGCGGCCGCGATCGCCGGATAGTTGATCTCGCCGGTCCCCGGTTCGCAGCGTCCGGGGACGTCGGCCACCTGGATCTCACCGAGGTACGGAAACGCCTTGCCGATCAGTTCGATCAGGTTCCCCTCGCCGATCTGCGCGTGATACAGGTCGAGCATCAGCCGCACCCGCGGGTGGTCGACGGCTTTCACCAGGGCGAGGGTGTCGGCGGCTTTCCCGAACGGCACGCCGGGATGGTCGACCTCGGCGTTCAGATTCTCCAGCACGAACGTCACGTCGTACCGCTCCGCGAGTTTCGCCAGCCTTTCCAGCGTCCGCGCGGCGGTCAGCCACATCTCCCCGCTGACCTCGTACTGCGGCCGCACCGGCAACCCGCGATCGTCGAGCTCGGTGCCGTGCAGGTTGAGCCTGGGACAGCCGAGCTCGAGCGCGACCCGGATCGACTGTTCCGCCGTTTCCAGCAGCCGATCCTGATCGTGCGTGAGCGACCCGCCGACATATCCGGTCATCGACGAGAAAGCGGCGCCGGTCTTCTGCAGCGCGGCGATGTTCTTCGTCGTCCAGTTCCAGATCTCGACGTCGAACCCGGCCGCGTGAATGCGTTCCACCCGCTCCACGAACGGCAGCTCGGTGAACACCATTTCGGCACAGACGGCGAGCCTCATCCGAGCTCCTCGACCTTCACCGGACGGTTTTCCTGGTACGACGCCATCGCCGCCAGCGCGACCCGCAACGCATTCCGCGCATCCGCCCCGGTCACCGGCGGTACGGCGTTCCCGCGAACGACGTCGGCGAATTCCGCGAGCTCCTGAATGTAGGCGTCCCGGAACATCTCCTCGTCGCTGCGCACGGTGGCCTGCTGCAAACCACTCACGTCGTAATGCACCATCGGGCTGCTCGCGTGCCGACCGGTCACCACCATGCCCTTGCTGCCGAACACCTCACCGCGGACGTCGTACCCGTACAGCGCGGAGAAGTTCGCCTCGGCTGTCGCGATGGCGCCGTTGTCGAACGTGATCACCACGACCGCCGTGTCGAGCAGCCCGTTCTCCTTGTACTGCGGGGCGACGAGCGCATCCGCCTTCGTGTAGACGTCGACCGGTTGCGCGCCCGGGTTGAGCCAGAGCAGCGTGTCGAAGTCGTGGATCAGCGTCTCGCGGAAGATCGTCCACGGCTTGATCCCGGCGGCCGACGTACCCATGCCCTCGGGCCGGCCCGGGTCACGGGTGATCGACCGCATCAGCTGCGGCGTGCCGATCCCGCCGGCCTCGATCGTCTCGCGCGCAGCGGCGAAGTCGCGGGCGAAGCGCCGGTTGAAGCCGACCTGGAAGGCGACGCCGGCCCGCTCGGTCGCGGCGATCGCGCGGTCCATCTCCTCCAACGTCAGGGAGGCAGGCTTCTCGCACCAGACCGGCTTGCCGGCCTCGGCCGCGCGCACGATCAACTCCTCGTGCACTGCCGCGATCGACGTGATCACGACGCCGTCGATCTCGGGGTCCTTCAGCACCCCGTCGACGTCGCGGGGATCGGCGTCGTACCTGCTGGCCAGCCGTTGGGCCGCTTCGGGCCTGGTGTCGGCGACCGCGGTGAGCTCGGCGCCGGGGACGTGCCGGGCGATGTTGCCGGCGTGCATCGTCCCGATCCGCCCGGCGCCGATCAGGCCGAGCCGCACCACCCGCAGCCCATGGTCGTTGCGCATGTTCCACCCCTTCAGCCGGCGCTGCTACTAGAGCGCTCTAGTCAGGACATAGCGAACACTGCTTTGATGGTCGGGGTCAAGACCCCAGGAGAGCAGGTGAGATGAACCCCCGACCGACCATGGAGGACGTGGCGGCCCGCGCCGGCGTGTCCCGAGCCCTCGTCTCGATCGTCTACCGGAACGTGCCGGGCGCGAGTGACGAGACCAGAGCCCGGGTGTTCGCGGCCGGCGACGAGCTCGGCTACCGCCCCGACCACCGGGCCCGGCTCCTCGGCAGCAGGCAGCGCACGCGTCTCATCGGAGTGGCCTTCGACGTGCGCTACCCCTTCCACGGCGATCTGGTCGAGGCGCTCTACCCAGCGGCAGAGTCACTGGGCTACAGCCTCACGCTGAGCGCTGTCACCGGCAGCCGTGGCGAGAAGGCCGCAGTGCAGTCCCTGCTGGACTACCGGTGCGAGTCACTGGTCCTGCTCGGCCCCACCTCGTCGCCAGCCGCACTGACCGCGCTGGCCGAGGCGCAGCCGACTGTTGTCCTCGCTCGCAAGGTCCGAGCCGCGGGGGTGCACGTCGTACGCACCGACGACGCTGCGGGGTCACGTCTGGCGGTTGAACACCTGCTGTCCCTCGGCCACACCCGCATCGCCCACGTGGACGGCGCACGTGCCCCTGGTGCGGCAGAGCGCCGTACGGCTTATGTGCAGACCATGCGACGGGCCGGTCTGAGCCCTGTGGTCATTCCCGGCGGGCTGACCGAGGCTGCCGGCGCGACAGCAGCGCAGGAGTTGGGGCGGGACCTCACGGCGGTTGCCGCGTTCAACGATGCGTGTGCGATCGGCCTGCTGCACGCGCTGCGGGAGACCGGCCGTCAGGTGCCCGAGGACGTCGCGCTCATCGGGTACGACGACTCCACGCCGTCCCGCCTGGACCACATCCAGCTGTCGACCATCACCCAGAACGCCGACCGGCTGGCAGCGGCCGCGCTCGAGCTTGCTACGCGGCCAGATCGTGAGCCGCCGCAGGAGGTCATCACCAGCCCGGACCTGCTCCCTCGCAAGACGACCTAGGGCACGTTGTACGGCGTGATCGGCTGCAGGTTGCTCGGCGTACTCGGGACGCTGGGCAGCAGCCGGTGCGCGTGCAGGAGATGCTGACACGCGCGATGCAAGTCGGTGGGCAGGTCGTGGTGCAGCACGACCGAGAGCGCGCCGGACCGCAGTAGCGCCAGGTTGTCCGCGTCGAGGTCGTGCGCGACGAAGCATCGATACGGGCGCTCGAGATCGGCGAACGCCTGGACGATAGCCCGGTTGCCACCGCCGATCGAGTAGACGGCGTTGATGCTCGCGTCCGCGGTCAGCGCCGCCAGCGCCTGCCCGTGGATCGTGGTGTCGAGCCCGTCCGTCTCGGCCAGCTCGACGACCGCGCGACCGGGCGCCAACCGGCGAAGCGTGAAGCGAAAGCCCATCTCGCGTTCCTCCTCGCCACGGAACGACCCGCGGCTCAGCGTGACGAGCACACTGCCCGGACCGTCGCCCAGCCACTGCGTGAGGAAGTACGCCGCTGTCGCACCGGCGGCCCGGTTGTCGATGCCGACGTACGCGAGGCGGCGGCTGCTGGGCAGGTCGGTGACGAGGGTGACGACCGGGATGCCGGCCGCAACCAGCTTGTCGACGGCCTCGACCACTTCGGCGTCGTCCGGCGCCTTCAGGATCAGGCCCTGCGAGCCGCGCTTGCGCACGTTGTCCAGTGAGGCGACCACGTCCGCGGCGGAGGCGGTCTCGCTCAGGTCGAACCGGGCGCGCAGGACGGCCGGACGGAGGCCGGGGAGTGCGGCTTCGAGCGCCGTACGGACCGCGCCGGAGAACCGGCTGGGCGCCTGCATGACGAGGTCGATCACCAGCGTCCGGCCGCCGAGCCGGATCTGGGTGACCTGCCGATCCAGGTCGTGCACCGCCTGCTCGACCTGCCGGCGGGCGCGGGCGCTGACCCCGGCCCGGCCGTTCAGCACCCGGTCGACGGTGGTCTCGCTCAGCCCGGCCTGGACCGCGATGTCGCGGACCCGGTGCGCACGTGCCATCACGGTCCTCCGGCAGCCTGGAATGACGGGTTTTTGACGGATTCAGGGGATTCCAAACCCATCAGGAAACCACCACGCTAGAACAACACCGGCGAGCAGGAGAAGGAGTCACCCCGATGAACTGGCTGAACCCCGACGACGTCCGGCTGGACGATCTGCTGACCGTCCTCAAGGAGCAGACCGACACCGCCGACTACCCGCACGCGACCCGGATCGAGCACCAGGTCCCGGTGTACGACGCCGAGCGGATTCGGAGCGCGGATCCGCGGGTGGTGCAGGCCGAGTTCGCCGCCGCGTTCGGGACCGGGCCCGGCATCGTCGTCCTGAAGGGTGCCTTTGGCAACGAGGTGGTCGACGCCACGACGGCCGAGTTCACCAAGCTGATCGACGAGCAGCACAGGTCGGGCGCCGCCGGCGGCGACCACTTCGCCAAACCGGGCGCCAACGACCGGGTCTGGAACGCGCTGGAGAAGCTGGCCGTCGGTGCACCTGAGGTGTACGCCGCGTACTACGCCAACGACCTACTCGCGCTGGTCGCGACGGCGTGGCTCGGACCGGCGTACCAGGTGACGTCGCAGGTGAACGTGGTGAACCCGGGCGGCGAGGGGCAGACGGTCCACCGCGACTACCACCTCGGATTCCAGTCCGACGAGGTTGCGGCGCAGTACCCGGCTCATGTGCACCGGCTGTCGTCCGTGCTGACGCTGCAGGGCGCTGTGGCGCACTGCGACATGCCGGTGGAGTCCGGGCCGACGCTGTACCTGCCGCATTCGCAGAAGTACGAGCTCGGCTACCTGGCTTATCGGCGGCCCGAGTTCTCGGACTACTTCGTGGCAAACCACGTGCAGCTGCCACTGGAGAAGGGCGACGCCGTGTTCTTCAACCCCGCGCTGTTCCATGCAGCCGGCAGCAACCATTCGACGGACATCAAGCGGATGGCGAACCTGCTGCAGGTCTCGTCCGCTTTCGGCCGGGCGATGGAGAGCATCGACCGGGCCCGGATGGTGTCGGCCGTCTATCCGGCCCTGCTTCGAATGGCGAAGCAGGATCCGGAGGGCGCCGGCAACGTCATCGCCGCCACCGCCGAGGGCTACGCCTTCCCGACCAACCTGGATCGCGACCAGCCGATCGGCGGACTCGCTCCGCTGTCCCAGGCCGACGTACTGCGGCAGGCCGTGACCGAGGCGTGGACGCCCGAGCGATTGGACCAGGCCCTGGCCGAGCACCACACCCGGCGGTTGACCAACTGACCCACTATCAGATAGGTGAATCTTGGATGAACGCGGTCCGGATCACGGGCAGGTGCTGTCGCAGGGGTGCGGTCGTCAGGCAGGATGGCGCGTTCGCCGGGCGCGCCGAGGGCTACCCTTACCGGCGAAACGCGCCACTCAGACGACTTGCTGTACGCCGCCCGTACGGCCGCCCATCGAAGGAGAAGGCATGGAACCGCTGCGAATCGGGATTCTCGGGGCTGCCCGGATCGCCGGCCGGGCGATCGTCGAGCCGGCCCGGCTGACCGGTGCCCGGCTGGTCGCGGTGGCCGCCCGGGACGGCGACCGGGCCGAGGCGTTCGCGGCGGAACACCAGGTCGAACGGGTGCACGCGTCGTACCAGGACGTGCTGGACGACCCCGAGGTCGACGCGATCTACAACCCGCTCGCCAACGGCCTGCACGGGCCGTGGAACCTGCGGGCGATTGCCGCGGGCAAGCATGTGCTGACGGAAAAGCCGTCGGCCAGCAACGCGGCCGAAGCGGTCCAGGTCCGGGACGCGGTCCGTGAGCACGGCGTGGTCTTCATGGAGGCCTTCCACTACGCCTACCACCCGGTGATGCGCCGGCTGCAGGAGCTGCTCGCCAAGGGTGAGCTCGGCGAGCTGCAGCACGTCGAGGCGACCATGGTGATGCCTCCGCCACCGGACGCCGACCCGCGCTGGTCGCTACCGCTGGCCGGTGGCGCGGTGATGGACGTCGGCTGCTACGCGATCCACGCGCAGCGGATGCTCGCGCCGTACGCCGGTGGTGCGCCGAAGCTGATCAGCGCCCGGGCCGGCGAGCGCAAGCGGCTGCCGGGGGTGGACGAGTGGCTCAACGCCGACCTGGAGTTCCCGAGCGGTGCGACCGGAGCGGTCCGGACCAGCATGGCGGCGGAGAACGTCGAGTTCAGCCTGAAGGTCGTCGGCAGCCGTGGTGAGGCGTTCGCGCCGTTCTTCGTGCTGCCGCAGAACGACGACCGGGTGATCGTGACGACCAAGGAAGACACCTGGGTCGAGCACCTCGGCACGCGGTCGTCGTACACGTACCAGCTGGAGGCGTTCGCCCAGGCGGTCCGCAACGGGGCGCCGGTGCTCACCGACGCGGACGACGCGCTGGCGACGATGGAGCTGATCGATGCCTGCTACCGCGACGCCGGGATGCTGCCGCGCCCGGTGTCGGATATCTGAGCCTCGGCCGTCTGAGTCTCGGCCGTCTGGGCTCGCTTGGCGGCGGCGTGTGCGAACGCCTGGATGAACGGGTGTGGTCGCGTGCCGTCGCCGGACAGCTCCGGCTGGAACAGCGTCACCAGGTAGAACGGGTGCTGCGGTAGCTCGGCGATCCGTGGCGCGCCCTCGACGTCGTCCGCGCTGAAGACGAGCCCGTGCTCCTCCAGCAGGCTCTGCCGGGACGGATCGAGCCCGTACGAGCAGTGGTAGCGCTCGGTCGACCGCTCCGCGCCCAGGAGCTGACCGGCCAATGTGCCGGGCCGCACCTCGACCGTGGCCTCGTGCCCGTCGAGCGAGCAAGCCAGCGGGACGATCAGCAGGTCATCGGCATCCGGTGTGTTCTCGGCGTGCTGTACGGCGGTCGCCCCGCAGACGTTGCGCGCGTACTCGAGCATCGCGTGCTGGAAGCCGCCGCAAGTCCCCAGGAATGGGATGTCGTGCGTCCTGGCCGTCCGGATCGCGCTGATCGCCCCGGCTTCGCTCCGGTACGGGCTGCCCGGCAGCACCCAGATCCCGTCGAACGCCTCCATCGCGTCGACCTCGTCAGTGGGCACCCAGTACACGTCCAGGTCGAGGCCTTCGCGCTCGCGCAGCCGGTCGAGCACGACCGGCACCCGCTGGTGGGAGCGAACGTGCGGAGAGCGATCGCCGACCAAGGCAATTCGGGCGGAGTATGCGTGCGTCATGGCTTCATCCTGCGTCGCCGATCCCGATCAGCACCAACGATGATCTCTGCATGGTCGATAAGCGATACTGATCCTCGTGGATCCGCATCTGCTCCGCACCTTCATCGCGGTGGCGACAAGTGGCTCCTTCTCGGCCGCGGCGACCGAGCTCGGCTACACCCAGTCGGCCGTCTCGCAGCACATCGCCGCCCTCGAGAACTCGGTCGGCGCCGCGCTCCTGACTCGCCGCCCGGTGGCGCCGACCCCGGCGGGCGAGCGGCTGCTCGAACACGCCGGCGCGATCCTGCTCCGCATCGAGGCAGCCCAGGCCGACGTACGGCGGGTGGTCGGTGAGCCACCGGGATCGATCGTGTTCGCCGCCACTCCCCTGGCCGGGGCGACCCGGGTCGCGCGGGCGTTGACCCGGCTCCGGCAGGACCGGCCCGGGATCGCGGTCACGTTCGAGGTGGCCCGCCGGGACGAGGTAGCTCGAGGTGTGGCCTCAGGCACATACCACCTCGGCCTGATCGACGGGATCGCCGCGCCGAGCGATCCGTTGCGCCTGCCGGACGTCGGCCTGCTTCGCACGTCAGCAGTCGCGCAGGAGAAGCTCGCCGTCGTCCTGCCGACCGATCATCCCCTGGCCGGGCGCGAACGGCTCGGCCTGCCCGCGCTGGTCGACGCCCGCTGGATCGACGCACCCGCAGTGAGCGCACCGCTCGACGAGCTGCGCGCCGCCGTCGAGACCGACAGCCTGCGGGCAGCCCTCACCTACACCGGCGCCGACCTGCTCACCCTGCTCGAACTGGTTGCCGCCGGCCATGGTCTCGCCGTACTGCCCGCATCCGTCCCGGTGCCGGACGGCGTACGCGCGGTTGCTGTCGACGCGCCTCGGCTCGTGCATCGCGTCGAACTCCTCCACGGGCACCTCGACTCGACAACCGCGTCAGCCCTCGCCGAACTGCTCGACGAGGGCTGACGCGACACCGGTCAGTCGTGGGTCGGGAAGCCCAGGTTGAGGCCACCGTGCGAGGGGTCCAGCCAGCGCGACGTGACGACCTTGCCGCGGGTGAAGAAGTGGACGCCTTCGGTGCCGTGGGCGTGGGAGTCGCCGAACAGCGAGTTCTTCCAGCCGCCGAACGAGTAGTAGGCCATCGGCACCGGGATCGGCACGTTGACGCCGACCATGCCGACCTCGACCTCGGTCTGGTACCGGCGGGCGGCGCCACCGTCGTTGGTGAAGATCGCGGTCCCGTTGCCGTACGGGTTCGAGTTCACCAAGTCGAGGGCGGCGTCGTACGACGGAACCCGGACGACCGACAGCACCGGGCCGAAGATCTCGTCGGTGTAGATCGACATGTCCGGCGTAACCTTGTCGAACAGCGTCGGGCCGAGCCAGAAGCCGTCGTCGGCGCCGTCGAACGGCCCTTCCCGGCCGTCCACCGTCAGCTCGGCGCCGGCCTCGACCCCGGCCTCGACGTACCCGACGACCTTGTCGCGGTGCTCGCCGGTGACCAGCGGGCCCATGTCGCAGCCGCGCGTCCCGTCGCCGGTGCGCAGCTGTGCCATCCGCTCCTTGATCTTGCCGATCAGGTCGTCGGCGACCGGCTCGACCGCGATCAGCGCGGAGATCGCCATGCAGCGCTCACCCGCCGAGCCGAAGCCGGCGTTGACCGCGGCGTCCGCGGTCAGGTCGAGATCGGCGTCCGGCAGCACGACCATGTGGTTCTTGGCGCCGCCCAGCGCCTGCACCCGCTTGCCGTTCTTCGTACCGTTCTCGTAGACGTACTTGGCGATCGGGGTCGAGCCGACGAACGAGACCGCCTTGATGTCCGGGTGCTCGAGCAGCCGGTCGACAGCCTCCTTGTCGCCGTGCACGACGTTCACCACGCCGTCCGGCAGGCCCGCCTCCTTCCACAGCGCGGCGACCGCGTTCACGGCGGACGGGTCCTTCTCGGACGGCTTGATCACCACGCTGTTGCCACAGGCAACGGCAATCGGAACGAACCAGAGCGGCACCATGGCCGGGAAGTTGAACGGCGAGATCACCGCGACCGCGCCGAGCGACTGGCGGATCGAGTACACGTCGACGTTGGTCGACACGTTCTCGCTGAAACCGCCCTTCAGCAGGTGCGGGATGCCGCAGGCGAACTCGACCACCTCCTGGCCGCGGGTCACCTCGCCGAGCGCGTCCGACAGCACCTTGCCGTGCTCGGCGGTGATCAGCGCGGCGACCTTCTCCTTGTTCGCGTTCAGCAGCTCACGGAACGCGAACAGCACCTGGGCCCGCTTGGTCAGCGACGTCCGGCCCCAGGCCTTGGACGCGTCGTGGGCGACCTTCACCACCTCGTCGACCGTCGCCGCCGAGGCCAGGTCCAGCTCGCCGGTGACCTCACCCGTCGCCGGGTTGTAGACCTTGCTGGTGCGCTCCGAGACCCCGGTCCACGGAGCCCCACCGATCAAATGGGTGATTCGTTCAGTACTCACAACCGCATCCCTTGTTCGTTGATCTTCCTCGCTCGACTTCGCCCGGCCTCAGCCGAGCACTTCACTTCTCGGAACCATCTCGACCTGCACCGGGCGGCCCTCCTGCAGGGAGCGGACGCCGGCTGTGCAGACCGCGGCGGCGGCGTAGCCGTCCCAGGCTGCCGGGCCGTCGATCGTGCCCTTCGCCACCGCGTCCACCCAGCGCTGCAGCTCCAGGTCGTACGCGAGCCCGAACCGCACCCGGAAGTCGTCCGGCACCGCCCCACCCCAGTGTCCGGCGCGCCGGGTGAGCACGTCGACCCCAAGGCCGATGGTCGCGTTGCCCTTCTCGGCGACCGCCTCACACCTGACCTCGTACCCGACCTGGCAGTTCACGAACACCTCGACGTCGGCCATCGCGCCGTTCGCCATCTCGAACACCGCAAGCTGCGGATCCTGCACGCCCGCACCGACCAGCCCGCTCGGTCTCGGCGCGTGCACGGTGATCCGGGTGATCTCGTCGTCGAACAGCCAGCGCGCGACGTCGACCTCGTGCACCAGCGAGTCGCGCACGATCATCTCGCTGCGGAACGTCGCCGGCACCGTCTTGTTCCGGTGGACGTTGTGCAGCAGCAGCGTGCGGCCGAGCTCACCGGAGTCGAGCAGCTCCTTCAGGGCGGCGTACTCCGGGTCGAAGCGGCGCATGAAACCGACCTGGATCAGCTGCTTGCCGAGCTTGTGCTCCGCCTCGACCACGCTCAGCGACGACTCCGCGTCCATGGTCAGCGGCTTCTCGCACAGCACCGGCTTGGCGTGCTCCAGGCAGGCCGTCAACTGCTCGGCGTGGGCGAACCCGGGTGACGCGATGATCACCGCGTCCACCTCGGCGTCGCCGATCAGCGCCAGCGGGTCGTCGATCACCCGGACCTCGTCGAACGACGCGGCCAGCGCGCCGGCCCGATCCGTGTCCGGATCCGACACCGCGACCAGGCGGGCACCGGAGATCCGGCGTGCCACCCGCTCGGCATGGTCCGCGCCCATCATCCCGACCCCGACGATCCCGACCCTCAGATCCCGCATCTCCACCTTCTCTCGATTCCAGTTCCCGCTCCGTACGACGACCTCCCGCCGCGTCCCGCCGTACGACGATCTCGTTCGCATCCCGTCGTACGACGGGGCGCAAGGGCCGGGGCGTTCGCGCCGGCCCTTGCGTCAGCCGCCGTGCTCAGATTCCTCCCGGCCGGTCGTGGGGTACGGCGACGACCTCGGGGTCGACACCGCGGAGCTCGTGGCTGAGGGCCTCCAGCTCCGAACCACCGGCCATCTCGTTGGTCAGCTGCGCCAGCGTGATGTCGGCCCGATGCGTGTCGAGCGCGACCCGGCCCAGCTTCAGCACCACGAAGTGGTTGCCCACCAGGTAGGCGTGGTGCGGGTTGTGGGTGATGAACACGACGCCCAGCCCGGCGTCGCGGGCCTTGACGATGTACTTCAGCACCACCCCGGACTGCTTCACGCCGAGCGCGGCGGTCGGCTCGTCCAGGATCAGCACCTTGGCGCCGAAGTAGATCGCCCGGGCGATCGCGATGCACTGCCGCTGGCCGCCGGACAGCATCCCGACCGGCTGTTCCAGGTTGGGGATCGAGATCCCCATCTTGGTCAGTTCCTCGTCGGCGATCCGCTTCATCTTCCGGTCGTCCAGCCGGCCGAACGGGCGCTTGGTGATCTCGTTGCCGAGGAAGAAGTTCCGCCACACCGACATCAGCGGGGCGAGCGCCAGGTCCTGGTAGACGGTGGCGATCCCGCTGTCCAGCGACTCGCGCGGCGAGCTGAACCGGCGTTCCTCGCCGTTCACCGACAAGGTCCCGTCGGTGTGCTCGTGCAGGCCGGCGATGATCTTGATCAGCGTCGACTTGCCCGCGCCGTTGTCTCCCAGCACACAGGTGATCTCGCCCTGCCGGACCGACAGCGAGACCCCGCGCAACGCATTGACGTTGCCGTAGCTCTTGCCGACGTCCTCCAGTTGCACCACCGGCGTGTTCGGACTGGTGGCGGCTTCTTCCGCGAACTTGTCGGTGGTGGTCATCGCATGTCCGCCCTTCTCTTCACGACCAGGTTCACGATCGTTGCGAGGAGCAACATCACGCCCAGGAACGCCTTGAACCAGTCCGCGTTCCAGCCGGCGTACACGACACCGAGCTGGGTCATGGCGAAGATCAGCGCACCGATCGCCGATCCGACCACGGACCCGTAGCCGCCGGTCAGCAGGCAGCCGCCGACCACCGCCGCGATGATGTAGATGAACTCCTTGCCGACTCCCTCACCGGACTGCACGCTGCTCTGGGTGAAGAGCAGGTGCATGCCGGAGAACCACGCGAAGAAGCCGACGGTCATGAACAGCCCGATCTTGACCCGCTTCACCGGCACACCGACCGCCCGGGCGGCGGCCGCGTCGCCACCGACGGCGAAGATCCAGTTGCCGATCTTCGTCTTCAGCAGCACCCAACTGCCGGCGATCACGAACAGGATCCACCAGACCACGAGGATCTTGATGGTGACCGAGCCGATCGAGAACTCCGACGCGAACACCGCCTTCGCCGACTCGAACCCGTCCATGTCGCTGATCGAGTTCGACGAGACGGCGCCGGACAGCAGCCGGGTGATCGCGAGGTTCAGGCCCTGCAGGATGAAGAAGGTCCCGAGCGTGACCAGGAAGCTCGGCAGCCCGGTCCGCATCAGCAGCCAGCCGTTGAAGGCGCCGACGGCGAGCGCCGCCAGCATCGCGACCAGGACGCCGACCCAGACGTTGACGCTGAACTGGTAGGCGAACAGCCCGGCGAACAACCCCGAGGTCGTCACCGCGACACCGGCGGACAGGTCGAACTCGCCACCGATCATCAGCAGTGCCACCGGTACGGCCATGACGCCGATCAGCGCGGCCTGGTAGAGGACCGTCCCGATGTTGGCCGGGCTACGGAACGGCTCGGCCACGATCAGGAAGAACACCAGGATGACCGCGGCGCCGACCAGCGATCCGACCTCCGGCCGGCTGAGCAGCCGGGCTGCGAGCGAGCGGCGCGAGACCCGGTCGTCAACCGACGTCGGCGCCGTCAGTGTGGAAGCCATGACCGGTCCTCAGCGCGTCCCGGCGGCGGCGAACTTCTCCACCGAGGCGACGTTGTCCTTGTCGATGAACGCCGGGCCGGTCAGCGTGGCCTGCCCACCGCCGATGGTGTTGCCGTTGGTCTTGTACAGCCACAGGCTGTCGACGGCGAGGTAGCCCTGCAGGTACGGCTGCTGGTCGACCGCCCACTGCACCGAGCCGCTCTTGATCGCGGCGACCAGGTCCTTGTTGGTGTCGAAGGTGCCGACCTTGGCGCTCGACCCGGCGTCCTTGACCGACTGGACCGCCGCCAGCGCGAACGGCGCGCCGAGGGTGACGACGTAGTCGATGCTCTTGTCCTGCTGCAGCTTCGACGTCATGGTCGTGGTGCTGCCCGGCATGTCGGTACCGGTGATGTAGATCTTCTCGGAGTTCGGGAACTTGTCCTTCACGCCCTGGCACCGGGCCTCCAGGCCGACGTGTCCCTGCTCCTGGATCACGCAGACCGCCTTCTTCGCCCCCAGTTGGGTCAGCTTCTCGCCGGCCGCCTGGCCCGCGATCCGCTCGTCCTGGCCGAAGTAGCCGAGCGCTCCGGTCTGCTTCCAGGCGTCGATACCACCGTTCAGCGCTACCACCGGGATGCCGCCGTCCGAGGCCTTCTTCACGTTGGCCTGCATCGCGTCGGCCTTCGCCAATGTCACCGCGATACCGTCGACCTTCGAGTCGATCGCGGTCTGCACCAAGTTGGCCTGGTCGGCCCCCTCGGGCGCGGCGGAGTACTGCAGTTCGACGTTGTCCTTCTTCGCCGCGGCCTCGGCACCTCTGCGGACCAGGTCCCAGAAGGTGTCACCAGGCGCCGCGTGCGTGATGAACGCGACCTTCATCCGCGGGGTGTCGGCCACGGCGCCGCCGGAGCCACCAGAGCTCTCCTCTTCCTGCTTGCCGCCGGACGAACTGCAAGCGCCCAGCGCCGCGACCAGCACGAGCGCAGCCCCCACGGCCGCCGCCTTCTTCTGCCACCGAACCATGACTTACAACCTTTCAGACGATCCGCGGAGCTTCCGCGGTGTTGCTTGGGACCAGCGAGTCCTCAACTCTGCTGGCCGTCAAATCGATACGCCACCCCCGTGGGATCTCAGATAGGCCAACGTTCGCTCCGCGATCGGCAGCGGTACGTCGGGTGGGCAGGGGTACATGTCCTGTTCGACGATCGCGAACAGGTCCACCTCGAGACCGGCCAGTGCGTCCAGCAGTGGCGGGAACTCGGGGATGCCGTTGGGCGGCTCGCACATCACGCCGCGCTTGACCGCCTCGCCGAAGCCGACCCCGTCGGCCTCCACGGCTGCCAGGATCGCGGGATCGACCTGCTTGAGGTGCACGTAGCCGATCCGGTCCGGGTGGTCCTGGATCAGCTTCAGGTTGTCGCCGCCGCAGTAGCTGATGTGGCCGGTGTCCAGGCACAGGTTCACGTACGCGCCGTCGGTGTCCTCGAGAAAGGCCTCGACGGTGTCGTGGCTGTCCACATGCCCGTCCGCGTGCGGGTGGTACTGCGTCTTCAGCCCGTACTCCTCGGCGAGCCGGCGACCGAGCTCGGTGACCTGCCGGCCATGCGCTGCCTGGCCTTCGCGGTCGAGCCGGGGCTCGGTGGTCTCGCCGGTGACGCCGTCCCGCCACATCGACGGGATGACGACCAGGTGCTTGGCCCCCATCGCCGCGGTCAGCTCGGCGGTCTTGGCCACGTCGCGCCAGGTCGACTCCCACGAATCCGGCCGGTGCAGGTGCTCGAACGTCGTACCGGCGGTCATCGTCAGGCCGCGCTTGTCGAGCTCCTCCTTCAGCCGGGACGGGTCGGTCGGCAGGTAGCCGTACGGACCCAGCTCGATCCGGGTGTAACCGGCCGCGGCGACCTCGTCGAGGAACCTCTCCCACGGCGTCTGCTGCGGGTCGTCCGCGAACCAAACACCCCACGAGTCCGGGGCGCTGCCGACGTTCACCTGGCCCATGTCAACGATCTCCCTCGGTGGGAGCCAGGTACGGACGCTGGCCCTTCTTGGACTCCTCGTACGACGCCGACGCGGCCTGCGTGGAGTCGAGAGCGGACACCTGGCTCACCGGCACGTCCCACCAGGACTCGCTGTCCGGAGCACCGATCAGCGGATCCGTGCTGACGTGGATCGCGATCGGGCCGTCCGCGGCCTTCGCCGTACCGATCGCCTTCTCGAGCTCGGCGCGGTCGTGCACCTCGATCACGTCGACGCCGAGGCTGCGAACGTTCGCGGCCAGGTCGACCGGCAGGTAGTCGCCGTCGAGGCGTCCGTCCCCGCTGCGGCGCCGGTACGCCGTCCCGAACCGCTGGGAACCCAGCGACTCCGACAACGCGCCGATCGACGCGAAACCATGGTTCTGGACCAGTACGACGACGACCTTGATGTTCTCCTGGACCGCGGTGACGAGCTCGGTGGACATCATCAGGTACGACCCGTCGCCGACCATGACGAACACGTCCCGGTCGGGCGCGCCGAGGCGGACGCCGATCCCGCCGGCGATCTCGTATCCCATGCAGGAGTAGCCATACTCGACGTGGTATCCCTTCGGATCGCGCGTTCGCCACAGTTTGTGGAGGTCACCCGGCATCGAACCGGCTGCACACACCACCACATCAGACGGCGCCGACAATTCGTTCACGGCTCCGAGCACTTCGCCCTGTGTCAGCAGGCCTTCGGCGAGTTTCGCGGTCACCTCGGCGGGCGGGTTGTAGGTGTTTTCCACAATCGCGTCCCACTGGGTTGCGAGCGTGCTGGTCAACGATCTGTACTGGTCACTCACAGACCAGTCACCGAGCGCGGACCTCAAGGAAACAAGGGCTTCCCGGGCATCCGCGACGAGAGGAAGGCCGGCATGCTTGCCACCGTCGAAACGCGCCACGTTGATGTTCACGAACCGCACGTCCGGGTTCTGGAAGGCGGTCCGCGAGGCCGTCGTGAAGTCGCTGTACCGGGTGCCGACGCCGATCACGACGTCGGCGTCGCGAGCCAGCGCGTTGGCCGCCGTGGTCCCGGTCGAGCCGACGGCGCCGACCGACTGCGGGTGGTCGTAGCGCAGCGATCCCTTGCCTGCCTGGGATTCCGCGACCGGGATCCCGGTCGCCTCGGCGAACTCGCGGAGCGCCTCCTCGGCGCCGGAGTAGTGCACCCCGCCGCCGGCCACGATCAGCGGCCGCTGCGCGGACCTTAGGAGATCTACCGCCTTGTCGACAATTGATGCTTCCGGCAACGGCCGGGCGACGTACCAGGTGCGCTCGACGAAGAGCTCCTCGGGCCAGTCGTAGGCCTCGGCCTGGACGTCCTGCGGCAAGGCCAGGGTCACGGCGCCGGTCTCGACCGGGTCGGTCAACACGCGCATGGCGTTGAGCAGCGCCGAGGGCAGCTGCTCGGGACGCCAGACGCGGTCGAAGTACTTCGACACCGGGCGGAACGCGTCGTTGACGGAGACGTCGCCGGCGCCGAAGCTCTCCAGCTCCTGCAGCACGGGCGTCGCCACCCGGGTTGCGAACACGTCCGAAGGGAGAAGCAGAACAGGAAGGCGGTTGATCGTCGCCAGGGCCGCGCCGGTCACCATGTTGGTCGAGCCCGGGCCGATGCTTGCCGTGCAGGCGTAGGTCTGGAGCCGGTCGCGGGTGCGGGCGAACGCGGACGCGGTGTGCACCATGGCCTGCTCGTTGCGGGCCAGGATGTACGGCAGCGCCGTCGGGTCCTCGAGCTCGGCCTGCAGCAGCGCCTGCCCGACGCCGGCCACGTTGCCGTGCCCGAAGATGCCCAGGCACCCGGCGAACAGCCGCTGCCGCCGGCCGTCGCGCTCCGAGTACTGGACGCTCAGGAATCGCACCAACGCCTGCGCGACCGTGAGACGTACCGTCATCGCCGTCCTCCTCCACACACCATCAACAAGAAGTTCGTGCCCGCAACTGCTCCACTACCCACTGCTTCACTCATGGCTGGTCCCGAAGGGAAGGCGGGGGTCTATGCGCTGGGTGGTCCACAGGTCGCGGACCCAGCCGTGGCGGGGGTCGTCGCTGATCAGCCAGGCGCGCTCGGTCCCCGGACCGGCCATCACGTTCAGGTAGTACATGTCATAACCAGGAGGCGCCATCGCAGGACCATGCCATCCATGAGGCACGAGCACCAGATCGCCGCTGCGGACTTCCGCGAGGACGTCGATCGGGCGGTCCTCGGTGCCGTACACCCGCTGGTACCCGATCGGGTCGTTGCCCTTGGCCCCTTCCGGTGCGTCCTCGGACAGCTGCAACTCGAAGTAGTAGATCTCCTCGAGCTCGCTCTCCTCGCCCGGCTTGTGCTCGTCGTGCTTGTGCGGCGGGTACGACGACCAGTTGCCGGCCGGCGTGAGCACCTCGCAGGCGATGATCGAGTCGGCGTCGAGGACAGCCGGCGTACCGAAGTTCCGCACCTGGCGGGACGCGACACCCGCGCCGCGTAGCTCGGTCTCGACCTGCTCGACACCGATCCGCCGGAACGGGTAGTCGTTGGCCGCCCTGGCGTGCGGGAACGCGATGCGCGCACCACCGGCGCTGACGACGGCCATCGTCGTACCGCGGGGAACGTAGGCGAGGTCGGTCGGACCGGCGAAGACGTCGGCGCGGCCGCCGAGCGGGACGGTCTCGCCGTCCACGATCACCTCGGCCGATCCGCTCAACGGAAGGACCAGGTACTCGCAGTCTCCGGTGTCGAGCTGGACCGACTGGCCCGGGAGCAGCGTGCGGATCGACAGGCCGGTGTGATGCCAGTCCTGTTCGCCGGGTCGCACGACCACCTCGAAGCCGTCGCGTGCCGTCGTACCAGCGGGCCGGAACCAGTCGGTCATGCGGCACCTCCGTGGACGAGGGCGGCGGCTTGGTCGACGGCGGCGGCGACGTCACCGTCGGGCGGGAAGAGCAGGGCCCGTCCGACGACCAGACCACGAACGGAAGGAAGGCTGAGTGCCTTGCCCCACGATGCATACGTCTCTTCGGGAGAAGTGGTGGGATCGCCACCGAGCAGCAGCGTCGGCAACGTCGTCGCGTCCATCACCCGCGCCAGATCGTCGACGACCGGCAGCTTGAGCCAGGTGTACGCGCTGGTGGCGCCGAGACCGGACGCGATGTGGATCGACTTGATCACCGAGTCCGGATCGAGCAGGTTCGTCACCCGCCCGTCGGTGCGCGTCGACCAGAACGGCTCGACCATCGCCATCAGCTTGTGCTCGGCCAGCCCGGTGACCGCGGCCGCGCTGCTCTCCAGAGTGGCGACCGTGCCCGGGTCTGCCAGGTCGATACGGGTCAGCATCTTGCCGCCGTCCAGCCGGCGGGCGGCGATCTCGTCGGCCGAGCGATACGCCGTGAACCGGTCGTCCAGCTCGAAGGCGGCGCCCTGCAGACCACCGCGGTTCATCGAGCCGATCACGACCTTGCCCTCGAGGGCCCCGAGCAACAGGAGATCCTCGAGTACGTCGGGCGTCGCGAGCACACCGTCGACACCCGGGCGCTGCAACGCGGTCATCAGCCGGTCGATCAACGCCGGCCGACTGGCCATCGCCATCCGGTCACCGCGGACACCGAGCGCGCCTCGCGCGGGGTGGTCGGCAGCGACGATCAGCAGACGGCCGTCCGCGCCGACGAGCTCACGGCGACGACGCTGCTGCCAGGCCTCGGTGATCCGCTCCGGGTGTCGCACGCGTAGTTCGGTCAGCTGGTCGAGTCGCCGTACGGGTCGACCGACACCGCGGGCGTCCGGTTGGCCGGCGCCGGCCGGTGCGAGGGTCTGCTGCGTGCCTGAGTCGCTCATGCTTCGTCACCCAGCAGGCTCAGGACCTCGGTCTCGGTCGGCATCGCGGTCGAGCATTCCAGCCGGGAGGCGACGATCGCTCCGGCCGTGTTGGCGAACCGGATCACCTTCTCCAGCGGCCAGCCCTCGAGCAGTCCGTGGCAAAGCGCACCGCCGAAGCCGTCGCCGGCGCCGAGGCCGTTCACCACCTCGACCGGGAACGGCGGCACCTCGACGCGCTCGTCGCGGGTGCGGGCCAGGGTTCCCTTCGGGCCCTGCTTGACGATCGCCAGGTCGAGGCCGCGGTCGAGCAGCGCCTGGGCGGCCTTATCCGGGTCGGTCTCGCCGACCGCCACCTCACACTCCTCACGGTTGCCAACGGCAACCGTGCAGTACTCCAGCGCGCGGCTGACCTGGTCGTGCGCCTCACTCGGGTCGGCCCAGAACATCGGCCGGTAGTCGAGGTCGAGGACGGTCAGCGGTCGGCGTTCGCGCGCCTCCCAGGCGACGAAGTGCGCCGAGCGGCTGGGCTCGGCGGACAGGCCGGTGACGGTGGACCAGTAGATGCTGGCGTCCCGGATCGCGGTCAGGTCGAGCTCGGACGGGAAGATCTCGAGGTCCGGGGCCTTGGGGAACCGGTAGAAGTACAGCGGGAAGTTGTCCGGCGGGAAGATCTCGCAGAACGTGATCGGCGTCGGCAGGTTGTCGACCGGACTCACGTACCGGTCGTCGACGCCGAGCTCGCGCAGCGAGCGGTGGATGAACGTGCCGAACGGGTCGTTGCCGGTCCGGCTGATCACCGCCGAGCGACGACCGTGCCGGGCGGCTGCCACCGCCACGTTCGTCGCGCTCCCGCCCAGGAACTTCCCGAAGCTCTCGACATCCTCCAGATGCGTCCCGACCTGCAACGGATACAGATCCACACCGATCCGTCCGATGGTCAGAACCTCATCGGGCTGCTTCCCGGAGGCGTCCTGGGTCTCAGCTACCTGGCTCATGAGAGGGTCTCCGCGATGGTGTGGAGGTGGGCAATGCTGGCGCGGACGTCGGTGAGCGGGCCCTCGTCGGCGGGCCGGGATCCGAGGATGGTGTCCTGCTCGAGGACGTACCAGCCGCGATAACCGGCGCTCTCCAAGGTGGAGACGATGGTGGTCAGGTCGATGTCACCGGAACCGAGCGGGCGGTACATCCCTTGGCGCACGGCGTCGGTGTAGCTGACCTCGCCGGTCTGGACCTTCGCGGCCCACGCTGCGTCGACGTCCTTCAGGTGCGTGTGCTTGATCCGCGCGGTGTGCTCCACAGTCAGCGCGACCGGGTCCACACCGCCGATCAGCAGGTGACCCGTGTCGAGGGTGAGTCCGATCGAGGACCCACGCAGTACGCGCTCGACGTCGTCGGCGTTCTCGACCATGGTGCCGACGTGCGGGTGGATGGTAGCCAGGACGCCGCGTTCGGTTGCAAGCGCCGACAGCTTGTCGAGGTTGCCGAGCAGCGTGTTCCACCCGGTCTCGTCGAGCACCGGGCGGCCGTCGTACCCGTCCTGTCCGGTCGCGGCGGCGAGGACCAACGTGGTCGCACCGGCCGCGACGAAGCCTTCGAGAGCCGTGGCGACCTCGGGCATCGGATCGTGCGCCGGGTCGTGCAGTACGACGGGCACGAACCCGCCAACCGCGCGGAGTCCGACATCGGCCAGTGTCTTCGCCTTCTCCGCCGGGTCGACGGGCAGGAAGCCGTCCGGTCCGAACTCGGTCGCCGCGATGCCGACGTCGCGCATCTCGGCGAGCACCGTCTCCGGGTCGTACTGCCAGCCCCACCCGGGAACTTCGCAGACACCCCACGAGATCGGGGCGCCGGCGATCCGGAGTGCAAGGTCAGTCATCGGGCCGATCTCCTCTGGTGTCGAAGGCTTCACAGCTGGACGACGCGGTGCTCGCGGCGGGACAGTTCGCAGGCGTCGGCGATCCGGAAGGCCTGGTAGGCGTCCCGGACCGTGCACGGGACCTCGCGGGTTCCGGCGGCGACTTCGGTGAACGCGGTGAGCTCGGCAACGTACGCCGGGCGGAACCGGTCCATGAAGGTGGCGTGCGGCTCACCGCCGGGGAACGTCACCCCGGCCTCGGCCGACCGCAGCGCGGTGTGCTCGTCCAGGCCGACCGCGAGCGAGCCGAGACTGCCGAGGATCTCCATCCGGACGTCGTGCCCGGCCGCGTTGTACCGGGTGCCGCTGACCGAGACGAACGTGTTGTCGTCGAGCGTGAGCAACGCGGCCGCCGCGTCGACGTCGCCGTACTCACCGAAGAAGGACTCGCCGCGGTTCGCGCCGGTGGCGAACACGCTGACCACCTCGCGGCCGGTGACGAACCGGAGGATGTCGAAGTCGTGCACCGTGCAGTCCCGGAAGAAGCCGCCGCTGGTCGGGATGTACTCCGCCGGCGGCGGGAACGCGTCGTTGGTGTTCGCCCGGATGTGGTGCACGAACCCGAGCTCGCCGCCCCGGACCGCGGCCGCGGCGGCCTGGTACCCGGCGTCGAAGCGGCGCTGGAAGCCGATGTGCACCGGTACGTCGGACGTCTCGACCAGCTCGACGACGCGCAGGGTCTCGTCCAGGTCGATCGCGACCGGCTTCTCGCAGAAGGTCGGGATCCGGGCCGCGACCCCGGCCGCGATCAGGTCCGCGTGCGCCGACGTCGCGGCCGCGATCACGAACCCGTCCAGCCGGCTGGCCAGCAGCGCGTCGACGTCCGGCGCGTACTCCAGCCCGAGGTCCTTGGCGACCAGTTCGGCCCGGCTCGGGTCGGCATCCGCGACCACCACCTGGTCCACCGCCGGCAACCCCTTCAAGGTCGCGGCGTGGAACGCCCCGATCCGCCCGACTCCGACCAACCCGATCCGCATCCGCGCAGCCCTCTCCTCGACACCTGGCTCGTCCACCCCACAAGCGCGCCGGATCCCGACGGGCGGCGCGCTGGTTGACCGCCAGCTTTCCGGCCCGCGCCAGAGGTGTCAATAGTTTGTTAACACATTTTCACGTAGAGACATACATACCTCCGCGTTGTAACATCCGCTCATGACGGTATTGATGCCACGCCTCCGGCGCGGCGGGTCATGGGGCTGGAACTCCCGGCCTTCCCTCGTCACTCCAGTCGCTTCGCTCCCTGCGCTCCTCAGTCCAGGCCGGGAGGCCCCATGACCGTCGCCTTGCCGATTCAGCTCGATCGGTCGAGCCCGGTGCCGCTGTACCACCAGCTCGCCGAGCAGCTGACCGCTGCCATCACCGAGGGCCGGCTGCGCCCCGGCGACCCGTTCGAGAACGAGATCGGCATGTCCGACCGGCTCAACCTGTCCCGGCCGACCGTGCGCCGGGCCATCTCCGAGCTGGTCAACCAGGGCCTGCTGGTCCGCCGCCGCGGCATCGGCACCACGGTCGCGAACCAGATGGTGCACCGCAAGGCCGAGCTGACCAGCCTGTACGACGATCTCGAACGCGAGGGCCGGACGCCACGGACCGAGGTGCTCTCGCTCGACTGCGAAGCTCAGGACGACCGCGCCGCCGCCGTCCTCGAGCTCCCGCCCGGGACCCCGCTGGTGGCGATCGTCCGGCTCCGGTACGCCGACGACATCCCGCTCGCGATCATGCGCAACTGGTTGCCGCCGACCCTGAACGACCTCACCCTGGACCAACTCACCAGCTCCGGCCTGTACGCCGTACTCCGGGCGCGCGGGATCCGCCCGACGGTCGCCCGGCAGCGGATCGGCGCCCGGAACGCGACCGCCGAGGAACGCCGTACCCTGCACATGTCCAAGGCCGAGCCGCTGGTCACCATGACCCGGTCCGCGTACGCCGCCGACGGCTCGCCGGTCGAGTTCGGCGACCACTGCTACCGCGCCGACCAGTACTCGGTCGACGTGATCGTGTCAGAACGCTAGGACAGCCCGCTCGAAGTTCGGCGCATTCAGCGGTACGACGAAGAGCCCCACCCGGATCGATGGATCGAGCACGTCCCAGAGGCCGGCGACCGAGCGCCAGGAATCCTTGCAGGACACGATTTCCGGCAGACCGTCCGCGACCACGGCACTCGTGCTCCCGCCGTACGTCTTCACCGTGACAGCTGTTGCCAACGGCAACTGCGCGAGGTACAGCGACGGGTGCTGGACCAGGTCCACGGCACCGGGAACCGCGCGGGCGGAGCCGACCACGACCCCGGTCCCGTCGGTCGACGCGCTCGCGAAGATCCGCGGCGTACGGATCGGTGGATCCGGTTCGTAGGCGTGCTCGCGGAGCGCCAACTGCAGGTCGGTTCTCGATCGCCGGGCCGCGGCGAGGTCGCTGACCTGGGTCCCGTTGCCGACCACCACCCAGTCGGCCGTCCGGACGGCGGCGGTGTAGTGCCGCAGCTCGTCACGCGGACCGCCGGAGACGTCCTCGACCACGATCTCCCAGTCGCCGACCACGAGCCGCCGCCGCTTCGACGCCCGACTCCGCCCGGTCAGCCAGTACGCGACGAACGGCAGACCGTCCTCGTCGCGCCCGACCACAAGCCCGCGGCCCGGATACTCCACCGCCCCAGCAGCATCCTCGAGTGACCTCACCCCGCGAGCCTATCGACGGCTCGCGGGGTTGGTCGCTCAGGCCTGGTTGGCGAGCAGGGTGCGGACCAGGCGGAGGCCGACGGAGAGGTGGGCCAGCTCGGGGCCTTCGGTTTCGACGATCTCCTCGAGCATGGTGGCGGCGCGGGACAGGGCTGCCTCGTTCTGGTCCTGCCAGGCGATGACGCGCTGCTCGGGTTCGGCGGACGCATCGGTGGCCTTCAGGACCTGGGCGGTGAGCCCGGCGTGGACGGCGTGCAGGTCGTCGCGGAGCGCGGCGCGGGCCATGGTCTGCCAGCGGTCGGTGCGGGGCAGGCCGATGATCCGCTCCAGGAAGCGGCCGAGTTGCAGCCGCTCGCCGAGCGCGAAGTGCACCTTCGCGACCTCGAGCAGGTCGAGGTCGCCGTGCGAGGCCGTCTCGATGATGCCGAGTCCTGCGTACGCCGGCGGCAGCACGGCGATCCTGGTCGCGAAATCGGCCGGAACTCCCTTGCTCACCAGGGCTTCGCGGCGCTGCTCGAACAACGCCAACTCGCGGCCGCGCAGCACGTCGGGCAGCGCGGTGGTGAGCTTGGTGATGCCCGGGCTGAAGAACTCGATCAGCTCCTCGATGTCGACCGGTGGGCGCCGGTTGCTGACCAGCCAGCGGGTCGCCCGCTCGACCAGCGTCCGGGTCTCCAGCCGCATGTGGGTCTGGGTGCCGGCGTCGACGACGTTGTCCAGCTCGGCGTTGCGGGCCAGCAGCTCGGGCTGGGCGAAGATCCGGGACGCGGCGAGGTTCGCACGGACGACGTCCTCGACCGTGCCGCCGGTCTCCAGCGAGAGCCGGTGGTACGCCGTCACGCCCGAGGTGTTCACGAACTCGTTCACCACCTGGGTGGTGATGATCTCGCGGCGCAGCTGGTGGTGCTGGATCTGGTCGGCGAACCGCTTCTGCATCGGCTTCGGGAAGTAGCTGGCCAGCTTGTGCGCCAGGAACGGGTCGTCCGGCAGCGACGTCTTCAGCAGGTCGGCCTCGAGCACGATCTTGGTGTAGGCGATCAGCACCGACAGCTCCGGCGACGACAGGCCCCGCCCCTCGGCCTTGCGGCGCTTGAACTCGGCCACGCTCGGCAGGAACTCCAGCTCACGGTCCAGCAGTTGCTGCTTCTCCAGCCGCCGTACCCAGTCCTGGTGGACGTGCATCAGAGCCGGCGCCTGCGCGGTCGCGTTCGCCAGCGCGACATTCTGCCGGTAGTTGCTCTTCAGCACCAGGCCGGCCACCTCGTCGGTCATCGACGCGATGATGTCGTTGCGCTGCTTCTCGGTCAGGTCGCCGTCGGCGACCACCGTGTCCAGCAGGATCTTGATGTTCACCTCGTGGTCGGAGGTGTCCACCCCGGCCACGTTGTCGATGAAGTCGGTGTTGATCCGGCCGCCGGTCGTCGCGTACTCGATCCGGCCGAGCTGGGTGAAGCCGAGGTTGCCGCCCTCACCGACCGCCCGCGCGCGCAACTGCGCGCCGTTGATCCGGATCGCGTCGTTCGCCTTGTCGCCGACGTCAGCGTTCGTCTCGGCCGACGACTTCACGTACGTGCCGATGCCGCCGTTCCAGAACAGGTCGACCGGCGCCTTCAGGATCGCGTTCATCAGCTCGGCCGGGGTCAGCGTGGCCGCGGACCCCTCGATCCCGAGCACCGCGCGCGCCTCGGGCGAGACCGGGATCGCCTTGTCCGTACGCGGGAACACGCCACCGCCGGGCGAGATCAGCGCGGCGTCGTAGTCCGCCCAGGACGATCGCGGCAGCTCGAACAGCCGACGCCGTTCCGCGAAGGACTTCGCCGAGTCGGGCGACGGGTCCAGGAAGATGTGCCGGTGGTCGAACGCCGCGACCAGCCGGATGTGCTCCGACAGCAGCATCCCGTTGCCGAACACGTCACCGGACATGTCGCCGACGCCGACCACGGTGAAGTCCTGGTTCTGGCAGTCGACCCCCATCTCGCGGAAATGCCGCTTGACCGACTCCCACGCGCCGCGCGCGGTGATGCCCATCGCCTTGTGGTCGTACCCGACCGAGCCGCCGGAGGCGAACGCGTCGCCGAGCCAGAAGCCGTACTGCTTGGCGACCCCGTTCGCGATGTCCGAGAACGTCGCCGTGCCCTTGTCGGCCGCAACCACGAGATAGGCGTCGTCCCCGTCGTACCGAACCACGTCGCGCGGCGGGACGATCTCGCCGGCCACGATGTTGTCGGTGATGTCCAGCAGCCCGGAGATGAAGGTCTTGTACGACGCGATGCCCTCGGCCAGCCATGCGTCCCGGTCGACCGACGGGTCCGGCAGCTGCTTGGCGTAGAACCCACCCTTCGCGCCGACCGGCACGATCACCGAGTTCTTCACCATCTGCGCCTTGACCAGGCCGAGCACCTCGGTCCGGAAGTCCTCGCGCCGGTCCGACCAGCGCAGACCGCCGCGGGCGACCGCGCCGAAGCGCAGGTGCACGCCTTCGACCTGCGGCGAGTACACGAAGATCTCGTACGCCGGCCGCGGCTGCGGCAGGTCCGGGATCGCCTTCGGCTCCAGCTTCAGCGAGATGTACGGCCGCGGCGATCCGTCGGCGATCGCCGGCTGGAAGAAGTTCGTCCGCAGCGTCGCCTTCATCACGGTCAGGTACGAGCGCAGGATCCGGTCCTCGTCCAGGCTCTGCACCGTGTCCAGCGCAGCCAGGATCTCCTTCTCCAGCTGGGCCGCGTGGTTGACGCGGTCCGGGTCGTCGGCGGCGCCGCGGGCTGGGTCGAAGCTGGTCTCGAACAGCTGCACCAGCAGGCGCGCCACGTCGACGTGGTTGAGGAAGGTGTTCTCGATGTAGTTCTGGCTGAACGGCGTGCCACCCTGCCGGATGTACTTCCGGTACGCCCGCAGGATCGACACCTGCCGCCAGCTGAGGTTGCCGAGCAGCACCAGCGCGTTCAGCTTGTCGGACTCGGCCCGGCCCTGCCAGACCGCCTGGAAGGTGTCGGAGAACAGCTTGCGCAGCTCGTCGCGCTCGTCGGTGTCGGCCGGCACCTTGAGCCCGAAGTCGTAGATGTACGCCGTCGCGCCGCCGCTGCCCCTCGGCCGGATCTCGTACGGGCGCTCGTCGATGACCTCGACACCCATGTGGGTCAGGTGCGGCAGCACCTGCGACAGCGACAGTGACGGGCCGGTCCGGTAGACCTTGAACCGGCGCTCGCCCTCCCACTCCTCGTCGATCGGGGTGTAGAGCGACATGGCCAGGCCGTTCTCCGGCGGCAGGCTCTCCAGCACGTTGACGTCGTTCACCGCGACCCGGGCGTCGAAGTCCTCCTTGTACGCCTCCGGGAAGGCATCGGCGTACTTGCGGGCCAGCTGGGTGACCGCACCGTCGCCGCCCTTGGCGTGCAGCGCGGCGGTGAAGTCGTCCACCCAGGCACGGGTCGACGCGACCACCATGTGCTCGAGCAGATCGGCGTCGTACTCACCGACTGTCTCGCCCTGCTTCATCCGGACGACGAAGTGCACCCGGGCCAGCACGGACTCGGTCACGTAGGCGGCGTAGGTGACGCTCTCGGCGCCGATCGCGTCCTTCAGGATCTGCTGCATCTTCAGCCGGACCGCGGTGGTGTAGCGGTCACGCGGCAGGTACACCAGGCAGGACAGGTACCGGTTGTAGACATCACGCCGTACGAACAGTTTGACCGCGCGCCGCTCCTGCATGTGCAGCACGGACTGCACGATCGGCAGCAGGTCCTCGACCGGCGCCTGCAGCAACTCGTCGCGCGGGTAGGTCTCCAGCACGTCGAGCAAGCCCTTGCCGCTGTGGCTGTTCGGGTCGAAGCCGGTCAGCCGGAACAGCTCCAGCGCCTTGCGCCGCAGCACCGGCACCTGCATGACGCTCTCGGTGTACGCCGTCGACGAGAGCAGACCGATGAACCGGCACTCCGCAACCGGCTCCCCGCTGTCGTCGAACTGCTTGATGCCGACGTAGTCCAGGTACGCCGACCGGTGCACGGTGGACCGTGAGTTCGCCTTGGTCAGGATGAGCAGCTTGCGCTCCTGCGCCTTCGCGCTCACCTCCGGCGGGAGCTTGCCCGAGCTCGGCCTCGGGTCGGCCCGCAGGATGCCCAGACCGGAGCCGGCCCGGCCGCGGAGGATGCCCTGGGTGCCCTCCATGGTGAAGTCGTACTCGCGGTAGCCGAGAAAGGTGAAGTGCTCGTCGGCGAGCCACTCGAGCAGCTCCCGGGCCTCCTCCACCTCGTGCTCGCCGACCGGCAGCTTGTCCGGGTCCAGGCCCTCGGCGATGCTGACGGCCTTCTCGTGCATCTTCGGCCAGTCCTCGACCGCGACCCGGACGTCGTGCAGCACCCGCTGCAGCTCCTCCTCCAGCGCCCGCTGCTCGCCGACATCGGGGATCCGCTCGATCTCGAGATGCATCCAGCTCTCGCGGACCAGGTCGTGCTCGTCCGAGGTGGCGGTGTCGTCCAGGACCTCCTGCAGGGTGCCGGCCATGTCCCGCCGGACCACGAACTGCGGGTGCACCAGCAGCTGCAACTCGAGGTTGTGGTCGTTGATCACCATCGAGGCACTGTCCACCAGGAACGGCATGTCGTCGACGACGATCTCCACCACCGTGCGGCCGTCCGCGGACCAGCCGTGGTCCTCCGGCGTCGGGGTGAAGACGTGCACCTTCGCCGTACCCTGCGGACGCGACATCGCGGACTTGTAGTGGTGCTTCGCGGCGCCCAGGCAGTCGGTCGGCTCCCGCTCGGCGACGTCCTCCGCGGCGACGTGGCGGTAGTACCGCTCGAGGAAGGTTTTCAGCCTGGACGGATCGATCGACTTGTCGTGCCCCTGGGTTCCCGCGGCGACCGCCTTGGCGAGCACTTCCGCCTTCTGGACGTCCAGCTTGCTCTGCATTCCCCACCGTCTCCAACGCGTGACAACGGCGCTGTTCGCACCGGCCGCACGACGTTGTGCGGCTACTCAGAGACTAGTCCACCTTTGTCACTGGTGTGATGTCGGGACGGGCCTGTCCAAAGGCTGATCAATCACGTTCAACAGGTGCATCAAGACGCAGCGCCAGGGCCGGGCAGGCCAGTACTGCGCGGCGCGCATGCGGCAGCTCACCGGCCGTGATCTCGCGGCCACGGAGCACCGGGAAACCCCACTCGTCGAGTGCCACGTCGTCCGGCAGCAGGGTGGCGCAGAGGCCGTGGCCGTCGCACCGGGTCCAGTCGATCTCTACCTTGTTCACCACGAACCTCCTGGTACCGGCAGGACACCCTGGACGTGTCGCCCGCACCCGCCGTTGGCGAGGTGGAGCCGTACGTCGTCCCCGAACACCTCGAGCGCCGACGCAAGGAACCGCGCTGATCCATCAGGGTGAGCGCAAGCGCCTCGCCTCGGAACCAGACCGAGATGCCGCTGAGCGTCATGCCACCCGGACGGGTCGCCCTTGACCAGCCGATCGAAGTCGTCGACCAATGAGGCGAGTCCGAACACACACGGACCGCACTGCCCGGCCGACTGGCTTGCGAGCCACTGCGAGACCCGGTGCACCTCACCGAGCGGGCAAGTGTCCGTGCCGAGCGCCAGGATGATGCCGGCGGGCACCTCTGGCCGCTTGAGGACTACACCGCCGCCGTGCGGCAGCCAGCGACCGTGGTACCCACCGAGCAGCACAGGACCGGCCTCAGCCCCGGCAAACCGCAGTACGGCCTCCAGCGGTACGCCGGTCGGCGTCTCGACCACTCCTGGTCGCTGCACAGACCCGTCGATCGTCAGCAGCTGAGTCCCGGGCTCACTGATCAGCCCGGTGCTACTGAACCGCTTAGCCCCGAGCCGAGCCAGTACGGCGAGCTGCGCGAACGTCTCCACGTTCGACAGGAAAGTAGGACGCCGGTGATACCCCTTCCGCGTCGGCAAGACTCTCCGCCCCGGCGGTACGGCGGGACCACCTTCGAGCGCACTCAGCACCGCACGGGCCTCGCCGGCGACGAAGCGGCCGGGCGTGTCCGTCACCTCGATCGCCAGGCCGTCGTTGCGCTCCATCAGCGCCTCGCGGATCGACATGGCGGCAGCGCCGTCATGGACGGCGATCAGCACGTGCGGAGCCCCCAGTGCGCGAGCCAGCCCAGTGGCACCGTCCAGAACCAGGTGGGGGGCCAGGGTCAGGAGCAAGCGGTCCTTGCGGCTCACTGGCTCACTCTCGGATCCGTTGACGACCACAGCCTCGACTCCCCTAGTCGGCAGGTCGGCCAGCTTGAGCGCGACCGGGAACGCGGCGCCACCACGTCCCCGCAACCCGACTGCCTCGGCCAACTGGATGTAGTCGTCGCGGGTGCGGTCCGGTTGGGTGCCGTGGATCCAGAGGTGACGCTGGTGGTCGAGCCGCCCCTGGTCGAGTCCTGCCACCAGCCGGGGGTCACCGATCACCCTGACCGCGGTCTCCAGCAACATCGTCATCGGGTTCTCCCGGCTCGTGCGAGGTTGAGCGGTGTGCTGGCGCGTGCGGCCTGGCTGCGAACGCGGTAGGCACCGGCTGCGGCGACTGCGGCCAGGCAGCCGATGGTGGTGGCGAGCATCCACGGCGTACCGCGGTCCGTACCGGCGAGCAGGGCGTGCCCGATGGACAGCAGCCAGCCTGCCGACGCGGCGACGTGGATCGTGCGCCAGTGCTTGGTGAAGGCTTCGGAGGTCGCCAGCCGACCGCGGGCGGCTCCAACGACGGCGGCGAGCACCAGCCCGTAAAGGGCGAGCGTGCCGACCGCCATGGCGAAGGGCCGGTAGCCCGCACCGAACGGCCACAGCAGGACCGTCGGGCTGATCGCGACGTAGCTGTCGGCGATGACGGCGACCACATGAGCCGTGAGCAGGAGCAGACCGGTCGCTGCAGCCGAGCGGTGCACGTACTGCAGCCAGAACCGTCGCTCCGGCTTGCGGCTGCCGGACGTGAGGATGCCGAGCGACGCCGCCAGCGTGAACATGACCATCGCGACGACGCCTGCCGCGCGGGCCAGGTACCACAGCGTCATCAGGCCGCCCTACTCACCGGGGGCCAACCCGCCAGCTCGGTGACCTCACCGTCGTCGCCGACCAAGCGAGCCGGGTGGCCGGCCAAGGTCAGCCGTCCGACGGCCGCCTCGCCTGTTGCGACAAGCGCCGTACTGAAGGTGTTCGCGCGTACGGCGGTCGGTGCCCAGACCGATGCGGTCCGCCAGGGACCGTCCGCGGGCTTGCCGGTCCGCGGGTCGATCAGGTGGTGCGCAAAGCCCTCCGGCGTCTGCCAGCGCCGTACTGTCCGGGTCGAGGTCGTGAGGCCGCCGTGGGCGAGGGTGACGAGGACTCCGGGGTCGCCAGCGCGCTCGGCGACGGTGATGACCCATGGCTCGGTCGGCTCACCGGCTGCCCGCAGGTCACCGCCGATCTCGACCAGCACCGCACAGCCGTAGCGCTTGCTGAGTACGAGCGCAGCCCGGTCCGCGGTCCACGCCTTGGCGATGGCGCCGAGGTCGAGTGCAGAGTCCTTCGGTACGCCGAGCAGCGCGAGCTTCCGGTTGAGCTGCACCTGCTGCCAGCCGGGGATCGGCTTCGGGTCCACGGGTGGCTGCGGGAAGCGTCGCCGTACCGCCTCGATGTCGGCGTCGTACCCGGCGGCGATCACCGCGGCGCCGACCGTCGGGTCGACCGCGCCGCCGCTCATGGACGCGGCGACCAGGCTGACGTCGACCAGGTCGACCAGCAGCCGCGAGACCGGCACCATCGCTCCGGCGCGGGAGTTCACGATCGACAGCTCCGAGTCCGGCCGGAACCGGCTGGCCGCCTTGTCGACCCGGTCCATCAGCGCCTTCAGCTCACCGCAGGCAGCACCGAGTACGGCGGGGTCGTCGACCGTCAGCCGGACCCTGCAGCTCCACGCGGTCCAGGTCCGGGACGCGCTCATGACCCGTTGCTCCCACCCTGCGAGGTGGAACCCGACGACGCCGACCCGAGACCACTGCTGCTCGAACTGCTGCTACCCGAGTCGTCCGAGCTCGAGCTGCCGCTGCTCGACCCTGAGTCGTCGGAGCTGGTGGAGCTCACCGTGGTGGTGCCGTTGCTGTCGGAGCTGGAGTGCTGCGCGGACACGACGGCGACCGACAATCCGGTGCCGCCGATCCCGAGCACCGCCGTCGCGATCGCGGCCGTGGAGGCCCGGCGCAACCAGCGCCGGCGGGCGGAGTGGGGCTCTTCGAACGCATCTGTGGTGACCATGGCCGTAAGCCTCCCGGGAGGCTGCTCAGCCGCACTCCAAGAGAACGTCAAGCGACGATCAAGTTATCCTGAAAGGTCTCTGAGAACACTTCTCAGCTCGAGCCGCTGACCTCCGGCGGGCAGTCGCTGTCGCAGTGCTTGCCGATGGTCTCGAGGATCTCGTCCGAGGCCTCGCCGAGGGCCACCATCCGGTCCGGGCCGAGGACGTCGACGAAGAACTCGCGGACCCGGGCGGCGTGCACGGGAGCACAGGCCCGGATCGCGGCCATGCCCTCCTCGGTGATCACGATCTCGGGGTAGCGGGAGTCGCAGGCCTCGCGGCGGATCAGGCCGCGCTTCTCCATCCGGGTCAGGTGGTGCGACATCCGGCTCTTCTCCCACTGCGTCGCCCGGCCCAGCTCGAAGGCGCGCATCCGGCCGGACTCCGACTCGGACAGGTTGACCAGGATCTCGAAGTCGGAGCTGGACAGGCCGAACTCACGCTGCAGGTGACGCTCCAGGTGCGTCGTCAGCGTCTTGTTCATCAGCAGATAGCTGCGCCACGCGGTCTGCTCGTCGTCGTCGAGCCACGGTCCCTTGCCCACGCACCCATCCTACCTGCCCGGGTTGACACATCAACCAAGCGCGCTAAGCTGGCTGCGAGTTGACACATCAACCTAATCGTGGAGTGAGTGGATATGAGCAAGAAACTGATCGCAGTCGTCGGCGCCACCGGATCCCAGGGCGGCGGGCTGGCCCGGGCGATCCTGGCGGACGGCGAGTTCGCCGTACGGGCCCTGACGCGGGATCCGCAGTCCGCCAAGGCGCAGGCGCTCGCCGCGGCGGGCGCCGAGGTGGTCGCCGCCGACCTGGACGACGAGGCAAGCGTCCGTGCCGCCTTTGACGGTGCGTACGGCGCCTTCGTCGTGACGAACTACTGGGCTCCGCGCAGCCCCGAGGAGGAGGCCGCGCGGACGGCGGCGGAGATGGAGCTGTTCCAGGCCGAGACCGCTGCGCGGGCCGCTCGCGATGCCGGCGTACGGCACGTCATCTGGTCGACACTCGACGACACCCGCCCGTTCTTCGACGGCCGCGCCGACGTACCGCGGCTGGACGGCGGCCGCTACACCGTCCCGCACTTCGACGCCAAGGCCGAGGCGGACGAACTGTTCACGAAGCACGGCGTACCGATGACCTTCCTCCGGACAACGTTCTACTTCGACGCCTTCGTCAGCGGGATGGAACCGGTCCGCGGCGAGGACGGCACGCTGACCATCTCGATGCCGATGGCCGACAAGCCGCTGTCCGGCATCGCCGCCGACGACATCGGCCGGACCGCCCTCGCCGTGTTCAAGGACACCGGCCTGATCGGCACCACCGTCAGCATCGCCGGCGACCACCTGACCGGTGACGAGTACGCCGCCGCCCTCACCGAAGCCCTCGGCGAAAAGGTTGCCTACCGCCCCCTCCCCTGGTCCGACTACCGCAACCTCGGCTTCCCGTACGCCGTCGAGTTCAGCAACATGTTCCAGTACTACGCCGAAAACCACGAACAGTTCACCGGCACCCGCAACCTCGACAACGTTCGTCGGCTGAACCCGGAACTGCAGTCGTTCGCGACCTGGCTCGGCAAGCACAAGGACCAGCTCAAAGCCAGGCAGGACTGACCACGCCGGTCGGCTGGTACGGGCATCGTGCAGGCGCAGGCTGCGGCTTCTGCAAGGCCGCCGCCGGGAGGGCGAGCGCGACCGAATTCACTCGAGTAGCCGGGCGAGCATCACGGGGTGGTCGGCGAGAGCTTCTCTGGCGAAGCCTTCGACTCGCGGGCGGAAGCTGTCCCGATCGACACCTCGCCAGTCGATTCCGCCGTGAGGTGGCTGTGGGTCGTATTCGATCGCCAGCTGTACTGTGCGGGCGAGGTCGTCAGTGGTCAATCGGGCCGCGAGCCGCAGGGCGGTGTCGATACCTGCCGAGACTCCCGCACCGGTCAGGTACTGATCGTCCTCGACCCAGCGCTGCGGTACGTAGGTCGCTCCCAGGCGGTCCAGGAATCTGTGGTAGGCCCAGTGCGTCGTCGCGCGGCGACCATCCAGCAGACCGGCGCCGGCGAGAAGGAGCGAACCGGTGCACACGGAGGCGACCACCTCGGCGCTGCGGTCGGCCTCGCGGAGGAAGTCCAGAAGAACGGGATTCGCGAGCTGCCGGAGAGTGGCAGCGCCGCCGCCGGGGACGAGGACGACGTCAGGTTCGGGTGCCTCCTCGATGGTCGACGTGGCGGCGATGCGTACAGGCGTGTCGGTGGGCACGGCCTCGAGGCTCTCGGCGACGACGATGACATGGTGGCGGGGCTGGACGCCGAGAACGGTTTCGACGGTCTCCAGGCCGCTCATCACCTGGAGCGGGCCGACAAGGTCCAGCGGGGTCAGTCCCGGATAGAGAACGAAGGCGACGGTCTTGGCGTTCACGAGCCGACCTCGTCCGCGGCATCGAAGCTGAACATCATCCCGGTTTCGATGTGTTCGGCGATGTGGCAGTGGACCATCCATCGGCCGGGGTTGGTGACGTCGAGCAGGATGTCGACGACTTCGCCGGCGCGGACGAGCACGGTGTCCTTCCAGACCAGGTTCGGGTCCGCTACTCCGTCGCGGCTGAGCACCAGGAAGCGGCCCGCGCCGTGGACGTGGAGCGGGTGGTGCATCTGGTGGTCGGAGCCGCGTGAGTTGTCCAACCGGATCTTGACCCGGTCGCCGACGCGCAACCTCCAGGTGATCTCGCGGTTTGCGGCACCGGTGTAAGGGTCGACAAGTTTCCACGTCATGTTCGAGCGGGTCGACATCACGTTCATTTCCGGCATGGTGTCCTCCCACTCGACACCATCGTCGCTGCCCAGGTCGTGGTGCTCCATGTCACCCATGTCCGTGTCGCTCATATCCATACCGCTCATGTCCATGCCGCTCATGTCCATCTCACCGACGAACTGCAGGGTCTGGTCGGGGGCACGGTCGCGGTCTGCGGCGAGTCTGTCTCGCTCGGCGGTGAGGCCGGGGTCGGAGCGGAGTACCGGGTAGGTGCCGGCGTGGCTGGGCTCGGCCGTGCTTTCGGAGACGGCGAAGGTGGCGAGTGTCGACGAACTGCCGGGGGTCCTGTGCTGGAGCACCGCTGTGCCGGGCCGGTCGAAGAACACATCGACGACGGCGCGCTCCGACGGTGCGATCATGACCGAGTCCACGATCTCCTCGTGTTCGTAGCGTCCACTGTCGCCACCGATCAGCTTGAGGGTCGCCTCGGTGATCGCCACGTCGAAGATCCGAGTGTTCGCGGTGTTGGTGAGGTAGAGACGAACCACCTCGCCACTGTTCGCGTCGAAAGCCGGCTCCGTCTCGCCTCCGACCAGCAGGACCGTGCCGAAGCGGCCCATCATGGTGTACGTGGGCCCGGACCGGTGGAACGCGGGCATCCGCCCGTCCTCGAGCAGGATGTCGTCGAGGGTGAGCGGGATCTCACGGTTGACCGGAGGCCAGTAGCCCGGGTCGGCCGGATCGACGATGATCTGGCCGTAGAGACCCATTTCCTGGCCGTAGTCCTCGCGCAGGTGTGGGTGGTACCAGTAGAGGCCGGGATCGGGGAATCTGAGCTGGGCGGTGAACCGCTCACCGATGGGAATGGGTTCCTGGGTTTCGTGCGGGACTCCGTCGTAGCGGTTTTCCAGCCGGAGGCCGTGCCAGTGCACCGTCTGCTCGAGATCGGCGTTGTTGGTGATCTCGACTGTCACGGTCGTGCCCTGCCGGACCCGCAGCGTCGGCCCGGGGATCGACCCGTTGTAGGCGAGCATGCGTACCAGGTGGCCGGAGATGCGTTTGCGCACCGGGCCGATGCCCAGGTCGTACTTCGCGCCGTCGGCCAGCGTTGTCACCGTCGGCGCAGCGACGTCGGGGAGGCCGTCGACGTCTTGCGGAAAGAGGTCTGCCTCGGCTGAAGGCTTGCGAGTGTCGTCAGTCATGGTCTTTCTCCTTGGAGCGGGGCTGTCCCCGTTCCGGTTCAGCGGCCGCTGCCTCGAGGGCCGTCAGTTGTTGACGTGCCTGGGCGTACTCCGCCGACGCCTGGTTGTCGTCCACAAGGGACACGGCGTGCCGTAGCAGCGTGATCGCCAGTGCTGGTCGGCCGGCTCGACGGTAGAGGTCCGCCAAGCCGACGGCATAGGTGCTTCCCATGGGCGCTCTGCCCATCTCCACGAACCTGGCCACTGCGTCTGTGAAGCGTGCTTCGGCGTCTCCTGCGCTACCGCGCGAAGAGGCGAGCACGGCGAGCGCTTGGTCGGCATGGCCCGATTGATGGTTGTCCCCGAGTTGGTCGAGGAGCGAGCCGGCCCGCTCCAGCTCTGGGGCAGCCAGCTCGTCCTCACCCCGCAGCAGGTGGACGTGCCCGAGTGCGAGGAGGTTCTCGGCCTGCGCACCGCGATCCCCCAACTCCACAGCAAGCGCGTTGCTCGCCGTGTACAGCTCGGTCGCCAGATCGAGGTTGAGTGCGCGCAGCGCTTCGAACCCTCGCAGGGCGAGGATCTGCTCCTGGCCCCACTTGTCGGTGCCGACTCCCAGCAGGGCCGCCGGTTCCTCCAGCAGCTCGGCGACCTGTCCCGATCGCCTGTTTCTCGCTATGTGTGCGATCACCAGCAGCGAAGTCGTCACACCCCACCTGAGCTGCAGCGCGCGGAAGACACTGACTGCACGCCGGGCGTACCCATCGGCCTCGTGGAGCTGCGCGCGCGAGATGGCAACCAGTCCGAGCGCCAGCAGGGCGAGTCCCTCACCTTCGCTCCCGCTGCCGGCGAGCTCGTCCAGGCTCGCTGCCGCGAGCTCCGCTGCGTCGCCGAGATCCTCTTGCTTCCAGGCGAAGATCGCGGCCCAGGCGCCGCCGGTCGCCCGCAACGCCGGCTCGGCACCGTCCAGCGCGGTGCTCTGCTCGAGGGCCCTGCGTCCTTGGTCCCAGTAACCACGCAGATACCAGAACCACGCCGCGCCAACGGCGATGCGCAGGCTGGCCTGGGCATCGCCAAGGCTCAATGACCACTCCAGGGCGGCCCGGATGTTGTCGTGTTCGGCTCCTAGTCGTTCGAGCCACCGCGGCTGTTCCTCGCCGCCACGAACCTGGCCGGTGGCAGCCTCGATCATCGACCGGCACCAGTCACGATGGGCCGTGCGAGTCGCAGCGGTCTCATCGGCGTCTTCGAGTCGCTCGCGAGCGTAATCGCGCACCGTCTCGAGCAATCGGTACCTGTTGTCGCCACCGCCTTCCACGACTGCCACCAAGGACTTGTCGACGAGTCTGCCGAGCAGGTCCAGCACATCCATGGCGTCGAGGTCGGCGCCGCCGCAGACCATTTCGGCCGACTCGATAGTCCAACTGCCCATGAAGACCGACAGCCGTCGCAACAGCGTCCGCTCGGACGGCGACAGCAGGTCGTGGCTCCAGTCCATCGCGGCCCGCAGTGTCTGATGCCGTGGCACGGCAGTTCTGGCCCCAATGCTGAGCAGCCGGAACCGGTCGGCCAGCCGGCCGGCGATCTGTTCGACCGACAATGCTTTCACCCGGGCCGCGGCGAGCTCGAGTGCGAGCGGAATCCCGTCGAGCTGTGTCACGATCTGAGCGATGGCCGCGGCGTTCGCGGCCGTGACCTCGAACTCCGGCCGCACGGCCCTCGCTCGCTCTGCGAACAGGCGGACGGCCGGGGTACCCGACAGCGTCGCGACGTCGGCTCCCTCCGCTGGGCCGGCCAGTGACGGCACCGGAACGATGACTTCACCCGGCACCGCCAGAGCCTCTCGGCTGGTGGCCAGTACGCGGAGGCCGGGAGCGGCCTGCAGCAGGCCCGTTGCCAGCTCGGCGGTGGCTGCCAGAACGTGCTCGCAGTTGTCCATGACGAGCAGCAAGCGCTTCGACTCGAGCTCCACGGCGAGTGTGTCGGCGATGCTGCGATGCGGGTCCTCGGCGATCGCGAGCACGTCGGCCACCGAGGACGGGACCAGTTCGGGCGCGGTGAGCTCGGCCTGCTCGACCAGCCATACCCCGTCGGGGAAACGCGCCACGAGGTCTGCGGCCGCCTGCAGCGCCAGACGTGATTTCCCGGTCCCACCGATACCGGTCAGTGTCACCAGCCTCTGGTTGTCCAACGCTCGCCGTAGCTCGGCAAGTTCGTGATCCCTGCCAACGAAGCTACTCAGCTGGACCGGCAGATTGTGACGCCGCCGATCCAGGGTCCGAAGGGGCGGGAAGTCCGACTGCACTCCCGGCATGACGAGTTGATGAATCTCCTCTGCCCGCGCCAGGTCCGAGAGCCGGTGCACGCCGAGCGACCGAAGCATGAGCGGAGCCGGCAAGACGTCGCCCAACAGGTCGACGACCGCCGCGGACAGCACCACCTGGCCGTCGTTGCAGGTGCCCAGCAGCCGAGCCGCGCGCTCCAGGGGCGCACCGACGTAGCCCTCGCCGCGCAACTCCGCCAACCCGCTGTGCAGCGCGATCGGAACAGCCGGAGTCCTGTGCTCTCTCGACTCCGGGCCCGCCAGTCCGGTCTCGACGTCGAATGCCGCTCTGACAGCATCCGACGGGTCCGCAAACGCCGCGCGGAATTCGCGAGCCGCGTTGTCGAACACGTACCCCCCGTTCGAGACAACGGCCCGCTGCGCGGTCTCATGCGGTCCGGCCGGTGGTGCTGCCACCTCAGAGCTCGCGGATGGCTGCAAGCCTCGATCCAAGTCGGTGACCAGGAACGTCACTACGCCGGTAGGTCTGCTCGGCGCAGCGAACCGCTCGCTGAGCAGCAGCGCCAAGTCATCCGCCACGAGCCGAGCGAGCTCATCGGGGGTCCGGAACGGCTTGTAGGAAGCGGTGTCGTCGTCCCTGACCCGCTGCATCAGTTGTTCCAGCCGTGGCTCTCGCTGCGACGCCGGTGTCTTGACATAGAGCAACCGCGGCATGGCTTGCGACAGCCGGTACTCGTCCTCCAGCCCCGACACTGTCTCGCTGGGCGCCACCCAGCCATAGCTTTGCCAGTAGATTCCGACGAAGATATGGCTCTGCTCGAGGTAGGCCCGGTAAAGCTCACGCGGCGGGTGCGGGCGGGCGCCGAGCTCGAACATCACCGGCGCCAGGTGCAGCCGCTCGATCGTCTCGCGCACCGCGATACGTTCGTCGGCCAGCTCGCCCAAGGTGGAGCTGACGAACACCCGCAGCCTCTGATCGGGCGTGCGGATCTGGGCCCTCGTCATACTGCCCTCCTCGTTCTCGATGCCGAGGCAGGGGACGGCTTGCTCAATCTTCCATCCGGCGACCGGAGCAGTAGCGGTCCGCAGCGACGCCGGAGTAGGTCAGCGCAGGCGGTTGCGGTTCGGACCGCGACGCGGGAAGCCGGAGACGTCTGAGCCTTCGGCCTCCCCCGTCGCCGGTACCGTGCAGGCGACTACCGGTTCAGCTTGCGCAGGCGGCTGCTGCGGCCGGGAAGGCCGCGTCGATGGCGTCGAAGTCCAGGTACGAGATCGCGGGCGTGCCGGCATCCGCACCCTTGCGGAGCGTGCCACCGGCCATCGTCCCGTGACCGTTGATCAGCGTGTCCGGCGTGGCACCTCCCGCTTCGGCGAGGATCGCGATGCCCGCGTCGCACAGCCCGGTGAACTCGAACGCCAGGTCGTGGAACGACACCCAGTTCGCCGAGCCGGCCATCCCCTGGGCCGCACGCTCGTTGAGCGAGGTCTTGAAGCAGAAGTGCGCGCTGGCCGGTCCTGCCGCCAGCGCGATCGCTGCTACCGTCGCGATCGCGGTGGCGCCAAGCCGCCGTGCGAGTTTGATTCCCATCCGAGCCTCCCCTTCTCGGCCGCGGACCCAATTGCCCGCGAGATGGGCCCCACGATAGCGGCGTCGCGCGGTCCGCGGCGAGGGTCTGTCGACAGCATTCATGGCTGCCGTCGCGCGCCGTGGTCGTGCCGTCTACACGGAGCAGAGTCGACGACAAGACGCAACGGTGTGGGCGGTGGGCGTTACGACTGCCGGTAGGAGAGGGCCACCATCATGCCGCGTTCGGCGTGGTAGATGTTGTGACAGTGCGTGGCCCACTGCCCCGGGTTGCCGGCGTCCAGATCGACGGCGAGGATCTCCATGGGTCGGACGACGGCGGTGTCCTTTCGGGCTCCACCGTCCGCGAGTCCGAAGGTGTGCCCGTGCACGTGCACGGGGTGGAACATCATGGTGTGGTTGGCGAACCGCAACCGGACTCGTTCACCCTGCTCGACCCCGAGTGGTTCGGTGTCGGGGAAGGTCTTGCCATTGATCGTCCAGCGGTAGGGCATCATCGATCCGCCGAGCACGACATCCAGGGTGCGGTCCACCTTCTTGCCGGACAGCCGTACGGCGTCGGCGGCCCGCAGTTGACTGGCGAGCACTACCTGCCGCTCCAGCTCGGCAGGCTCCTGCGACGCCGGTGGTACCCGCCCGCCGGCGGTACGGACGATGGCGCGGGCGAGACCGGATTTGCCCTCGGCGGTCGCGACCAGCGGAAAGACGCCATCGCCGAGGGTGAGCTCGAGGTCGATGCGTTCGCCCATCGCGATCAGCACCGCGTCGGCCGACTGTGGGCGGACCGGGAATCCGTCACTGTGGGTGACGGTCATCCGGTGCCGTTCGAGCGCGAGGCGGAAGGCGGTGTCGGAGCCGGCATTCACCACCCGCAGCCGGACGCGCCGACCGGGCTTGCCGGTGAAGGTGACCGGCGCAGCGGGAACCCGCCCGTTGGCGAGGTAGTGCGGATAGGTGACGTCACCGGCACCACCGAGCAGGGCCGACTGCGCACGTTCCATGCCGGCCATGTGGCCCATGCCGTTCCTGTCCAGCCCCGGCCCACCGAGCGATTCGAGCACCTGGTCCGGTGTCCGGCCGGTGCCGTCCACCCAGTCGTCGAGCACGAGGATCCATTCGGCGTCGTACCGGCCCGGCTCGTCGGGGTCGTCGACGATCAGTACGCCGTACAGGCCGCGATCGAGCTGCACGCCGACGTGCGGATGGTAGAAGTACGTGCCCGGATCGCGGACGACGAATTCGTAGCGAAAACTACCTCCGGAAGCGATCGCGTCCTGGGTCATGCCGGGAACGCCGTCCATGTCGTTGCGCAGGGCAACGCCGTGCCAGTGGACCGTCGTCTCCGCCGGCAGCTGGTTGACCAGGTCGACGCGCAGGCGATCCCCGGCCCGCGCCCGCAGGACCGGCCCGGGGACTCGGTCGCCGTACGCCCAGGTGCCGACGATCGGACCGCCCAGGTCGAGGGCGACCGGTCGTGCTGTGAGCTTCGCGCTCACGAGGCGTCCGCCGGGCGTCGTCCGCGCGCCCTCGGCGCGTCGTACGGCGTCGGAGCCCGGTGCCACCGCGGCACCGGGGTCGCGAGAACAGCCTCCGATGAGCAGCAGCCCGGCGGCACCCGCGGCGCCGGTCAGGAGCCGGCGCCGCGACACGGACGACGACACATCAGGTACCCACTCTCCGGTGCACGCTGTGGCCGGTCAGCAGCTGACGGCGGTGCTCATAGTCCGCCTCGTCGATCTCGCCGCGGGCGTACCTCTCGTCGAGCAGTTCCAGCGCGTCCTTCGGGCGCTCGACCCCAGCGGAACTCCCGCGGAGCGAGCGGACCAGCGCCACCACGACGACGGCGACCAGCGCCCAGAACGCCACGACGGTGATCGTCATCATGATCCAGCCGCCCCATCCCATGCCGTTCCAGTACATCATCGAAACCACATCCCTTGTGCCAGGTAGGCCACCGCGGCCTCCTACCTTCAGCCTCGGCCGCGCCCCTGTGCGAACCCTCGCGAGTTCGATGAAGATTCGCTGAAGGTGCGAAGCTCCGGCCTCGCCGGCTGCGGGATGGGCCACGATGGACAGGTGGCACACCGAGCAGAACCCAGCAGAGTGCTGATCGTCGACGACGAACAGGACCTGACCCGGCTGATCGGGTCGTACCTCCAGGCGGACGGCTTCGACGTCACTCTGGCCTTCGACGGCGAGCAGGCGGTCGCCCTCGCCCGGCAGGTCGACCCGGACGTGGTCGTCCTCGACCTCGGCCTGCCGGGACTCGACGGCATCGAGGTGTGCCGGGTGTTGCGCACGTTCTCCGACTGCTACGTGGTCATGCTCACCGCCCGAAGCGAGGAGGTCGACAAACTCGTCGGCCTGTCGGTCGGGGCCGACGACTACATGACCAAGCCGTTCAGCCCGCGTGAGCTGATCGCCCGGATCCGCGCCATGCTCCGGCGGCCCCGCCGTACGACGGGATCGACCGGCACCGGCGAAGAGCCGGCCCGCGTCTTCGGTGCGCTGACCATCGACACCGCCGCCAGAGAGGTGACCCTCGACCAAGAATCCGTGCCCCTCACCCGCACCGAGTTCGACGTACTCGCCACCCTGTCGGCACGCCCGCGGTTGGCGTTCAGCCGCCGGCAACTCATCGAGGCAGTCTGGGGGGACAACTGGGTCGGCGACGAGCACCTCGTCGACGTCCATATCGGGCACCTGCGGCACAAGCTCCGCGACGATCCGGACAAGCCGCGCTTCATCCGCACGGTGCGCGGTGTCGGCTACCGGATGGGACACGGGCGATGAACGTGGGCGCCTCCGCGCCGTCCGCCCGCCGAGCCCCGTCTGCGCAGGCCCGTCGGCGCCGCCCACCAGGCCTGGGCACTCGGTTGTTCCTGGCCCAGTTCCTCGTCGTGCTGGTCGGAGGGGCAACCGTGCTGCTACTGGTGACCGTGGTCGGGCCGCCGCTCTTCCGCAGGCACCTTCGGCAGGCGGCGACCGAGGTCGACGCCGCCACCTCCCAGCACGTCGAGGAGGCGTTCCGGTCAGCGACCGCGCTGTCCACCACGGTGGCGATGGCCGCCGCTCTTGTCGCGGCCCTGCTCGTGTCGGTCTTCGCGACCAGGCGCGTCGTCCGGCGTGTCGACTCGCTCGCCCAGGCTGCCGAACAAGTCGCCGCCGGCCGGTACGACGTCCGGGTCACCGCTACCGGGCTTGGCGACGAGTTCGGCAAGCTCTCGGCCGCGTTCAACGTGATGGCGGCTCGGCTGGACGCTGTGGAAGGCACGCGGCGACGGCTGCTGGCCGACCTTGCTCATGAGATGCGCACGCCGGTCGCCGTCCTCGACGCTTACCTGGAAGGCGTTCAGGACGGACTCGCACGTCTCGACAGCGAGACGGTGGCCGCCCTGCGCAACCAGACCGCACGGCTGGGCAGGCTCGCCGAGGACATCTCAGCCGTCTCCCGCGCCGAAGAAGGTCTGCTGGACCTGCAGATCGAGCGACTCGATCCAGCCGAACTCGTCCGTACGGCGGTCGCCGCAGCAGCCGATCGCTTCACGGCGAAGGGCGTCACCCTGCTCGATACCACATCGCACGAACTGCCCCACATCCTCGCGGACCGGGACCGCGTCGGCCAGGTCCTCGGCAATCTGCTCGACAACGCCCTGCGACACACGCCGGCCAGTGGCTCTGTGGCCGTGGAGGCCAAGCCAGGCGAGCCGGGATTTGTCACCCTGACGGTGACGGACACGGGCGAGGGCATTCGCGCTGAGCATCTGCCCCACGTTTTCGAGCGGTTCTACCGGGTGGACAGGTCACGGGACCGTGCTCACGGTGGCTCCGGCATCGGCCTGACCATCGCCAAGGCCGTCACAGAGGCGCAGGGCGGCCGGATCGCCGTCACCAGCCACGGGGCCGGCGCCGGCTCGACCTTCACCGTCCAGTTGCCGATGGCAACCGCCCCGGCCGGCGGCTGACCGTCTTCAGTGGTGACTCACCCGTTCACCGGCGTCCGGCGGCGGTGAGTTCGTCGTGCATCGCGCGATACGTCTCCGGGTCGAGTTCCCCCGAAGCCAGCCGCCGGTCGAGACTCCGCTGAGCATCGCGAAGCGGGTCGTCGGTCGGGAAGATCCTGGTCAGCGCCCAGACGACGAGGCCGAGAATCGCGACCCAGACCCCGATCATCGAGACCCATCCGCCGGCACCCATGCCGCTGCACCATCCGCTGCCGAACATCAGGTCCACCTCCTGCTTTCCTCGGACGGTTCCCGTCCTCACCGACCAGCCTGATCGCAGCGCATGGAGACACCTCGTGGCGGACGATGAAGATTCGCTGAAGCCGAGCGGGACACAAGCCCTGAGCCGGGCGGGACCGTTGGCCCTAGCCGGTCGAGTGCTGCCTGGCGAGCCTGGCCTTGTACGCCCACTGAGCAACAGGGAGCGGACCATGAGCGTGACCGATGTACTCGTCCTGGTGGCGTCGGCGGGTCTCATCGCTGCACTGGCCTGGTTCTTCTTCGGGCCCCGTCGTACGAGCTCGGCCCGGATGGACGCCGGTGTGCAACGGGTCGAGGTGACGGTTCGCGGTGGCTACCGGCCCGATGTCATCAGACTCAGGCAAGGCGTGCCTGTGGAGATGGTGTTCGACCGGCAGGAGAGCGGCGAGTGCACGTCACGGGTGGTCTTCCCGGAGCTACAGGTCGGCGCGGCACTTCCGGCGTACGAGCGCACCGCCGTGCGACTGACGCCACGAGCCGCCGGAACGTTCGGTTTCGCGTGCGGGATGAACATGATCCATGGTCGGCTGATCGTGGATCCCGCGCCCGACGGGACGACCAGTCGTGACACCCCGGTGATGACCGCCGAGACAGGGCAGCCAGTTGGCACGAGCGAGCGTGCCGCGGCCGAAGCCGAAGCGGCCGAGGCTGCCGAGCGTAAGGCCGAGATCATTGACCTGACCCGCCGAGTCGTGCTGGGCGCGATCATGACCGCACCGGTGCTGTTCGCGGCGATGGCCGGCTCGTTGTTCAACGCCGGCTGGGTGCCCGGCTGGCTGCTCGACCACTGGGTGCAACTGGTCCTGATCACCCCGGTGATGCTGTACACCGGCTGGCCGATCCACCGGATCGGCTGGCTCACGCTGGCCCACCGCGGCGCGGACATGAACAGCCTGATCACGCTCGGGACCTCGGCGGCGTACGGCTACAGCCTGCTCGTCACCGTCGTACCGTCGATCTTCCCGTCCGACGTCCGCGAGGTGTACTACGAGGCAGTCGGCGTGATCTTGACCCTGATCCTGCTCGGGCGCCTGCTCGAGGCCCGGGCCAAAGCGGGAACCGGCGAGGCGATCCGGGCCCTGCTCGGATTGCAGGCCCGCAGCGCGCGGGTGGTGCGAGCCGGCGTCGAGACCGAGATCCCGGTCGAAGACGTCGCCCGCGGCGACGAGGTCGTGATCCGCCCGGGCGAGAAGATCCCGGTCGACGCGATGGTGTTGTCGGGTTCGTCTGCGGTCGACGAGTCGATGGTCACCGGCGAACCGTTGCCGGTCACCAAACGCGCCGGCGACGCCGTGATCGGGGCCACCGTCAACGGCACCGGATCACTGCGGGTCCGCGCGGACAAGGTCGGCGCCGACACCATGCTCGCCCAGATCGTCCGGCTCGTGCAGCAGGCACAGGCCTCGAAGGCGCCGATCCAGCGACTCGCCGACGCCATCTCGGCCTACTTCGTCCCCACTGTCATCGCCATCGCGATCGCCACCTTCGCGATCTGGTACGTCGCCGGCCCGGCGCCCGCGCTGACGCTCGCACTGGTCTCCGCGGTCGCGGTGCTGATCATCGCCTGCCCCTGCGCCCTCGGGCTGGCGACGCCACTGTCGATCATGGTCGGCACCGGCAAAGGCGCCCAGGCCGGGATCCTGATCCGTTCCGCCGAAGCACTGGAGACAGCCCACCGGATGGACGCCGTCGTATTGGACAAGACCGGCACGATCACGGCCGGCAAGCCCGTCCTGACAGACGTATGGACCCTCGGCGACCTCGACGAGCCCGAGCTGCTGAAGCTGGTGGCCGGCGCAGAAGCCGACAGCGAACATCCACTCGCCGCCGCCGTCGTCGCAGGGGCCCGCGAACGAGGCATCCCACCCAGCAATGCTGCCGCGTTCGATTCGGTGACCGGCAAAGGCGTGCAGGCAACCGTGGATGGTCATGCCGTGCTGGTCGGCAACGCGCGGCTGCTGGCTGACGTAGGCATCGAGGCCACCGAGCTGCAAGTGGCAGCCGATGAGCTCTCCGCGCAAGGCAAGTCGCCGGTGCTGGCCGCGATCGACGGCCGGCCGGCCGGTGTGCTCGCGATCGCCGACACGCTGAAGGAGGACTCGGCGGCTGCCATCACCGCCCTGCATCATCTGGGTGTCGACGTGGTCATGCTCACCGGCGACAACGCCCGCACCGCCGGCGCAATCGCCCGCCAGGTCGGCATCGAGCACGTGCTCGCGCAGGTCCTGCCCGAGCACAAGGCAGACGAGGTACGCCGCATGCAGTCCGGCGGGCACCGGGTCGGGATGGTCGGCGACGGCATCAACGACGCGCCTGCGCTCGCCGCCGCCGACGTCGGACTCGCCATCGGCACCGGTACCGATGTGGCGATCGAGGCCGCCGACATCACCCTGATCTCGGGCGCTCTCGGCGGCGTCGTCACGGCGATCAGGCTGTCGCGCGCGACCATGCGCAACATCCGGCAGAACCTGTTCTTCGCCCTCGTCTACAACACCATCGGCGTCCCCGTCGCAGCCGGCGCTCTCTACCCCTGGCTGGGCATCCGCCTCAGCCCGATCCTCGCCGCAGCCGCCATGGCCCTGTCCTCGCTGTCAGTCGTCACCAACGCCAACCGCCTCCGCCGCTGGCACTCTCAACCACTGCCAACCGCCACACCTACACAGGTCGAACCGCAGGTCGAGATTCCTCCACAAGACACACAAGCGACCACACCTGAGCACGAAAGCGGTGCGCACACCGACCCGGTGTGCGGAATGACCGTCACACCGCAATCCGCCTCGGCGTACCGGGACCTGACCGGCCATCGCCACTACTTCTGCTCCCCCGGCTGCGTCGCGGCCTTTGACACCGATCCCAACCGGTACATCTCCGCCCGCCGCGACAGCACGTCCTGATCCGCGGACGACGCTGAGAATGTGCGACGACAGGAACACCGTCTGCCCCGCGGCCTTCGCCTCGAGCGCACAGCGACGGAACTGTCGCTCCGGCAGCGGATCAAGCCCACTGGTCGGCTCGTCCAGCAGCAGCAGGTCAGCCCGCGTCATCAGTCCGGCGATCAGGCTGAGCTTCTGCCGGTTGCCCTTGGAGTAGCTACGCACCCGCTCCGACGGATCTCTCGTGGCCGGTGAGCAACGGCCACAGGCGAGCAGTCGCGAGAGCGGCTCGCAGGCAGCTTCGGCGCCTCATCTGCCAGCGCCCCTGCCGGCTCGGGACCTTCAGCCCGTCGTCCGAGACTTAAGGCCCTGTCCCGCCCGTTCATGCAGGCGGACGTTGGCGGTGACGAAGTACTACCCACCCCAGGAGGTTGCGGTGAGAATGTTGCAGCGTCTCTCCGCCGTCCTCGTCATAGCCCTGGTTGCAACCGTTGCCGGGCCCGGCGTGGCCTGGGCCGACGATCCCGACGAGAGCGAGCACGCCTATGACCTGGTTCGCCAGGCGATCGCGCTGATCGTCAACACACCCGACGATCTGGACCTGATCACCGACAAGATCACCGACGCGACGGAAGCACCGGACCCTTCCGAGGTGCAGATCCCGCTGGTCCAGCAGGCCGCGGACACCTGGCAGGCGGGGGACCTGCACCAGACGCGAGCGCTCCTGGAGCAGTCGATCGGTGCCCGGGTCCACACCAGCACGGCCGATCCGGTGCCGATCGGCGAGCCGGCTCCGGTCACCGGCAGCGAGACCGGCACGATCGCAGCGATGGATCCGCTCCCCGGCCGCGACGGCCTGAGCACCCTCAACTGGGTGATGCTCGCGATCTCGAGCCTCGTCCTCATCGGTGGTGTCGTCCTCGCGGCTCGCCTGCGCCCCCGGAACCTCCCGCACCCCGGCCCGACCGCGAAGGACTGATCCGATGAGTCGCCACGGTCCCGCCGAAGGGCTGCCGGCACACCCGGCGTCGACTCCGGCCGGAGCACACCCGGGTATCCTCCGTCGCACGCTCGACACCATCGACGAGCGGCTCGGCATCCGCGCCATCGAGTACCCGGTGCCGGCGCACGCGAACCGGCTCGCGTTCAGCCTTGGCGGCCTGACCGCGTTCGCGCTGCTGATCCTGATCGTGACCGGGATCGTACTGGCGCAGTTCTACGACCCGAGCCCCACCGCCGCCAACGAGTCCGTCCGCGACATCGTCCAGAACGTCTACCTCGGCCGCTGGGTGCGCGGAGTGCACTTCTGGGCGGCCGAGGCGATGTACGTGCTCGCGATCCTGCACCTGGCGCGGGTCTACTTCACCGGCGCCTACAAGCGACCCCGCGAAGCCAACTGGCTGATCGGCGTCGCGATGTTCGCGCTCACGATCGGCGCGATGTTCACGGGAACCGTGCTCAAGTGGGACCAGGAAGGCTTCGAGGCCCTCGGCCACAACCTCGAACTGAGCAAGCTCGTCGGCGGCCTCGGGTTCTGGTTCACCACCGGGTTCTCCGCGCAACTGTCGATCCTGGTCCGCTTGTACGTCGCACACGTGTCAGTCATCCCCGGCCTCATCCTCGCCTTGCTGACCCTGCACGCCCTGCTGGTCAAGTACCACAAGATCTCCCCCGACCCACGCAACCCCGGCGAGGCCGGCGAATCCGCCGAGCCGTTCACCCATCACCTCCGCCGGATCGGAGCACTCGGACTCGTCCTGCTCGGCGGCCTCGGCGTACTCGCCGTCCTGTTCCCGCCCACCGTCGGTCCGACCCCGGTCGAAGGCATCGAGGTCACCCGACCTCCGTGGATGTACTGGTGGATGTTCACCCTGGAGAACTGGGCCGGCCTGTCCGCCATCCTCTGGGGCGGAGTCGTCCTGTTCGCACTGCTCGTCGCCGTTCCGTTCATCGACCGCAACCCCAAGCGCTACTGGCGACAACGCCCCGTCGCCGTCAGTCTCGGCGTACTCGTCCTGGTTGCGATGATCGTCCTGACGGTGCTCGAGGCGATCACGACACCAGCGGAGCACCTCGGCGGGCTGTGACGTCATGAGCCGCGCATACCGAAGCTTCATCATCCTGACTGCGGCAACCATTCTGTCCGTCGGGACGCTGGCGCACGCGCTGTCGAGCCAGAGCAGCATCACCGCAGACCTTCTCACCGCAGCCGGCCTGATCCTCGTGATCATCAGCTCGACGCTGCTGGTCCGGGTCCTGCGCTACCTCATGCACCGCCCTCGCCCCGGATCCTGACTTGCCTACGAACTCACTTGGTAGTCATTGGGTTCTCCAACCCGCTGTCACCCTGGATGGTGTGCTCACGGCATTCGCGCAGGAGTGCGTGGCCGGTCCACAGTGCGACGACCGTCCCGACAACTACCAGCCCGGCGACTGCGAGCGCGGCTGTGAAGGGCTGGCTCGCCCCCGCAATCAGCATGGCAAGGATGCCGATCACCACTGCGAAGCAGCAGCAGAGCAGCATTCGGCTGTGACGCACAATCGATCGCTGCGCCGCTTCCGGCGCGGCTGCTCCGTGCCGGCCTGCCGTCTGCACCCGCCCGGTTGCGTCCGCCGCCCGCAGTGGCTTCGGCGATGTCACCGGGGAACGAGATGTCCGGTTCATCAGTGCCTCCAAGTGCACGGGATTCACACACTCCACTCTGACTTTCTATACCCCTGGGGGGTAGGGACCGACGACTGGCTGTCCAGGGACTTTCTGCCCTGATCCCACACCCGTTCGGCGCTCAGTCTGGGATCGAAGGATCAGAAGGAAGGGGTGCGACATGAAGACCCGGAACCTGGCTCAGTACGCGATCGCGTTGGCGATCTTGATCGTCGGCCTGGTGGTCGTCGGTGTCCCGGCGTCCACGCTGTTCCTGGCGCTGCTCGTGCTGGCCTGCCCGTTGATGATGCTGTTCATGATGAGTGGGATGCACCACGGCCACAGCTCCAAAGATTCAGACCGCCGGGTCGATGAACCGCCTGATCGCCGAGCCGACGACGAGCACCATCACCACTCGCCGAAGCCCTGAGCTCGCATCGATGTTCGAAGCAGGTGGCAGTGATGGAATCGATGACACCCGACGCCGTGACCAGGCAGGCTTTCGATGCAGCCGTCGCCGCAACCGTGTTGGAGGCCTCCGGGGTCGAGAAGTCCTACCGACGAGGTATCTGGCCGCTACGCCGGTCACAACAGGTGCTTCGAGGCGCGGATCTGCGTCTGGCCCCGGGTGAAGTGGTCGGTCTGGTCGGCGAGAACGGTTCTGGGAAGTCGACGCTGATGAAGATCCTGGTCGGAGCGCTCACACCCGACGCCGGGACAGTCTCGGTCGCCGGGAAACTCGGGTACTGCCCACAGGAGCCGGTCGTCTACGAGCGGCTGACCTGTGATGAGCACTTCGAGTTGTTCGCCCGCGCCTACGGCCTGTCCGCCGATTCCGAACACCGGGCTCGGCGCGACCTGTACGAAACACTCGGCTTCGAGCGGTACGCCGGCAGCCGCGCCGACCAGTTGTCCGGTGGAACCCTCGCCAAGCTGAATCTCGCGCTGGCCCTGCTGCCCGATCCCGACGTCCTGCTCCTGGACGAGCCCTACGCGGGGTTCGACTGGGACACCTACCTGAAGTTCTGGCAACTGGTCGAGCAGCGCCGCCAGGCGGGGCGCGCGGTCCTGATCATCAGCCATTTCGTCGCCGACGAAGAGCGGTTCGACCGGATCGTGCAGCTGCGAGAGGGGCGAACGACGTGACGACGACCTCCGTCCTGGCCCGCCGGTTCCTCGCCGAATACGCGCGCAACCCGGTGAACCTGCTCGTGCTGGCCCTCATCCCGGTGGTCTTCGTCGTCGCCGCGGCCGGGGCGATGGCCGACGCCGCCCGGTTGCTCGGCGGATCCGGGGCCGACGTCCCCACCGCGACGGCCGGCTGGGCGGCAGCGTTCCTCGCCGGTGTGGCCATGTACTTCCAGACCCGCGCGGCCCGCGCCGCCGACCGCCGGCTCGTGCTGGCCGGGCTGGCGCCGCGCAATCTCGTCGCCGCGCGACTGGCGACCGGCCTGGCCTTGTCGCTCTTGGTCACCGCCGCCGCGTTGGTGGCGCTGAGCCTGCGGACCGGTATCGAGCAACCGCTCCGGGTCACCGGCGGCACGCTGATGTTCGCCCTGATCTATCTGGCGATCGGGACCCTCGTCGGGGTGACGGTCCGCAACCCGGTGAACGGCACCGTGATCATTTTGTTCGTCTGGATCCTCGACGTCTTCTTCGGCCCTGCCGTCGGCTCACCCGACCGGCTCGCGACCCGCTGGTTCCCGACCCACTTCGTCACCCTGTGGATGGTCGACCTGCCGTCCCGCCACGGCGGCTGGCCCGGCGATCTCGGCTGGGCTCTGCTGTGGACCGCGTCGGCATCACTGGTGGCCTGGACGGTCCTGACGGCGACCAGCCGTATTTCCCGGCGTCGAATTCACCGTCAAGGCCGTTTCGTCGCGGGGCTGCGCATGGGTCTGCGCGACAACCGGCGCAACCCCGCGCTGCTCATCCTCATGGCGGTCGTCCCGGTCGTGTTCATCTGGTTCTCCAAGGCGGTCACCGAAGCGGGTTACCTCACGATGCAGGTCGTCGACTCCGGCCAGACGATCACCCGATCCTTCTGGCTGCCCGACGTCCACGCCGGCACCATGACCCCCATCGCCGTGGCATCTCTGGCCGCACTGGCAGGCCTGTTCATCGTCCTCGACGCACGCACCGGCGACAGTCGTCTCACCCTGGCCGGGTTCCCGAAGAACACGCTCCTGGTCGTCCGCCTCTGCGTGGTCGGCCTGGCCGCCGCCGTCGTCACCGCAGCTGCGTTGACGGTCACCGCCCTGGTGTTCGACGCCCGCCAGCCAGTGACCTATGCCGCAGGCAACGTCCTGATCGCCGCCACCTACGCCATGATCGGGGTTTGCCTCGGACCCGTCTTCGGGCGGGTCGCGGGAGTGCTCATCGCGTTCCTGATCCCGTTCCTCGACCTCGGCATCGCGCAAAGCCCGATGCTCAGAAGCGAACCACCCGGCTGGGCGCGCTTCCTTCCCGGCTACGGCGCCGACCGCATCCTGCTCGACGGCGGCCTTACGGCAGGCTTCGACCAGACAGCACCGTTGCTCCTGGCCCTGGCCTGGCTGACCGTGCTCACCATCGGCGGAACCTTCCTCTTCCGGCGGGCCGCCAACTGAGAAACGAACGGGTCCGGTCGCCGGTCATGCCGAGCCGCAGCTCGATCACTTCCGCACTCTGCCCGGACGTCTGGTCATGGCTACATCGAGGACAAGGACGCGTACTCAGGCGGCTGCGCCGGATCGAGGGGCAGGCGCTGGGCCTGCTGGACGATCACTCGCGGGGTGGCTATCACTGGGCCCGCACCGGCCAGGTGACCGCGCCGTTGTACCAGCACTGCGCCGAACCGAATCGCACCTTCAGACACGGCTGGAGGCCCTGTCGCCGGGAACGCGACAGGGCCTCTGAGGCGGTTTGAGGGGGTGGGTCACTCGACCTCTGAAAGCTCTCTGAGAACACTTCTCAGCTCGAGCCGCTGACCTCCGGCGGGCAGTCGCTGTCGCTGTGCTTGCCGATGGTCTCGAGGATCTCGTCCGAGGCCTCGCCGAGGCGAGCGTGCGCGCCGCCTTCGAGGGTGCGTACGGCGCCTTCGTCGTGACGAACTACTGGGCTCCGCGCAGCCCCGAGGAGGAGGCCGCGCGGACGGCGGCGGAGATGGAGCTGTTCCAGGCCGAGACCGCTGCGCGGGCCGCCCGCGATGCCGGCGTACGGCACGTCATCTGGTCGACGCTCGACGACACCCGCCCGTTCTTCGACGGACGGGCCGACGTACCGCGGCTGGACGGCGGCCGCTACACCGTCCCGCACTTCGACGCCAAGGCCGAGGCGGACGAGCTGTTCACGAAGCACGGCGTACCGATGACCTTCCTCCGGACGACGTTCTACTTCGACGCCTTCGTCAGCGGGATGGAACCGGTCCGCGGCGAGGACGGCACGCTGACCATCTCGATGCCGATGGCCGACAAGCCGCTGTCCGGCATCGCCGCCGACGACATCGGCCGGACCGCCCTCGCCGTGTTCAAGGACGCCGGCCTGATCGGCACCACCGTCAGCATCGCCGGCGACCACCTGACCGGTGACGAGTACGCCGCCGCCCTCACCGAAGCCCTCGGCGAAAAGGTTGCCTACCGCCCCCTCCCCTGGTCCGACTACCGCAACCTCGGCTTCCCGTACGCCGTCGAGTTCAGCAACATGTTCCAGTACTACGCCGAAAACCACGAACACTTCACCGGCGACCGCGACCTGGCCAAGGTCCGCGAACTGAACCCGGCCCTCCAGTCCTTCGCATCATGGCTCAGCGAGCACAAGGACGAGCTCAAAGCAGCACCAAACTGACCAAGTTCACCTCCGCCGCGGCGACCCTAAGCACCTGCTTAGAGTCGCCGCGCATATCGGCTCCACTCTCATCAACTCGCGGGAATGACCACCGTTTCGCACCACCTCACGGAGCAGGGACGGAGCAGCGATGGACCCGCCCACGCGGTCACAATGGATCACCACGTACTCACGCCTGGCAGACAAAGCGAGCCAAGTCCTGCGGTTGATCGGGCGCCCGTGCCTGTCGACGTACGTGAATCTCGTTCGCGGCGCGATCACCGCAAGCCCGTCAGCCGACCCCGCCGCTCAGCTCGTTGCCCCTGCTCCGTTCACCGCAGTAATCAATCGTCCACGCCACTGTTCTCACCCCTGAGCGTTCGCGTTGCCGGCTCGGCGGCGGGAGGTGCACGATGTGGCGATGGCGAATCGGAACCACAACTGATTCAGGCACAGCGCAGTACAGCGAATGACCTGGACGCGGTGGGATTCTCGATCTCCGTCGACACCGGCGGCACCCCTGGCCGCCTGGCTGTTCTCCCAACCAGGCGCCACGATAGGCAACTCCACGCCCTGTGACAACCCCGTCAGACCAGTGACAACGTCGGACCAATCAAAGTTGCCCACGGCAAGAACCCCGTCGACTGTCCAGGCCGTCCCGGGCCATTATCAGATCCACCTCCGCCTCGGCGAGCTGGTGCGCGTCCGCGGCGTAGCGATCCAAGAGGCCGAGGATGTCGTCGTACCCGAGGCGCTCGAGTGTCTCGATTGTTGCGGCGAGCACGGATCGGGCGTCTCGATCAGCTCGGCGACGTGGACGCATTGACCAACGCATACTCCCCAGCATTCGTCGGTGCTGCCGTCGTCGCGGTGGTCGGCGCGGTCCTCGCCGCAATCTCGCTGCGGATGCCGGCACGCACCGGCGACGAGCAGCCGACCGCGCGTGCCTCAACCGCCGCCTGAATCGGCAGTACTCCAGGATCCATCGCATCAGCCTCCGAATCCCGGAGTACAGCCATGGATCCACGAGGCGGTCAGCTCGTCGACTGCATACGATGACCGCCACGTGTAGCAAGTCACGTAGTGACCGATCACTGGCCGGCACGGCTCGCTGGCTGGTTGAGGCGCTCATGGACGTCGAGGGTGAGTTCGAGGGCGAGGAGTGCGCTCGCAGGTCCGATACGGTTGTCGGCGTTCCCGGTGAGACGGGCGAGCACGTGGTCGATCATCGCGGGCCCAAGGGCTGGTGTCGGCGAGCTCGATCGGGCGCTCGCCGTGCACGGTGTGTTCGGTGAGCCGGGCTTGGCCTTGGCCGGTGAACTCGGCGGTCATGGCGTATCCGAGCGCCCCCGTTGGTGAAGGTGGCACGCCAGCCACCTCGCATCCCGTAGGGCTGGGGCATCAGCGCCGAATGGCTGATCCGGGCGTACGCGTCGGGAAAGCTGAGCAGCACGGTGGCGGCGGACCCGCGGCCGGCGGGTCCGTCCATGCCGGTGACCTGAAGGCTCAAGCCTGACACCTGTGGCTGCGCTGGCGACAGCCCGATCTCCGAGGGTTCGTCCAGGGTGACAACCGCTGCTTTCGCAAGCCCAACGTCCCGGGGGCTGGAGGAGGATGACGGCCCGGAGCAACCGCTTAAGGTCGACAGCCACACTCGCCTGCGGTTGTCGCCGACGCGCCCGGCGTCGATCAGCTCGCCAACGAGGCCGCCACCAGCGGGATCCGGGTGCATGTCCGACCGCTGCCTGATCCGCCAGACGAGTCAGAGTGATCCCGACAGCCACGACCAGGCGAGCTCGAACTTCTCCTCCAGCCTGACCCGAACCACGTCCACCGCGATGCGCTCGAGCCGCTTGCCGATCACAGGCTCCGAGACCATGGCGTTGGCGTGCAGGTCGAACCACTACGCCGTCCGACGCCCGTCGAACGATCTGGCGGGAGCCGCCTTGCCACCCGCGGTGACCACGAGCCACAGTCCGCCGAATCCCGCGACGTTGTGACACTTCACCTCGTTCCTGCCCTCGTGCGCATAGAAGTACAGCGGACTATCGCCTGGCCCGTACTGTCGAACAGGATCACACCGAAGTCACTGGCGGCAGTCTTCACACCAGTGCCGGCTGACACCGCAGGCTGGGACTGCCGGGTAGGCGAAGCCGAACCTGGGCTCGGCGACGGCTGCGATGGTGACGGCCCCGGGACCAATGGAGTCGCCACTGGCGAACCAGCCCCGGAGTCACTGCCACACCCGCCCCACAAAACAGCATCAGCCCACAGGCGAGTACGACGACCGTGCGCATGAGAACCAGCTCCGATCAGGGGTCCCCGATCCTGAGGCTAAATCCGAGAACTCCACCGGGCCGATTCCGTCATCAGTCCGTAAGGCCCCGACCGGAGCGGTAGGAGCCGCCGGCGTGCCGCAGAGTGGAATGGTGGTTCGATCCCGTTGACGCCGTCTGTCAGCGGGATCAAGATTGAAATTGGCCTGCGAGGCGGGCGAGGGAGCCGAAAGGCTGAGAGGCCTGACGATCTTAGGACCAAAGGGCGACCCCCAGATACCTGATCCGGACAATGCCGGCGAAGGGAAAACGTCTCGCAGGTCCGCGCTGTCCTGGCGCCACTCAACACCCGCTGTCTCCTCCAGCACCTGGCCCCCGAGCCATGGTCGCAGCGCTGAACCCCTGGCCGAGCAGGCTCGTGATGACGTTTCGGATTCAGGATGACACGGTCGGCAACCATCGGCAATCTCGTCGCGCACCGACCTGGCCACGGCGTTCGCCCGCCTCGCCGCCCTGCCCCAACCACTCCGAAACTGACCACACAGGCCCACCCATCCACGACCAAGGACCCGGAGCAGCCGGCACTCAGCAAACCGGCAGACCTCTCCTGCCCACCACCCAAAACCCCAACGCCAGCAACCGAAACGACGGCGACGCCCCGCAATCAACCCCCACTGAAAGACAGGGGCTAGCCAACTGAGAACGGGGCTTAGGAAGCACGTGATCATCTCCACTGCCGCCATGCGCGGGCGCGGTCGCTGAGGTAGCCGGTGAGAGTGCGAGACAGGCAACCTGGGGCGACGCCGAAACAGATGACGAGCACGCGCTGATCCAGCGCGCGCAAGCAGGCGACGTCGCTGCCTTCGGCCACCCTCTACGACATACATGTCTCGACGATCTATCGCTACACGTACGTCAAGACCTCCTCGCCGATCACGGCCGAGGATCTCACCAGCGAGAGGTTCCTCAGAGCCTTCCGTGCGATCGCCCGCCGACCACGCGACACGCTCAACCTCGCCGCCTGGCTGATTACTATCGCCCGGAACGTCGTCATCGACCAACCACCGCTCGGGATGGAGCCGTCTCGCGGTCGTCACCGACGAGATCGAACCGCGGATCGACGAGTCGGCCGGCCCGGAGCAAGCCGCACTCATGGCGCTCACCAACACCGCGCTGCGAAATGCTCTGGATGAACTGCCTACCGACCATCGCGAGTGGCTGATCCTCCGGTTCTTCGCTGGACTCTCCATCACCGAGACCGCCGCGACGATGCAGCGCATCGAAGGCGCGATCAAGCAACTCCAGTGGCGCGCCACCAGCCGACTCGTGAAGCACACTTGAGGCAGCGCATCGCCCGGAGGCGATCGCCACCCGGGACAGCGCCCGCCTGCCGGGTGCCGCCGGGGGATGACTTTTCTACCGCCAGTTCCCGCCGGGACACTTCTATTCGCGCACGGGTCATGAGCAGTACTACCGGTTCATCCCCGACCCGACCGACGAGCCGCTCAGGCCGACCAGCAAGACCGCCAAGTGGTGCGTGGAGCAAATCGCCCTTCCGCGACAGCGCCAACGTCCGCTGGATCCGCATGCCGCCTGCCTCCTCGTCGAGACCGATGCCGAAGGCAATCTTCCTGTCATCGACGGAACAGCATCGATGCTCGGTGCACTGAGCGTACGACGGCATGGAACGCCGATAGGGCTTGGTTGTGCTCACTGTCGTCGTGTTTTCGGCGGTGTGACCACGCTCCCGGCCGCTCCTCAGCCACCGCGATGCGTGCTGACGCTGAGCGTCAACTCTCGTGATGTCTCCATCGGCGGTCGACCTGCTCCCATTCGCGATCGAGATCCCGTGACCGGCGTCGGTCGGGCCACATCAGGGCCAGCCGGGTCAGACCGATGAGCACCAGCCAAGCAACCACCACCGCGGCCAATCCGGCCGCGCCACCGATCGCCGCACTGTCACCAGGTTGAGGCGGCGGCGGACTGACCGCGCCTGAAGGATCAAGCCAGATCGTCACGTCGCTGCCCTTCATGGTCCCGACCGGCACAAACGACCACCCTTCACGTGGCAATCCAGCCGCATCTGCCCAGCCGACCTTCGCCCACGACATCACCACACCCGGCGCCGCGCCGGACCAAGTCTCGGCGTCCTCGAGGGTTCTTGCCGGCACCTCGGTCAGAAGCGCGCGGCGCTGATCTGCGGCATGCTCGCTCGCATCTTGCACCGCGGTGCCGACAGCGACGGCAGCGGGGATCGCCAGTACGGCGACCAGCAAGGCGCTAAGGATGATCGCGGATTCGATCTTGTCCGCGCGACGCCGCAGCGGACTGTGGCAGAACCCGAGGCGACGCGCCAGCCTCCCCAGCCCGCCCTCACACCGATCCATACTCACCACGACCTTCTGGTCGGCCAAGTCACGGGCTCTGATACGCCGTGCCGTGGTCACCGTCCTGCCGGCAGGGGTCTCGTGACCTCGACCGCCGCTTCCATTCTCCCCCTGGACAAGCCTGCGAGAAACCGGAGCGCACCCGCAGGTTGGTCAGCGGCGGTCCGACGAACGCGGCTCCGGCGACGAGGACTCCGACATGGGCATGCCAGCGACGAGTCCGGGGCTGGATTTGTTTCGCGTGTCCCCAACGGCCGCGCCCAAACCACAGCATTGGTGTCGCCAGGCACGATCTTCGGCGCGAGGCGGCCGCGAGTCGTCCTACAGGCATCGAGGGCTCTAGGGAGTGGGGACTGTCACCCTCGTGCGCCACAACCCGCGTGGATCTCCGCCAGCCTTACGTGCGATGCCCCTTGCCGCCGGCTCAGTTCAGGCCGGTGCCCGGGTCCGGCTCGTACCCCCTACCACCCTCGGCCCGCGAGCTGCTGCCGAACCGGCTGGACATCCCAAGCTGGGACTCAAGCCCGCCCGGCGGCCCCAGTCAGCCCTCGAAGGCCGATCGGGGGCGTCGGCGACGATCGGGGGGATGCGAGTCGCTCGCCCTCGCTCTCAGCCGGGCTGCCCAGGTGTCGGGGGTACGTGCCGCCGGGCGGATAGCTTCAGCGTATGTCGGGGTACAACGAGTGGGCGGGCAAACGGCGCAAGGTGACCCAACCGCAACCATGCCCCCAGCCGGGCGCCGGAGCTGCACGCGGAGCGCGTCTGGCCGCCGTTCACAGTCTTGGCGCCAGCGGCATAGAACCAAAGGTCCTCGGGCTTCGTGAGCATCGGCACACACCGCAGTACTGTCGCGTCCAGCGCGGCGAGGCCTGCTGCCGTTGCCGCGCCGATCTTCTTGCACCGCGGGAACTGGATGCTGCGCGAAGTGGGTCTGCAACTCATGCATGGGTACCGGAATGACGTCCATGAAAGAAGGTTCGCCATGCACGCCAACGGACGGTTGGAACCGCTGCAGGCACACGATGAGGGCACCCTGGTACGCCACTACCTGGATCAGGTCTCGGGAACCCAGTTGCTGACGGCCGACCAGGAGGTCGAGTTGGCCAAGCGCATCGAGGCAGGCGTCTACGCCCGGCAACTGCTGACGAATGCCAAACGCTCGGGAACCGACCTGGGCACCCGCCGCGATGACGAACTCAACCGAGTCGTAGATGACGGAGAGCGGGCCAAGGATCACATGATTCGAGCCAACCTCCGCCTGGTCGTCTCGATCGCCAAGCGATACTCCTGGACCGAGCTCGCCTTCCTCGATCTGATCCAGGAGGGCAACCTCGGACTCATCCACGCGGTCGAGAAGTTCGACTACACCAAGGGCAACAAGTTCTCGACCTACGCGACCTGGTGGATCAAGCAGGCGATCCACCGGGGCTTGACCAACGCCGGTCGATCCGTCCGCCTCCCGATTCACGTCGTCGACCAGCTCACCAAGCTGCGCCGGGTCGAGAGCGAACTGGCCGCTCGACTCGGGCGCGACCCGACCGCCGCGGAGATCGCAGCCGCCGCGGAACTGCCGCGGAAACGCGTCGACGAGCTGATCCGACTGTCCTTGACGACACTCAGTCTGGAGACACCGGCCGGCCAGGACGCGGACACCCAGATCGGCGACCTCATCATCGACCCGGACAGCGGCCAGGAGGCGACCCACCTGCTGGAATCACAAGCGCTACGGCAAGAGCTGCGCGAGGTCGTCGACACCTTGACCCCACGCGAAGCTCTCATCCTGACCCTGCGCTACGGCCTCCACGACAACCGGCCACACACTCTCACCGAAGTGGCCCACCACGTCGGCCTCACCCCCGAACGCGTCCGGCAACTCGAACGACGATCCATCAGCCAGCTCCGCGATCCCGAGAGGCATCGTCGCCTCCTGTCCTGGGCCGGCTGACCCAAGCCTGATCGGAAGCAGGAGGTACCGCCGAGACATACGGACCCGCCGCTCACCCTCGTCGATGATCAATGCATCGACCGTGCCGACCTCATCGCAGTTGCGATCCACCACCGTCCGGCCACGCACGTCATCGGCCGAATCGGCCAACTCGAGCCCAACATCGAACAGCCGCACCAACAGATGCGCGGCACTCTCCCCAGCGCCTCGCCCGGCGTCAAGACCCATACCCAGGCCCCGACTCGCCGGTGACCGCGTACTCCCGTCGCCCCGGCCACACAACCGCCACCGGCCGATGACGCCCCTCGAGTTGCCACCGGTCGGTACGCCAACCCCTGTACCCCACCTCACGGTCCTTAAAGCTGTCTCACCGCGGACCTCGGCAACATGTCGCTGTGGCGTTGTACCTGTGCTCAATCGTTGGTAGAGGGCTAGGGTCGATCGGTAAAAGCGCAGGCCGGTTTCGTCGATCGCCGGCCGGGTCATCGGGGGACGGTGATCAGCGGTGGACAGGGAAGACCAGAGCAGCATCGCCGAGGTCTTCGCCGAGTTCGCGCTGCAGCTGCACAGCGAACCCAGCGTCGGACAGACCGTCGACTCGATCGTGCACTTCGCGCTGCAAGCCGTCGGCTGCGATCACGCCAGCCTCGTGCTGTGTCATCGAGGCGGTCACCTGGAGGTCGCCGCCGTCACCGATCCCCTCGCCGAAACAGCGATCCTCATCCAGCTCGACTGCGGACAGGGCCCATGCCTGGCAGGGATCGCGGACCGGACCAGCGTGCTCGTGCCAGATACTCGCATCGAGCCACGCTGGCCCAACTGGGCGGCCGCGATGGTCGCACTCGGAATTCGCAGCGTCCTCAGCGTGCGCATCCACGCCGGCGACGCGACCACCGGCGCCCTCAATCTGATCGCGGACAAACCGTACGCCTTCGACAGTGACGAGGAGTCCGTCGCGCACATCCTCGCCCGGCATGCCGCCGTTGCTGTCGCCACCGCCCAGCAGACAGCCAGCCTCTTGGTCGCCGTCGACGCACGCAACATCATCGGCCAGGCCCAGGGCATCCTGATGGAGCGCTACGCGCTCGAGTCCGACCAAGCGTTCGCCGTACTCCGCCGCTACTCGCAACAGAACAACATCAAGCTCAACGAGGTCGCCCGCCGCCTCATCGCCACCCGCGAGCTCCCCGCAGCCTCACCTACGACGTTCTCGCACTACTTGTCGCGCCAACGGCCCAAAGGCGCCACACCCTCGGGCGGATGATCGCGGCCATGTCGGCGTCGCCAGGCCCGTCGTACCGGCCCCAGCCACTCAGTCGGCCTCGTGGCTGGTCAGCCGTGGAGGTGCACGTTCTTGTGGGTGATCTGTTCGATCTGGCTCGCGGCTGCTTGGATCAACTCGTGTGAGAGGTTCGACAACGCCCGTGCGGTCGCCAACTCGTCACCGATCCTGGCGACCTCGCTGTCGTCTGGATGGCGGTGCGCAGTGCCCCGGCCGACGAACTCCGCCTCGCCATCCGTGCGCAGTCTCACCTCAGCGCGGGTGACTCGTGCGTCCTCCTGTTCATCGATCAGGACGTCGATGCTCCACTGTCTGCTCGCCGCCATTCTCCTCACCTCTCTGCACTCGATGGTCCGCCTCCTCCGATCGTCGTACGACGTCACACGCCACACCACCCGGCGATGCAATCGGACGACGATTGCCGGTCAGATCGTCGTGCGCAGCGGGTCCACGCCGGCGAAGCGCCCCGGCCAGCTCGGTCCTGAAGGTTCGTCTCGCGCCGGGCGCCGGCTCTACAGTGAGGTCATGGTCGAGGGCGAACCGGCCATCGGAACCGTCGGTGTGCCAGCGGATCGCCAGCGGCCGCCGGGCCGAGATCGAGCTCTTCCGCACCGCACTGAGCTGATCCCACAGGCTGTTGAGAGGTGCCGGAAAAACCAGCCTGCTGCTGACGTGCGCCGACCTGGCTGCATCGACCGAGTGTCGCGGTGATGCGTCTCGACGGACGCGAACTCGAGCCGACGCCCAGGGTGGTGCTCGACAGCACCGGACCGGCGCGCCCCGACGAGCTGCCCGAGGCTCTGCGACAACCCCAGCCGTCCTGCTCGTCGACAACTACGAGCAAATCCGACTGCTCGACGACTGGTTCCGGACGGACTTCCTGCCTCGGCTGCCGCCCGGCGTACTCACCGCCCTGGCTGGACGCAGGCCGCCCGGTGCTGCCTGGGCGGCAGATCCGGGATGGGCGAGTTGCTGCAAGTCCAATCTGACCCGCGAGGACTGCCACGCGTAGGCGGTCGCCGCTCGGGACGGTACGCCGGTCTTGGCGAAGATGTTGCTGACATGGCGAGCGACCGTCTTCTCGGCCAGGCCGAGCCCCCATGCGATCAGCCGATTCGTCTTGCTGGTCGCAAGCAGGCGCAGCACCCCGGTCTCGCGGGCGGTCAAGCCGTCGGAAACCTCATCGGCTGGCCGTGCAGCCAGGGCATCGAGCCGCTGCAGATCCGGCGTGGCGCCCAACTGGTCGAAGACGTCTTCCCAGGAACGCTGGGCAAAAAGCTGCCCGCGCCTGCTCGAGTACGCCGATCGTGGTCACACGCTCAGTGTGATCCTTGACGATCTGTACGGCGACGCGCCAACCGGCTACTCGGCGGATTCGAGGCGCGCCTTGAGGCGGGCCAGGTTGCGCTGCATCTCCTTGCGGGACTGCGGACGGACCAGCAACGGAACCAGGATCTTGCCGATGCCGTGACCTTCGAAATCCAGATCGATGGTGACCTTGCTCGCCTCCGGTCCGCCGACCGGCTCGACGGTGACGTTCACCCGAGACCTGATCGGGCCGTCGACGCCATGCACCGCCCAGGCCCGCGGCGGATCCAGAACGGTCACTTCAGACGTGAACTCCCGCTCGGAGCCGCCGATCCGGCGCTTCGTCATGCACATCGAACCGACCGCGGTAGGCCCTTCGCCCATGTGTCCGCCGGTCACGTTCTCCTGCCACTCGGTGAACCTCGTCGGATCGGTGACGTAGTCGAACACCTCCTGAGGTCTCCGCTCGATGTCCACCTGAGACACGATCGATCCCATCTCGCCCTCCTCATCTGCACGCGGGCACGAACCAGCTCTCGTCCCATTGACGAACGCCGCCCAGTGAATTCGACACGTCCGACCTAACCATCCCGCCCTGGTCCGCGGGGCGGTCGCGGCGCAGCCGGAGTCAGCACCGGCAGGTCGGCGGCGATCCACGCCTGCAAGCCCCCGATGACGTCGGTACTGCGACTCAGTCCGAGGCGACGCAGGGAGTCCGCCGCCAGGCTCGACGCGTATCCGGCATCGCACACGATATCCACCGGACCGAGGTGCCGACGGCCTCGGGAATGCGCCCGGGACTGGCCGGATCGAGGCGCCACTCCAGGTGGTTCCGCTCGATCACGATCGCGTCCGGCAGCTCACCGCCCGCGCGTCGCTGGCACTCCGGACGGGTGTCCACCAGAAAGGCATCCCGTGCCTGCGCCGCGATCCACGCTGCAGCCGGCTCGAGGCGCACAAGACACGCGCGAGCCTCCGCCGGCATCTCGTCGATTCCCATCCCCGCCCCCCTTGGCTGACACTCAGACGGCAACCGGCAAGTCCGCCAGGCGCCACTCGAGCATGCCGTCAGCCAGCCGGACCGCGCGGTGACCTGAGTCGGTCAGCGCCCGCACCGCCTCATGGGCAAGCACGCAGTACGCGCCGCGGCAGTACGCCACGATGGTCAGGTCGGCGGGCAGCGACGCAAGCCGCTCCGGCAATTCCTCGACCGGGATCGAGACCGCGCCAGGGATGTGGCCGGCTGCGTACTCCTCGAGAGGCCGTACGTCGATCAGCGTGACGTCGCCTGCCTCCAGGCGGAGCAGCAACTCTTCTCGAGTCAGCTCGTCTATGCCGTCATCGCCCAGATAGGCAACCGCGGCACGGTCGACCCCGGCGACATGAGCCGCCGCGACACCCCGAAGCTGCGACCACAGCTCAGCGACGTCGGCGCCGGCGAGCCGGTAGAAGACCTTCGTGCCCTCTTTGCGGGTCGCCACCAAGCCCGCATGCCGAAGGATCTGCAGGTGATTCGACGCAGTGGTGAGTCCGAGACCGGCGCGGCCGGCGAGCAGTTCGACGGGCCGCTCCCCCTGCGCCAGCAGATCGAGCAACTCCAGCCGTTTGGCGTTCGCCAGCGCCTTGCCGACTCTGGCGAACTCCTCGAACAGCTCCGCCTTGCGCGTCGGATCACCCATTGACATTCCTCCAAAGATTCATGGAATAGTGTAGGAGTGAGTGATGACGCGGACAAGATGGTCGTTCCGGTCGTCGACAAGGGGCTTGGCAACTCGGCGTACCTCGTCGACCTCGGTGACCGGCGTGCGCTCGCCGTCGACGCGTCGCTGGACCTGCGAGCGCTCCGAGCCGAGGCTGCGCGCCGTGACCTCACGATCGCGTTCGCGGCCGACACCCACCTCCACGCCGATTTCCTGTCCGGCGCTCTGCAGCTTGCCGAGACCGACGGCGCCCAGGTCCTGGCATCGGCGGCCGGAGACCGGACGTTCGACCACGTCGGTCTGAGCGACGGGGACGAAGTCGACCTCGGTGGGCAGACCCTGCGCGCTCTTGCCACTCCTGGCCACACCGGCGAGCACCTCGCCTTCTTGTTGCTCGACGGCTCGAACCCACTCGGCGTGTTCACCGGTGGCTCACTCATCGTCGGCGGCGCGGCCCGGACCGACCTCGCGGGCAGCGAGAAGACCGAAGCGCTCAGCCGCGCTCAGTATCGATCGATGCGACGGCTCCTCGAGCTACCCGACGCGACGCCCGTCTGGCCGACCCATGGCGCCGGATCGTTCTGCTCCGCTCCGGGCAACGACGAACGAACCTCCACCATCGGCCGAGAGCGGGCCGTCAACCCGCTGCTGGCAGCGCCCAACGAGGAGACGTTCGTCCAGCAACTCCTCGGCGGGCTCGGCAGCTTCCCGCCGTACTTCCTCGACCTGCCCGAAGCGAACCGTGCCGGCCGTGCTGTCGCCGCAGCACCGATCGTGCCCGGCCTCGATGCGGCGCGCGTCGCCAAGCTCGCCCAGCTCGGCGCCCGGGTGATCGACGTACGTCCGGTGCGAGACTTCGCGGCCGGACACATCCCCGGCGCGCTGTCCATCCCGCTCAGGGCCCAGTTCGTGTCCTGGCTCGGCTGGCTTCTGACACCATCGACGCCGTACGTCGTCGTCCGCCGCCCGGACCAGGACCTGTCCGAGCTCGTCTGGCAGGCCGTCAAGATCGGGTACGACGTACCGGTCGGCGAACTGTCCGGCGGGATGACGGCATGGGACGGCCCCACCACCCAGACACCGCTCCTCACCGCGAGCGAGATCGGCGATCACCGCGTGCTCGACGTCCGTCAGGACAACGAGTTTCACCGCGGCCACCTCCCCAACGCGATCCATGTCGAGCTCGGCGACCTACCGGATCGCGTCGCCGACCTTCCCGCCGAGCCGATTGTGGTGATGTGCGGCCACGGTGAGCGTGCGATGACCGCCGCGAGCATCCTGGGCCGTCACGGCCACGTCGGCGTCCGGGTTCTCGAAGGCGGCGTGGACGATTGGACAGCGGCCACCGGCAGATCGCTGGTATGACTACCAGGACTGGCCCGCCGCAACTCGGGTTGCGCGCCAACCTCGCCCAGTTCACGGTGCTGGTCGTCGTCAACGCACTGGTCGGCGGCATGCTCGGCCAGGAACGCGTCGTCCTGCCCCTGCTCGCCGAGCAGACGTTCCAGCTCACCGCCTACACCGGCGCGCTGACCTTCATTCTCGCCTTCGGCCTGGTCAAGGCGATCACCAACTTCTTCGCCGGCACCTGGTCGGACCGCTTCGGCCGCAAACCCGTCCTCGTCGCCGGCTGGATGGTCGGCCTCCCCGTGCCGCTGCTGCTGATCTGGGCTCCGAACTGGGGCTGGGTGATCGCGGCCAACGTGCTGCTCGGGATCAACCAGGGCCTCACCTGGTCCACGACCGTGATCATGAAGATCGACCTCGTCGGGTCCGCGCGTCGTGGGCTGGCCATGGGACTGAACGAAGCCGCCGGATACGTCGCTGTCGCCGCAACCGCGATGGCCACCGGCTACCTCGCCGACGCGTACGGGCTCAGGCCGGCGCCGTTCCTGCTCGGCGTTGCCTACGCAGCGCTCGGCCTCGGCCTCTCCACCCTTGTCGTCCGCGAGACGCGTGGTCACGCGCAGCATGAGGCAGGTACGACGCATCACGGGCTGGCCACCCGGAAGGTCTTCACCCGGACCAGTTTCACCGAGCCCGCGCTGTCGTCGGCATCCCAGGCCGGCTTGGTCAACAACCTCAACGACGGCCTGGCCTGGGGCCTGTTGCCGATCCTCTTCGCCGGCCACGGACTCGAGCTGGCCGAAATCGGTCTCCTCGGCGCCCTCTATCCCGCGGTATGGGGCTTCGCCCAACTCGCCACCGGAACGCTCTCAGACCGCATCGGCCGCAAGTGGCTGATCGCCGGCGGCATGCTCCTCCAGGCGGCTGCACTCGCACTGGTTGCTGCGAGCACCGAATTGTCGAGCTGGATCGTCGCGGTCACAGCCCTTGGACTGGGCACCGCGGCCGTGTACCCGACCCTTCTCGCGACGATCGGCGACGTCGCCGAGCCGACCTGGCGGGCCCGCGCCGTCGGCGTCTACCGGTTGTGGCGCGACAGCGGCTTCGCCGTCGGCGCACTCCTCGCCGGCGCCATCGCCGACCTCTGGGGCATCCCCGCGGCTGTCTGGACGGTCGCCGCCCTCACGGCCGCCTCGGGCCTCCTCGTCGCCACCCGCATGTACGAGACCCATCCCAGGAGTACCCGATGAATCACCCAGGGCTCGCCGACGGCCCGATCTACCTCGACTACAACGCCGTCAGCCCGATCGACCCGCGCGTCGTCGAGACCGCACTCCCGTACCTCACGCACCACTTCGGCAACCGTCGAGCAGCCACGCGTACGCCGCTCGGCCGCGGGCCGCGATCGCCGACGCACGCCGTCGGGTCGCCCGGCTGCTCGGCGCCACCGATACCGAGATCGTCTTCACCGGTGGCGGTTCCGAGGCCGACACCCTCGCAATCCGCGGCTCCGCGCTCGCGGCCCGCAGCCGGGGCCACGGCGACCAGGTGATCACCCAGGTCACCGAACATCCCGCCGTACTCGAAGCCTGCCGCAGCCTCACTGCCGATGGGTTCACGGTGACCCAGCTTCCGGTCGACAGCCATGGACAGGTCGACCCCGCCGACCTCGAGGCAGCGATTACCGACCGGACCGTGCTCGTCTCGGTCATGACCGCCAACAGTGAGACCGGCACGCTGCAGCTGATCCAGGAGCTTGCCACTATCGCCCACAACCACGGTGCGTTCCTCCACACCGACGCGGCGCAGGCCGTCGGCAAGATCCCGCTGAACGTCACCGAACTCGGCGTCGACCTGCTGACCGTGGTCGGGCACAAGATGTACGCCCCGAAAGGCATCGGCTGCCTCTACGTCAGGTCCGGCACCACCATCCAGCCGATCGTCCACGGTGCCACTCAGGAAGGCGGACTGCGCGCCGGGACCGAGAACGTCGCGTTGATCGTCGCCCTCGGCGTCGCCGCGGACCTGGCGGCAACCGAGCTTGCAGCCGCCACGATCCGCGACGTCCTCCACGAGGAGCTCGACCGCCTGCTGCCCGGTGTCATCCAACTCAACGGGCATCCCCGCGACCGGCTGCCGAACACACTGAACCTCAGTTTCGAAGGCGTGGCCGGCAAAGCATTGCTCGCCGCGACGCCACAGCTCGCCGCATCCACAGGCTCTGCCTGCCACGAAGGAGTCGACAGCCCATCCGCCGTACTCACAGCCATGGGCCTGAGCAGCGACCGAGCGCTGGCAGCCGTACGCCTCAGCTGCGGCCGCTGGACCACGACCGGCCAGGCCCACCAGGCAGCAGACCTCCTCGCCGCAAGCTACAAGGCCATGAACCAGACCTGAAATCGGATCAGCTCAACGGGTCAGGTCTCGCCGGGTGAACGCGGCAGTGGCCCACAGCAGCGCGACCAGTGGGACGGCTCCGAGGATCAACAGATCGGCGCCGGGCACGGTGCCGGCGAGGAGGTCGATGGGCCGGAAGTAGTGGAAGGGAGACGCGTACCGCAGGCCGCCGATGGCGTCGATGAGCAGTGCGATGAAGTTCAGGAAGAACCACGCGACGACGATGCCTACAGTGATGCCGATCGCGCGTCCGCGCAGGCTCGACCTGGCTGACACGAGCAGGCCGACCATGGCGACGCCGACGAACAGCAGCCACGATCCGGTGAACGCACGAAGTACCGACCCGATCGACAGCTCCCCCACTCCGCCGATCGTCCGCCTGGCGATCAGCACGCCGGCCAGGCCTCCCACCTCGGCGGCGGTCACCGCCACGATCGACGCGAGCGCCTTGGCGAGCAGGAACGGCACCCGGCCGACCGGCCGGACGAGCACGAAGTCGATCGTGCCTCGCTCGATCTCGGTGGCCACCGACCCGGCGGCGACCAGCAGCGCGGACGAGGTCAGCAGGGCGAGGATGACGGGGTGAGTCATGGCGGCGCTCAGCCAACCGTCGGCGTGGAAGAAGTCGGCCGAGCCGCCGAGGAACGCCGTCATCGCCTTGGGCGGCGACTGGAAGAACGGGATGTCCGGCGCCTCCTCGAGGAACGACGACGACGCGAGCAGGACCAGGTAGAAGAACGCGCCGACGCCGATGCCGAGGACGGCGAGGGTACGACGAACCTGCAGCAATGTCTGGCGGAACACGATGACGTTCATGTCGCTCGCGCCGTCCCCGGGTCGCCGTAGATCTCGAAGAAGCTCTCGGCCAGGTGCTCCGGCTCGCAGACGAACTCCTCCACCGAGAGCGCACCGAGCCGTCGCATCAACGGTTCCATGTCACCGCGGTACTCGAACCGATGGAGCAAGCCGTCGCTCACCAACTCCGAGACGCCCTCGAGGTCGAGACTGCCGGCGGCGAGCGGCTGCTTGAGCACGAGAGTGCAGCGACGCACACGCTCGCCGGTCAGGTCCGCGGTCGCCCCGGTCCGCACGATCCGGCCGGCCTTGAGTACGGCGACCCGCTCGGTCGTCTGCTCCACCTCAGACAGGATGTGCGAGGAGAGGAAGACGGTTCCGCCCGCCCGGCGATGCTCGGCGAGCAGCCCGGCGAACCGCTCCTTCATGACGGGATCGAGGCCCTCGGTCGGCTCATCGAGCACCAGGACCCGCGGCTCGTGCTGGAACGCCTGGATGAGGCCGATCTTCTGTTTCATGCCTCGTGAGTACAGCCTGACCTGGCGCCGCAGCTCGGCCTGTGACAGCTCCAGCCGGTCGCACAGCTCCTGCCGTCGTACCGGCGGCCGTCGCTGCAACGCACCCAGGTAGTCGAGGCAATCGGCACCGGTAAGCTGGGGCCACAACCCGAACTCACCCGGCAGATGCCCTACGTCGGCCAGCACAGCCTTGAGATCGGTCGCCACATCATGGCCAAGGATCCTGATCGTGCCGGCCGTCGGCTTGACCAGGCCGAGCATGCACCTGATCGTGGTCGTCTTCCCGGCGCCATTCGGCCCGACATACCCAAACGCTTCGCCGTCTGCGATCGACAGCGACACACCCTCCACGGCCGGCATGCCGCCATACCGCTTGACCAGGCCGGCTATCTCGACCGCCGCCGTACGCACACCTCCATTGTGCGCCGCCAGAATTGCTCACGGGTCGAGGCGGTAGAAGCGCCAGAAGTCGTGCTCGATCGGCAACACGGTCGTGGACGCGAAGCCGGCCGCATCCGCATAGCCGCGGAGGATGTCCGGCCGCATGACCGTTCCAGTGCCCGCTGAGCCGGCTTCGGTGAGCGCTGAGGGTAGACAACACAGCGCGCTCCATCCGTAGTTGAACCTCTCCAAGTCGTCGCCGGGCACGGCGAAGGACTCCGCCACCTTCTCATCGGCCACGAGCACCGCTCCGCCCGGCGCGAGCAGCGCCAACGCCGCCCGCAGCGACGCCACCGGGTCGGCCATGTCATGCACGGTTTCGAAGAACGTCACCAGGTCGTACCGTCCGGCGAGGCCGGGGCTGCCGGCATCCCGGTAGCCGAAAGTGACGCGGTCCGCGACGCCGGCGATTTCGGCATTGTGCCGGGCTTCGACTACCGACCCCTCGTCGAGATCGATGCCGTCGACATGAACAGCGGGATACGCGTGCGCGAGGGCGATGCTGGACCAGCCGCTGCCGCAACCGAGGTCGGCCACGCGGCTCGGACCGGCGGCAAGCCGCGCCTCGATGTCCGGCAGCGCCGGGATCCAGTCGGTCAGCTGATGGATGAACATCGGCCGGTTGAGCCGTGCGATGCCGGCTCGGAGATCCTCGCCATAATCCGCGTACGGCACTCCACCGCCGGTGCGGAACGCCTCGAGTACGGCGGGCAACGTCTGTCCGATGCTCACGAACAGGGGCGCCAACGGGACGAGGTAGTTCAGGCTGTCCGGGTCCGTCATCACCTCCGCGATCCCAGCTGGCAGGCGGTAGCGTCGCAGCGTCGCGTCACGGTTGTCCGCCGTCACATCGACGAACCCGGCGACCGCCTGCTCCTCAAGCCACTCCCGTACGTAGCGTTCCGCGACTCCCGTGCGAGCAGCCAGCTCAGCCGGAGTCGCGTCCGATACCTCTTTCAGGCCGGCGTAGAGCCCCAGCCGGTCGCCGACGTACACGTGCAGCAGTTCGAGCGCGCCGATCGTCGCCTGGAAGACCTGCTCGACCGCGGCGTCCCGGCGATCGGCATCGACAACCACAGTCATGCTCCCGCACCCCCTCGTCCTGCCAGCAGCGGCTTCAAGGCCAAGGCCGCGCCAAGGACGAAGATCGCCGTGGCGAGATAGATCAGGCCGAGATGGCCGATCGTGTCGAGGCCCCACGGATAGTGCGCGGGGAGCGCCACGGCGAGGCTCAACACGGGTGCCGCCACCGCGGTCACGTAGGCCCACAGCAGACCACGACGTACGCCGAACCACGCAAGGGCCGTGGTGGCGAGTCCGGTCGCCGCGATGAAGGCTGACAACGCGATGTGCAGATGCGATACGTAGTGGTAGAGGTCGCCGCTGAACCCACGGATCTCGTCCCGGCTCACGTTGACCTGGTCAGGACCGATGCCGAGCTCGAGAAACGCGCCGGTGAAGTTGCGGACGAAGAAGATCACGCCGTACCCGATGAATGCCAGGCCTGCGAGCGCCATCAGCGCCGCCCCGTTGCGCAGTGCGGCCGATTCCGTCGTGGCCGAGGTTAGATGACTCGTTGTCATGATTGTTGCCTCCTTCAACTGATGCATCGAGCTCACGGCCTGACCGCGAGCAGTGTGACGCTCTTGACGCCGTACCGGAGGCTGGCATCGCGAGCCCGCTCGGAGACGAACTCGTACGGGTTGTGCCACATCGCCGTGACGACGAAGCCCGCTGCCTCGATCGCATGCAGATACGTGTCCTCCTGCGCGGCTCCGCCGATGCAGGCCGCCCACAGCTCGGCGTCGGCCACGATGGAGTCCGCCAGCTGCCGTTCTGTGACGATGTCGGCGATCGCCAGCCGGCCACCGGAGCACAGCACCCGGAACGCCTCGGCGAAGACCCGATCTTTGTCGGGAGACAGATTGACGACCCCGTTCGAGATGACGCAGTCGAAGGCGTCGTCCACAGCCGGAATCTGCTCGATCCTGCCTTCGCGGAACTCGAGGTTGTCCAGCCCACCGGCCTCCGCCAGCCGTCGGGCTCGGTCGAGTTGCTGCGGTGTGAAGTCGACTCCGACGACCGATCCCGTGGGACCGACCAGGTGCGCCGCACAGCAGGCATCCATCCCCGATCCGCTGCCCAGGTCGACCACTCGCTCACCAGCAACCAGTTGCGCGAGGCCGAAGACGTAGCCCACACCCGCGAACGACTCCACCGCCCCGGACGGGACCGCGTCGAGCAGATCCGGTGCGTAGCCGAGCCGCTCGGCCAGGCTGCGGCCCATTTCGAAGTGATACACGCCGTGCGGTTGTTCGGCTACGAGGCGATACATCCGCTTGACCTTGGTTTCCAGCGCCTCCAGGTCGACGGTCGTCATGATCGGCTCCTCTCGTCTGTAGAGGTGGACGCTGCTACGGCTGCCCGCTATTGCACGCAGAGCACAATGCAATAAAGCGATGCGGCGTGACGTCTTACACGATGTGGCGTTGCTGGGTGTCGGACCAGGAGATCTGGTGGAGCGCTCCTCCCGAACCGATCAGCTGGACGGTTTCCGCGAGCTCGCGAGTGTGCAGCTCCCGCGGCTCTACTCGATCGCGCGCAGACTGGTCGGAGACGACGCCGAGGACGCCGTACAGGACTGCCTGCTGAAGGCGTTCAAGCGGTACGGCCAGCTCAGGGAAGCAGACGCCGGGCCGGCCTGGCTGGCCAGCATCCTGGTGAACAGCTGTCGAGACCATGCCCGCGCCGACGCACGAAGACCGCAGGAGGTCGAGTTCGACGAGGCCGAGAAATTCTCGCTGTACCGCAAGATCGCCTACGAGGACCCGTTCCCGTACTCGGACTCGCTCCATCTGGACTTCCTGGCCGGGTTCGGACCCGAGGACGTGCACGCGGTGCTGCTCAGGCTCCCCCCGCTCTACCGGGTTCCGCTCGTGCTGGTGTACATGGAGGGTTTCCTGGCCAAGGAGGTCGCCCGGCTGCTCGACGTACCGCTCGGAACGGTGCTCGCGCGCCTGCACCGTGGGCGGAAGCTGTTCGAGAAGCAACTCTGGGCGTACGCCGAGGAGACCGGGCTGCTGACGGAGGAGGCACGATGATCAGTTGCCACGAGGCCGTCGAACGGCTCTGGGAATACCTCGACAGCACTGTCGACGAGGCGGATCGGGACCTGGTCGAGGAGCACCTCACGCGGTGCCGCCGATGCTGCGGTGAGCTCGACTTCGCCGTAGAGCTGCGGCAACTGCTCAGCCGACCCGCCACCAACGCCGTGCCGGCAGACGTACTGCGACGGCTGCAGCGGACGCTCGAGGAGCTGGAACCATGAACCGCGACCTGATGTACAGCGCCGAGGTGAGAGCGCTGGTCCGCGACGCGTACCGGGACGTGCCACCGACAACAGCTGCCGTCGCGCGCAAGCTCTACAGCGAAGAGGAACTGCAGCTGGTCCCCGCCTCAGCAATCGACCGCTCGCTGGGAGTCGCAAATCATCTGCGGTACGCCGATATCCGGCCCGGCGAAACGATCCTCGATCTCGGCTGCGGCGGCGGCATCGACACGATCCTTGCCGCCCGACGGGCCGGACCGACGGGGCGAGTGATCGCCCTGGACTTCCTGCCCGAGATGCTCGACCGCACCACGCGAGCCGCGGCCGAAGCAGGCTTGTCGAACATCGAGCCGCTCGAGGCCGAGATGGAAGCGATCCGCTGCCCCGACGACAGCGTCGACCTGGTCATTTCCAACGGCGTCATCAATCTCTCGGCGCGGAAGGCACGGGTGCTGGCCGAGTGCGCCCGCGTGCTCCGGCCCGGCGGGCGTCTGTGCGTGTCCGACCTGACTGTCGACCAGGACGACCTCCCGCCGGAGATCCTGACCCAACCCGCGGCCTGGGCCGGATGCATCGCCGGCGCCCTAGCCGAAGCCGACTTCGTCCACAAACTCCGCAAGGCCGGCTTCACCGGGGTCGACGTGCCCCACCGAGAACCACTCAGCATCGACGACTGCGCCCTGTACCCACTCTTCTCCGCCGACGTGATCGCGCTGATGAGATCCCTGCTCCCGGCCGATCGTCATCACCGAGTCGCCGTCGCCATCGTCGTACGAGCGGTCGTGGCTCCGGCTCAGCACTGAGTCATCGTTTGCCGGCAAGGACCAGGTGACGCCCGGGCCGCTGTCGAGGCCGCGCTCAGCTCGGGCGAGTCGCCGGAAGCTCTCGACGGCTTGGCGGAATTCCGGTACTTCCAGCTCGCGGCCTCCGGCTCGTAGAGTCCGCGGCTGCCAGGATGGCTGGCATCCCAGTTGCCAACACCCGTTGTCACCGGGACTGCCGTCGGCCGCGGAGGTTAGGTTCAGCCTGTGAGTCTCTTTGCGGAACCCGTCGATCGGCTGGCCGCGATGGAGATCGAGCTGGGCGACGCGGCGACCCAGACCAGCACGTCGGCCGTTTGCGGGCCGGCTCGACCCGCGCGGCCGCGATCAACTCGGCACGCTCGCGCAGATGGTCGCGATAGGCCGCGACGGCGGTATATGCCGTGGCGGACGGTCGGTTCGACGGGTCACGGGAGCTGGATCGATGCTGCGATGCGTGGGTTGCTTGCGGCTGTCGTGAGCTGCGCGTCGACGCGGCGGGCAATGTCGGGCCGGATGGCCGGGCGGACGCGGCGCTCGTTCAGGTCCCTTTAAGCCCCCGGGGTGCACCGTCATGGAGTGACCAGTGTCGGGTCGGGAGATTTCCACAATGTCTCGTCCGATGGTTTGCGCGTCAGCCACGGTTGTCGCCATGTGTCTGTTGGCCGGATGCACCGGGAATTCGACGTCGTCCACATCCCCCAAGACCAGTTCTCCAAACAGCGGTGCGGGCGCGTCGGCAAGTCCGACGACCGCGCCCTCACCGACGCTGCCCGACCCCACGGCCTAGCCGCGCCTCGCCGATCGGGCACGGCGGGCCTCTCGCAACCCGCTCACCTCAGGTCAAAGAGTGCGGGACTGAGCGTGGCACCGACAGCACGCTCCGGATCCCGCCGTCTCACCGGGCCGGTCGACGCCGGGCTCACCAAGGTTCCGCGCACGCGAGGGCCCAGGACCCAGCGCATGGACAATCGACACCCCCACACCCATTCGCGGCTTATACCGGTCCACACCACGCGGGCGCAAACGCAGATCCCCTTCCATCCTGGCCGAGCGACCGCCGGATCTGCCGTCCACCCGGTTGAAAGGACGCCACCAGGTCGTCGGTTTTCAACGCTGTCGGGACTTGGGCTCGAATGTTGGGTGTGGGCTTCTCCGCCGTTGTTACACAGCCTGCGTCTTGTGAGGCGGACCTGCTCGCCCTTGCAGAAGGGGCTTCGGCGGAAAAGGTGTTAGCGCACGGCGAGAGACTCGAGCCGGCCCGGCTTAGGCGCACGTGAATGTCTGGGAGGCTTGGTCGGTGGTGCGGTGGTGACGGCGGTACCGGTCGCGGATGCGTTCGATGGTCGAGGCAAGGGGGAAGATCTCAGTGCTGACGAGTTGGTCGTCGTCGTCCGCACCGACCGGATGCCAGAACACGCCGTCAGCAGTGATCGTGACCTCGGGGATCAAGGACTCGACAGTGAGCTCGACACCGCTGCCAGCCGCACCGCGATGGGCGAGCGGACGCACGACCTGGTGTTCGCGGGCAATACCGAGATCGTCAAGGAACGACCGTAGCCCGGCCTCCTCCTCGCGGTCGCTCGTGGTCAGGGTCGCGGCCACACGAACCGTGAAACCCTCGCGTTGAGCCGTACGTACGCCGCCGACAGCCTTCGCCCAGCTGCCCGCACCGCGGTGCAGATCGTGCCGGTCCGGCGTCGCCGAGTCGATGCTGATCTGGATCGCGACCCGATCCCTTGGCATGGCGCGGAGCATGTCCAGGCGATGCGCCCGGAACAGCATGCCGTTGGTCAGCAACGTGGTCGGCAGCGCAGCGGTACACGCAGCGACGATCTGATCGAGATCGGGTAGCATGAACGGCTCGCCGCCGGTGAGGAACAACTCGGCCACGCCGGCAGCGGGTGCTTCGGAAGCGATCGCGCGGATCCGCTCCAGCCCGAGGGCCCGGCGCGGCGTACGTGGCGACGAACGGACGCAGCAGTAGTCGCAGGCCAGGTTGCAATCGAAATTCGTGTACAGCCACAGTCTGACCCCGGGTACGCGGTCAGCGGGCAGCCGATCGATCGGATCCGTGGCACGACCACGCAGCACGGTCGCGGTACGGTCGTCCGCGGTGATCAACGTGTTGCCGGTTCGAGCGCACCAAGCCGCGATCAGATCCCGGTCTCCGGGCGAAGTCAGCGACAGTGTGACGACGTTGCCCTCAGCAACCGCAGCGACCCGCTCGACCAGCTGACCCAAATGCCTTCCGAGGGTCAACTGGCAATCGCGCTGACCGCGGCATCGCCGCCGCCGCGAACCCCTGCGGACCATCCGCCGAACCGGACTGTCTCCGTCGCATGCGCTCTGCTCCTCGTCGCCAGGCGCGACGCTCGGGTTCGCGGCACTGTTCGGCATGTTCGGACACGCCGTCTCGCCGGTCGCCTCGTCGGTTCAGCAACGCCTTCCCTGCTTCAGCAGGGTTCGTCTATCAAGCCACACAGGCCGGTCCTGCTCGTGCCGGCTGACCGCAAGACGGGACCGGGCCACCAACTCGGGCACAGGGTGGTTGAGCGAGTCAGTCGGGCATCGCGGGGATAGCGCTGCCGGTCCTCGCCAATCTCGGCCAGCAGAACAGCCGTCGTCGGTCCCTGCGAACACCGGCCACTGCTCTTGTTCGCTCGCCTGTCCTCCAATCCAGATACGACCGACCTCGAGGGGCCTGGCCTGTCGCTTGCCAGCGTGATGGGACCACCTCGTTGCCACGAGCATGGGACCACCTGGAGGTGTCAGTGAGCATCGCGGGCCTCGGTGGTGGTGTCA